>JADFRD010000075.1 GCA_022561485.1 Fidelibacterota bacterium | reverse complement strand
GGCAAAGCATGCACACCCCCGAGATTGTTCAGATACCAGCCGAAATTTACGGTAAGTTTTTCTTGGTCAACCTGTGCATAAGATCCATGAGTCCCAAATGAATTAGGATGTGCAAACTCACTTAGCCAATCATAATCGCTTCTAAAACCAGATACCTCTTTATCAAGGTGATCTATTGCAGATAGTACATTATATGCTTTAAGTGAAGCCTCCGGTTCTCGTCCACCAAGCAACCCTCTCATCAAAAAGTCATCTATATCTCCGACCGAACGAGTTTCAATACTAATACGAATTCGTCTAAGCAACCAGTAAACAAAAGCAGTGGTTTCCATTAAACCCCTAATTAAAAGAATACTGGATGTATACCTCTTGGAATTATACAAGTCCAAGGCTCCTCTTGCTAGCTCAGTGGTTCTGTAGTAAAGTGCTTCTCGCCAACACAGAACTTTGTGAGGAATCTTCGCTTTCGAAGTTATAGGCACTGCTCTTGGAAGTGCAGTGTCGAATCCAAGTACAAGGATTGATATTTCTTTCAGAGTAATATTTTCATCCATAATCATCTAACGGAAAAAGTAACCGGCGTGAAACTTTTCACCACAGGACTTTCTTTATCCAATTTTAGGTAAGTAAAAACTTCAAACATCGATTTTACGCTACGAATATTTCACGTCCGTAGCAGCGTGTGTTAGGCGATTTAATAATTAATCCTAAAGAACTGGTCGTATTCAATGTCATACCCATCAAAAAAGAATGCCGATCCTCCCTCATATGTATCCCAAGAATATTTCCACCCAAACACGATTTTCCCAGTATCCGCAAGTTCCAAAATTAATGTCTGACCCAGTACAACATTTATTCCACCGCCGGGAATTTCAAAGCTTAACCAACCTTCAAATCCTTCTTGAACAAATTGCGAAATAGTCGTCAGTATTATTTGATCTTCTGTTCGTAATCTGGCTGTAAGAGTCTCCCCTCCGTTTCCAGTATTTCCGGTAACAATATTAACTTCAAATCTGACGAGAAACGGGCTTTCCACAATAAAACTCTGACCCGTATTATTATAAGGAGCCATATTCCTCCAACCACCATTCCAATTGGGTTCATTACTTGGTCCTGGTATCAATGGTAATACTGGTACTGTGATACTCTTAAATTCATCTCCACCATTTCCATCTTCAACAGTACAAGATATAGAATATATTCCTTCTGAGCTTGGTGCTGTCCAATTTATACTAAAACCACTTCCATTAATATTACCAGATGTTGATTGCCAGGAATAAGTCAGACTGTCATTATCATTATCACTCGCCGTGCAAGTAATGACGGAAGTTTGGCCAATTATGACTGTATCCGGATTGGCTACTAGAATTGAAATCTCTGGTGCGTGATTCTTTGATTCAACTGAATTGTCATCACAACTGATCAAGACCAACATCATAATGGAAAAGATGTTACTTATAACAACTTTGACTTTCATTTGATCTTTCCTTTTATTTTTAATTATGTCGCCTAACTTGTTTTTAACCCGCCAATTGTCCGTATAAATACATTTAACACCTGTATTTACTGGGGTAATGCGGATTCTTTATTTTCTTTCCTTGAGCTTGGATACATATTATTTTATCCCTGATGTAATTGGTTAATTAGCTCATAATCAATATCAATAAATTTAATTGAATTGCAAATAATACACAAACCAAAACTGCTCGACCAATTCAGATACCTTATCAGGACTAAACACTACAGCATTAGAACTGAAAACACTTATTTCAATTGGGTAAAGAGATTTATTTTTTTCCATGACAAACAACATCCGGCTACCCTAAATGATAACGCAGTGAATAAATTTCTGACTCATCTTGCTGTTGTTGAAAACGTGTCCGGATCAACCCAAAATCAAGCCCTGTCCGCCCTAAAACTGTTTTATAAAGAAATATTGAAAAAACCATTAATATTTCTCGAAAATTATCAAATAGCAAAAAAAACAATAACGGTTCCCGTCGTTTTCACGAAAAATGAAGCTGCAAGAGTTATTAATCTGTTGGATGGTATTCATCGCTTAATGATACTCCTTATGTATGGCTCCGGTTTACGGTTAATGGAATGTGTTCGATTGAGAGTAAAAGATATTGATTTCGAATCGAAAAAGATATTTGTCAGAAGTGGCAAAGGAAATAAGGACAGGGTTACAATACTTCCTCAATCAGTTGTATCGGATTTACACAAACAATTGAAAAAAGTAAAAATAATTCATGAACAGGATTTGGAACAGGGATATGGTAGAACATACTTGCCATTTGCCCTTGATAAAAAATACCCAAGTGCCGGAAAAGAATTGGGCTGGCAGTATGTATTTCCCTCAAGCAAATTATCCGTTGATCCACGCTCCGGGTTGAAGAGAAGACATCATATCTCCGAATCAATGCTGCAAAAAGCCGTAAAAAAAACTATTAAACAATCTGGAATAAATAAAATGGGTAGTCCCCATACTTTCAGACACAGTTTCGCCACTCATCTGTTGCAAAGTGGATATGATATACCAACCGTGCAAAAGTTATTGGGACATACCGATGTACGGACGACAATGGTTTATCTTCATGTAATGGAAAAAGATAAAATAGAAGTGGTGAGTCCTGCAGATATGATAGAGTAAATGAGGGCTTTGCAAAACCTGATGTGTGAAGAAAAAAGAAGTAAAATTTGCCTGCCTGTTCGGAGTGGAACGCAGACAGGTCTGATTTAGGCGGGAAACGTAGTCAATAGCGGGGCTATGGACAAGTTCTCTAACGAAAAGCAGGCGAATTTTAGACTTTTAAATTTGCGCAATAGGTTTTGCAAAGCTCTCTAATATTCATTAATAACATTTGTGGTTCTTCGTGATCTTGGGATTCGATAACATAAATGAGATAAATAGTAAAATTTTATTTAGCAGCATTTTGTATTTACTCTAAATTGAAGGACTAATTTTAAATAATTTTGATTCATTTGGAGTAAATATGGCAGAAAATGTACACGAATTTACAGATTCAAATTTTGACGCAGAGGTCGTGAAATCCGACAAACCCGTTTTGGTGGATTTTTGGGCTGAATGGTGCGGCCCCTGCAAGATCATAGGCCCGGTGGTTGAAGAAATCGCCGGTGATTATGATGGTAAAGTGAAAGTGGGTAAAGTGGATGTGGATAAAAATAATCAAATTTCCATGCAATACCGTATCACCAGTATACCAAACCTGCTTATTTTTAAGGATGGAGGCGTCGTTGACTCAATTCTCGGTTCCGTCCCCAAGCAGGAAATAACAAAACGATTAGACGCAATTCTTTAACAAATTAAATAGTATTAATCATGAATCGTAAGGTCATTATTATCGGATCCGGGCCGGCCGGTTTGACTGCAGCCATTTATGCTGCAAGAGCAAATTTGCAACCCCTCGTATTGGAGGGAAGTCAACCTGGCGGTCAACTGACAATCACAACAGATGTTGAAAATTACCCCGGATTTCCTGATGGTATTATGGGTCCTGAATTAATGGATCTATTTCGCAAACAGGCACAACGTTTCGGCGCAGAATGTTACTTTAAACATGTATCGAAGGTGGATTTCGGTAAACGTCCCTTTAAAATATGGGTAGGCGATGAAGAATACACCACAGAGACCATTATTATAGCGACAGGTGCGACAGCACGTTTATTAGGTCTTGAATCAGAATCTAAACTGATGGGACATGGTGTTTCAGCGTGTGCTACTTGCGACGGTTTTTTCTTTAAAAATAAAAAAGTGCTCGTTGTCGGCGGAGGTGATTCCGCAGTAGAGGAAGCAACTTTCTTAACCAAATTTGCCTCCGAAGTGAATATCGTTCATCGAAGGGATGAACTGCGAGCTTCCAAAATTTTGCAGCAGCGCGCATTCGATAATCCAAAAATCAATATAATCTGGAACTCCGTTATAGAAGAAATAAATGGTTCTGTTGAAACCGGAGTTACCAGTGTAACATTAAAAGATACTGTCACAAATGAAACAAGGGAAGAAACGTGTGATGGTATTTTCATGGCTATTGGTCATTTTCCCAATACAAGCTTGTTTGAGGATCTATTAGACTTAGATCGGAAAAAATATATTGTTACAAATAATGGAAGTTCGGCGACAAATATAGAAGGTGTCTTTGCCTGTGGTGATGTTCAAGATTCTTATTATCGCCAGGCAATAACTGCTGCCGGCAGCGGATGTATGGCTGCCATCGATGCTGAACGTTTTTTAGAAGAAGAAAGCCACTCTTAATAAGACCTACGATTCATCGCTTAAAAAAAGGAAAAAGTGATGAAAAATAAAACGCTTATTTACGAAATCAATAACCTAAAACAGGTTGTTAACAATCGCCATACTCTCCAAGTTGGGAAATTACAAATCCATAAGGGAACTATTTATGGAATAATTGGTACTGTTGGTTCCGGAAAATCATCTTTATTGCGACACTTGGCCGGATTAGAAAAACCAACTGAAGGTGCCATCATTTATGATAACCAAGAGTTTAAAACAAACTGGTTTGGTAAAATCATTTCTCCCAAGGAAATAAAATATATCAGCGTAAATGGCGAAAAGAGAAATGAACCTGTTTCAAAGTATTTCTCCGCGAAGCACGGTAAACGTACTGAAATAATACAAAAAAAATATTTCAACGCCGGTTATCGACGATTTATGTGGAATCAACCTATGTCTACTTTATCCATTGGAGAAATTTCGTGGGTCAAAATGATTGATGCAATTGAAAGTGATCCTAGAGTATTAATTATAGATAATTATGCTGTATTTCTGGACAATGATTTGGAACGTGATGTGAATCGTCGTTTGAAAAATATGAATCGTAATCTCGGTACGACCATTATTTTGTCTGGCACGGATAATACACGAATTCAACGACTGGCATCCGTAATGGTGTTTCTTGATAATGGACATATTGCAAAAGTTCGCTCCGGGAATCAAAGAAGAGATAATCGCTCCTATTATAAAAAATCAAATCGATAAATCACCCGCACGGATAAAATGATATGAAACTGGTTGACATTTTACAATTCATATTAAATTCTGTCGCTTATGAAACGTATATATCGCTCACAAAATGATCGAATCCTTTCCGGGGTATGCGGTGGATTTGCCGACTATTTTAGCGTCGATCCGTCATTGGTTCGATTAGTTTGGATATTTTTTACCCTCTTTGGCGGTTCTGGACTTTTGGCTTACATCTTCGCAATGATCATTATTCCGGATGAGGTTGAAAAGATCAGGGTAAATCGAAATCAAATGTCCATACTGAAGAATGATAAAACAATTTTATGGGGAGCATTGCTGGTATTTGTAGGATTAATTCTTTTCTTTCAACATAATGAACTCTTAAGAATTGCATGGTCACAATATTGGGACAGCGGAATTAACCTTATTCTCGCAATCGCCATCCTTGGCTTTGGTGTTTATTTGTTGTATTCAAAACGAAATGATATATCGGCGATGATTAACGACGGTACCGGTTTGCCGTTTCATCTATCTGAAAAAGATCGAAAAATTGCCGGAGTATGTGGTGGAATTGCTGAATCGCTTAACGTGGATAGCGTTTTCATAAGATTTATTTGGATATTTGCCACATTTATAAGCGCCGGAATTGGAATTATATTGTATCTCGTACTTGCATTGATTCTACCATCAGAATCTCTGAAGCAAACAGATTAAATTTATGAAAATAGAAAAATTTCAAGAATTGGCTGACAAATTCAGTCAAAAACATGTTTTGGTTGTTGGCGATCTGATGCTGGATTCTTACATGTGGGGAAAAGCAAATCGGATTTCGCAAGAGGCTCCTGTTCCAATTGTATCCGTTGAATACATAACTCACAATCCTGGAGGAGCTGCCAACGTTGCATGGAATCTTTCATCACTCTCTGCGAAAGTATCACTGGCCGGAGTGGTTGGCGAGGATATTCACGGCAAACAATTATTGAATATTATATCTGAAAAAGGTATAAATGTAGACGGAATTGTTAAGGATGAAAATCGAGATACCACTGTAAAAACACGGGTGATCGCTCAAGGTCAACAAGTGGTTCGAACAGATATGGAATCTCTGGAAAATATATCAGAAGATTCTAATCAAATTATACAAAAGTATATTTTATCCATTATTTCTAAAGTAGATGGTGTTATTTTAGCCGATTATAACAAAGGATTGTTATCTAAAGACTTGATTCAAAGCATATTGTCTTTAGCCTCTAATCAAAATATTCCTGTGTATGTTGATCCGAAAATGGATCATTTTTTTGAATACAAAAACATAAGATTATTCAAGCCCAATGCAGTAGAGTTTAAAAAATCAATGGTTCAAGACATTTGTCCTAAAACAGCCGAGGATTTACGTAAAAAATTAAACTCTGACCATGTGTTAATTACGGAAGGAGCAGAAGGGATGCTTCTAATGACTGATGAGGGTGATTTTAAAATTCCCACCAGAGCGAGAGCTGTTCATGATGTTTCCGGTGCAGGAGACACGGTCATAGCTGTCTATACCCTGGCTGATTTAGCTGGCGCTAATCCTGAAGAAGCAGCCACAATCGCAAACTTGGCTGCAGGCAGAGTATGCGAAGAAGTGGGTGTCGTTCCAATCAATATGGAAATGTTAAAGGAAATTTTCGACCACCATCATTCTTGATGCCTGCCGGCAGGCACGGCAATCAGTTATCTATCCAATCTATTCTTTGTTACTGCCTAAATTTCAGGGCATTATGATTCATAAAATACTATCGTATCTATTGATTTCGATTCTGTTAAATCAAATCAATGCTCAACATGACAATCGCTATAATCCTTTTGATTGGGTCCTGTATACACAATTGGGTGCAATTACGTCTGTCACAGAAGGATTTTCTTATTTATACGTCGGAACAAGGTTTGGTGGTGTGGTTCGAATTCACCGCTATGGTCATTATTTAGACGAAACAATAACCACTGCTCAAGGCTTAAAAGAAAATGATATTTCCGCAATTCATTTTGATCGGCAAACTGGAAACTTATGGATTGCAACACCGAATTTTATTCATTCAAGTCATACTCGTGAAGGAAATTGGTATATAAATCGGATTTATGAATGGGGTTTACCATCAAAAAGTCAGATTGTACGAATGGGTTCTTCGAAAAATTACATTTGGATTCAAATGGGGAGTGCATTTGTAAAGCTGGATCACATTTCAGGAATATTTCTGGGCTCATTTCCGTCCCCGGATGACAATATCATTGAATGGAGTGAAAGTATAAATTATCCGGATTATTCTGTTAACGCTATGAATGAATATTCTCTCACTGACGGCTGGATGATGGTCGGTGACGGCAATGTAAATCCTTGGGGCAATTATGGAAGGACAACTGTTTTTTATGTGGGACCTGAGGGGGATGTTATTCTTGGAACGGAGGATGGAACAATATTCGTTGGTGATAATCAAATGAAACTATTAGAACCTATTTATGCCGGACTTGGAAATCGTGATATCCAATTCATTGTTGGGGATAATGGTTTTTATTTAGGGGGTCGATTATCGAATTTGACACAGGGGTTAACCTATTTTAATTCTCGCCGGAAGCTGATTGAAATAGACGAATTTGCAAACAGAATAAATTTAACATCCGGTTCATATTATTGTTCACTACAACTAAAAGATGAAATTTGGTATGGAGGCAATAACATGATTGCTGTCTATAATGAAAAAGAAGATTTTTGGCGTATGTTAGATGAAACAAGAGGATTTTATGGACAGGTGATAACAGATATGGTTGCAGACAGCGAATATGTGTGGGTGGCATCATCATCCGGGTTGTTTCAAATGAATCAGAATGATAAACGAGTTCATCGAATCGGTTTTGAAAAAATGTTCGACCATCGATATATTTACGATATTGAATTGAAAGATGATTTACTTTGGGTTGCTTCAGACTATTATTTAACCATTGTGGATTTATCCAGTGAAAAGGTATTTAGTCATAAAAACATAGGCATATTAGGTGAAATGGATGGAATTGAGGATGTTTTGTCAGGGTTCAAGGTAATAGAAATTTATAATAATGAAATTATGGTCAGTACAAAACAAGGTATATGGGTCTTTAATTTATCTTCAAAAAAATGGTTAGAATTGGTTAATCCATCTGTATTTGCGGGTAGGGAGATCAAGGCGATGACCCGATTTGAAAAATATATATTTCTGGCAACTAATGATGGTTTCATCCGTTATGATATAAACGATAGATTCATCCGGGATTATCATTATAATTTCCTCGGCATGATTCATGATCTAAAAATAGATAAAAATAATTTATGGCTCGGTACCTCGAACGGATTAATCAAATTTAAATGGACAAAAGATTGAAAATATTAAAAACATTCTTAATCTTTTTATTTGTGATACAGATTGGTTACGCTCAAAAAATGCGTAGTCAACATCGCGATTTAAAAACAAGCAATGTAGAACAATTTCATATCACTATTGCTCCAATGGCAGGTGAAGAAATAGATAGAATTCTTCTGAATACATACATTATGATTCCAAGTTATGCTCTTCAGTTTGTAAAAGTTAAGGGAGGGTTTCAGTCCAGATTTGAAACTCGGATCATATTGCTGGATGAAGACGGCCATCAGTTATATTCTAAATCAATATCTCAAACATTAACTGCTGCTGATTACTTGGAAACAGTTAGTCGGACGAATTGGTATTATGTCGATCATACCTTTTCTGTAGAAACAAAAAAATATAAAGTGGTATGCGAGCTTTTTGATCTCGATACACGGAACAGTGGGGTAAAAGAAAAAAGTATTGATTTAACTCAATATAATTCAGATTTTACTTTGTATCCGCCACTGATTATGACTCAGTATAAAGGGACATGGCAAGGTGGAAAAAAGTTACTACCCAGTTTTAATAATGAAATCAATCCCCAGCAGTCATTTATATCGGTTCATATCTCCGGAAAAGTAGCTGCAGAAGATTATTCCGTCAAGTTGATATTGAGCGATATGAAAGACGAGCTAATTGCACAATTAGATTCAACGTTTAATAATTCTGTTTCATTTTTTACTCAAAAACTACGGCTGCCGATTGAAGAGGTTCATGGATTACGCGTTAAATTAGATGTGACGTTGGAACAAAATGGGAAAACACAAAAACAACATATTGAGTTAAAAATCAAACGTCCAGGGGTGTCTTCATTGATTCGTGACATTCATGAGGCAATTGATCAAATGAAATATATATTAACCTCTGATGAGCGGAAGCAATTGTCGAAAGCACGTAAAAATGACAAAGAAGCGTTATTTTATGAGTTTTGGAAGAAACGGAATCCAAGCCCGAATACGAATGGAAATGAACTCATGGATCAGTACTATATTCGAGTGGCATATGCGAATGAACATTTTACATCATTTGCACCCGGTTGGAAAAATGATATGGGAATGATTTATATTTTATTCGGTCCGCCGGATGATATTGACAGAACGTTCATGAGCAGCAATCGAAACGCCCGGCAAACCTGGCACTATTACAGAGTCAATCGTAGTTTTACGTTTTATGATGAAAATGGCTTTGGAGATTATCGTTTAACCACACCTTATTTTTCCGGTAGAGCTTGGTGAGTAAATTAGAACGCTTTTCCTACAGTGGACTTGAATCATATAAAAAATGTCCGGCTCAATTTAAAATACGTTATATAGATAATGTCCGTAAACCGGATGAAGGTATTGAAGCCTTTATGGGTAAACGAGTCCATGAAACTCTAGAGCATTTATATAAGGAAGTCAATTCAAGTAAACTGCCATTTATAGATTATATTTTAGATTTTTTCAAGAGCACCTGGAATGAACATTGGCACGGAAGAATTGCTATTGCAAAACGCGGCGAACGAAAAGAAGATTATATTCGATTAGGCGAAGATTGTGTTGCGCGGTTTTATCGCATAAATCAACCTTTTTCAGAAAATGTAGAGGGAATTGAATTGGAATTGGACTTCATGTTAGATAATGATCCTGAATATAGAATGAAAGGGATTATAGATCGACTTGATCACGATGGAAACGGGCAATTTCAGATTCACGATTATAAGACAGGCAAACGGACCATGGACCAAAGAACGGCGGATTTGGATGGTCAATTAGCACTATACCAGATTGCATTGCAGCAGCAAAACGAAAATGTGAATCATGTCGAATTGGTTTGGCATTTTATCCGATATGGAATTGAAGTTCGATCAAAAAGAACAAAAGAACAACTGGATTTATTGACACAAAAATTAAAAAAGCGAATTGATGAAATTCGATTAAAAGAGCAGCAGGGTGGAGAATTTCCGGCAAAACCCATGATTCTTTGCAACTGGTGTTATTATTGGGAGGAGTGCCCGGCGAAACAAGGAACAAATCCATTTATTAGAAACGGTGTTTGAGGATTTGGATTGAGATTTGGAATATAGATTGGTATTATAAACACGGCACAAATGTTGACTACGAAATATTCAACACCTTACGGCGTTGTAGGCTTGTTGTCATTCATGTGTTATAAATATGTGACTCCTAACGGAGTCCAAAAAACCAAATGACCTTAATGTTTTGATATCAACCCTCTCGAGAGAATCGGAATAATAACTTGATGTAGTCCAACTAATTTAATGGAAATATCCGGAGATTGATGAGAAACCCCAGAGGGGTTAAATATTTATAGCACAAAAAACGAACAATGACCGAGTTCAACAGGAATAAGCATAATTACAGCCCAAATGATGCCAGGGTCATTTTCAATACCTACGGCGTTCTATGCTTTTTATCATTCATGTGTTATAAATATGTGACTCCTGACGGAGTCCAATTAAAAAAAAGGAGAAACTCGGTTTGGATTGCATGTATATAGGAATAAGCGTAATTATTGTACAAATGATAAATTGGTATTTTGTACACCTACCGAAGTCAAAACAAAGGGGTTATTTATTAATCCCGTAGGGATTTAATGTTTATAGCACAAAAAACGAACAATAACCGAACTCCGTAGGAGTTAAACAAAAGGAGCGAACTAATGGCAAACACATTCACACAAATCTACGTTCAAATTATTTTTTCAACTCAATCCAGACAAAACCTGATCCATAAAGATATAAAAGACGAGATTTATAAATATATTACGGGAATTGTTCAAAACAAGACTCACAAACTCATCACTATTAATGGTATGCCTGACCACGTTCATATATTTACTGGAATGAAGCCAAAGGAGTCCATTTCTGATTTGGTTCGCGATATAAAAAAAGACTCTTCAAATTTTATCAATTCAAAAAACTGGATTCGTGGGAAATTTACCTGGCAGGAGGGATATGGAGCCTTTTCATACGGACATTCTCAAATAGATGATGTTTTTCAATATATTCAAAATCAGGAGAAGCATCATGAAAAACAGACGTTTAAACAGGAGTATTTAAGTTTTTTGAATGTATTTGGTATAGAATACGATGAGCGATACGTTTTTGATTGAATGTCAATCAATATTCAACACCTACGGCGTTGTAGGCTTGTTGTTATTCATGTGTTATAAATATGCGACTCCTAACGGAGTCCAAAAAACCAAATGACCTTAATGTTTTGATATCAACCCTCTCGAGAGAATCGGAATAATAACTTGATGTAGTCCAACTAATTTAATGGAAATATCCGGAGATTGATGAGAA
>JADFRD010000074.1 GCA_022561485.1 Fidelibacterota bacterium | reverse complement strand
TAGGAACAATTGGTCCGGGTTTTGGAATCAAGGGGGGAATTAAAACTAAATTTCATATGGGTATAGATATTACGTTGGGAACCAACGTTGTCATTGCCAATGATATAGATGGAAAAAGGCAAACGACCGGTTATATTTCAGCGGACTTAGGTGTGAATTACACACTACCATTTTAAAACGAATAATTTTGAATATAAAAAAAACCCCGACAGGAAACTGTCAGGGGTTTTATTTAACTAAACAACAAGTTTATAAATAAACTAGAATACCAGCGTTGAAGTTCCACATATTATCAAAGGACTTACTACTAGAAATTGACTCTTAATCCAACCAGAACCTGCCAACGGGAGAGGAAGTCGTTGATGGCATAGACATCCTCTGTTTTCTGGTAGCGGTCAGCATCGAAAGTGAAGGTTGGTTTCTTGGTAAAATTGTCATCTTCAAACGCTGTAAATTCGATTAAGTCAACAGTGCCAAAGGGTACATGCTCAAATTGACCCCAATCGCTATTCAGGAAATTGGCGAAATTGAGAATGTCTATCGTCAGCTCAAACCGGCGGGTAACATTCTGGGTTATGCGCAAGTCCAGTCGGTTTAACCAGGGTGCCCTGGCGGCATTACGATCAATGATTTTGCCCTTGAATTCTTTAAGAGCATCATCCTGATCAACAAAGGCAGTCCAATCTGCCCAGGCATCATTACCTTCAGAATCGATCATGTTGACCTGGGTTTTGTTATCGAAGACAAAGACCAGATCATTCCTGGCATCGCCGTCGCCGTTATAATCTATGCTGCCTGATTTACCTTTGTAACTGAATGGATTTCCGGATTTCCCTTCATAATAAAGAAAAAATGTGGTTGGGAAGTGCTTCATTAACTCAACCGTTGCGCCCAATGTACCTACAAACCGATGAGGTATTTCGTACAGGGAAGAAGTCAGGTTGGGATCGTTGGTTGCCATCCCTACCGGATTGTATTTCCAATTGGATTTCGCCTGTGAGGAAGTCAGACTGTTGATATCCTTGGACTGTGAATAGGTGTACGATAGACCAGCAGTTAAGATGCCCAGTCCAAGATCCCAGGCGCCATCGACCATACCGGTGAGATTGTATTGATAACCCTTGTCCGTATTGGTAACCTGCATAACATGGTAGACCTGGCTGGTGACACCATATCTCTTATAATGGTCGCGACCATCCATTAGTTCACCATCCTTAACAGCGTTCACCTGCTCATATTTATAATCATTAAGGGTCTTGGTGTACAGGAATTCAACGGTGCCGTTCAGGCCAAAGGGCAGTTTACGGTCAATTGCCAGGTTGGTTCTCAGGACCTGTGGAAATTTGAGGTCCTTGTCCACCACATTAATTTCAGATTTCTGATAGGAATCGGTAATGATTCCCATGGCCATCAGGCTGTCGATCTGTTCATCCCGATCCATTACAACGGGGACTTGTGCGCTGGTGTAGACCGTTTTCAGCAATTTACCGCTGTTACTGTAGTTGTTGGACATCCAGACGAATTTAGGTGAGCCGGAAAAGACACCGATTCCACCACGCAGGATAGTATTATTTTCATCCTGCATATTATAGTTAATGCCAAGGCGTGGTGAAAGGTGGAGATTTCCGCTGGGCATCTGATCGGTTTTGATACCCTGGTCACCGAAATATTTGGCAACCGTATCATTCGCTGCCGGGTTTTCAGGGAAGAGCGGAATGTCAAACCGTAAACCGGCCGTTAGCTTAAGCTGGTCACTGACTTTCCAGATATCTTGACCATAAAAACCTAATAGGGTGGAACTCCATTCAGCAAAAGGCTGTGATTCACCTTCAACCGCTGAGTAGGTCAACTCGTACTGCCAGACCTCACTTTTATCTAACAGGCTGTCGTCAGAGAAATAATAGGCGCCGTTGAAATTTCTGAAGAAACCATTCACAAAACTATAGCGCTCCAGATTAAATCCTGCTGACAAGGTATGCTGGTCGGCATAATAACTGAAATCGTCAGATATCTGCAGAATATCCTGATCTAATACGTTCCCGATTGAATATTGTTCGGCACCAGCGGCAGCAGACCAGTATCCAAAATTAAAGGATGGTACATTTGGGTTCTGCTCATCGCGGAAGTCCCGAATTGTGGTATACCCAAAAGTGAAGGCGTTAGACATTTTATTGCTCAAACTACTGTACAAGTGGAGCATGGTGGAGTTCTGTTTGTGGTTCATGACATAACCGCTATTACCGAAATAAAAATTATTTGTCGATCGGACATTAATGTCATCGGTTGCATCGACAAAATTGTGTCGGAAGGATAAACGATGTTTATCACTTAAATTAAAGTCTAATTTGGCCAGCAACTTGAAGTTAGGTGTTTCATAATCAAATGGTTCCGTACCGCCGGTATTGATACCATATTTATTGGTAAGAATACTATCAACCCGGGCTATATTAACGGATCCTGTATAGCTTTGAGCCTTACCAGGTTCAAGAGTGACGGTATTGGGGGAAGTTTTTTTACTGGCTTCCGCGCTGATAAAGAAATGAAGTTTATCCTTGATGATCGCTCCACCCACCCGGACGCCATAAATATTTTCTGAAAATTCCGGATAGACATTTTTGGTGCCATCATCTTCAATAAAGTCACCAATATAGGCTTCATTACGAGTATACATATAAGCCGAAGCTTCCAACTGGTTGTTACCGCTGCGGGTAACGGCATTTAAGGCACCGCCGGTAAACCCGCTCTGACGTACATCAAACGGAGCAACTGAAACCTGCAACTCCTCGATAGCGTCCAGACTGATTGGCTGCGTCCCAGCCTGATCACCGGGCATGCCGTTGTCGGCCAACCCGAACACATCATTTAATACTGCTCCATCTATTTTAACTGTATTGTAATTGGGATGTCGGCCGGCGATGTTAATTTCACCGCCCAATCCTTCCACAACATATGGATTGAGTTTAGCAATATCATATAGACCCCGTTGTACAGTGGGTATTTTATTGATGTCTTCCTCGCTAAATTGTGTCTCGGCACCTGTTTTACCAGCATACCGATCAGCCACAACTTCCAAGGCTGACATTTCGATAGCTTCTTCAGCAAGTCTAAAGCCAAGGTTCAGGTTTTCACCCAGGCTCAAAAAGACATCCGAAGATGATTCTGCGCGATAACCAATATAGGTAGCAGTTATCGTATAGGGTCCACCAACTCGTAAATTCGGTAAATCAAAACGACCATCATTACGTGATACGGTACCTGCCATAATACCCGATGATACATGTTTGGCGATAATGTTGGCACCGGCTAATGGCTCATTAGCAGTACTTGTAACTTTTCCGCTGATGGATGCTGTTGTTAGCACTTGTCCAAATATGGCGATTGGGAGTAAGATTATTATGATGAATGAAAACGATCTTTTCATGTTGTTCTCCTTGGTTGATTGTGAGGTTTTCAATTATATTTGTAAGGACGGTCTTGCCAGCAGTGTGAAGCGTTTCTCCGTGTAGTACAATCATCAAATACCGTCATCAATTAGAGTGGTGAAATTTCCGAGAAAAAAAGATATTAAGGCAAGGAATATTAGTATAACTTTTAAATTAGATTTCAACTTCCGGGAAGTTTTTTATTATGTGGGTGATACTGAACTTCCCGCCTACTCCGCCGGTTGGCGGATACGGCGGACAGGCCCTCCTACGTTACACTTCGGTGGGCAGGGAACCTCTCGCCTTTTATTAGTGGGCGATGAGGGATTTGAACCCCCGACTTCTACCATGTGAAGATAGCACTCTAACCAACTGAGCTAATCGCCCCAAATTATCTGCTTAATTTTTAAAATGACAATACGATTGGCGAAGTTGCCTGTCCCGCACCCCTGATGCGCAGTGTCAGAGTCGGGAAGCTAATCGCCCGAAAATTCTTTTATTGAATTAACAATGGGGGGCAAATTTACCTGTCTAAAAAAAGCATTCAAAGAAACATGAGTGATAAACAAATTCAAATTAATGATACGGAAATTGTAAATGATCTATTGTTAATTCAATGGTCGGATAAAACGGATTCAGCTATTCCATTAACATTGCTTCGAGATAATTGCCCCTGTGCTTCCTGTGCCGGTGAAAAAGATGCCCTGGGGAATATTCATGTAGGCCCGCCACAACAAATGACGCAACAACGCTACCAGCTGCGAGGGGTGCAACCTGTGGGATATTATGGATTACGACCTTTTTGGGCAGATGGACACTCAACGGGGATTTATACCCATGATCTTTTAAAAAAACTGGCTGCAGACAATTGATAAAACCAACTTGACAAATCATCCAACATATCAAATCAATCATGTCGCCAAGTCCCTTGGCGGAAAATCAATACTTCATGATATAGACCTTGAAATTTTTCCGGGGGAGTTTTTCTGCATAGTCGGTCCATCCGGCAGCGGAAAAACATCCTTGCTGCGGTTATTGAATGGGCTGGAGCCATTTGATATTGGGGAGATTTATTATAAAGGGCAATCTATACAAAATGGTGATTTTCAAAAATTGCGGGAAGAAGTGGGAATGGTGTTTCAAAATCCGGTTGTCTTTGCAGAAACAGTCAAAGAGAATCTCCTTATAAGAAAACAATGGGATAAGTCGTTTTCTGTGAGCGAAAATGATTTATTGGAAATACTTGAAATGGTTGAATTACCCCAAAACCTGTTAACGTTGGATGCTCGTTCCTTATCTGGGGGAGAAAAGCAGCGCCTTTCTTTAGCGCGCACATTGTTGAATAAGCCAAGCGTGCTATTATTGGATGAACCCACAGCCAACCTGGATCCAAGATTGGGTGAGCAGATATTGAATACGATGAATCAACTGCGCCATCAAATGAATGTAACCATTATTATGGTGAGTCATCATATACATCAAGCTGTTAAACATGCGACAAAAGCTGCATTCTTAATTGAAGGAACAATTGCTGAAACGGGACTCATTAGTATTTTAACACGCCCGGCTACGAAAGCAGCGCAATTGTTTTTAAAAGAAGAAGATTAATGGAACATTCCTTTTATATTATTTCCTGGACAGATGTATTCGTTTCGCTGGCGTTAGTTGCATTGTGCCTGTTCCTGATTAGATGGTGGCGCATCGGACTGGAAAAAATAATAATAATCGGCACAATCCGCTCATTTATTCAATTGTCCGTCATGGGGTATGTACTCACATTTTTCTTTGGTCTTGAACATTGGATTTATATGGTTTGCCTGATCATGCTCATGATACTCATCGCCAGTTTTGAAGCCAATCGGCGCCTTGATATTCCGATTAAAGGCTATTTTATGATGAACGTTTACAGCATGAGTATCACTGTTTTCATCGTATTGGGTACGACTCTACAGTTTATTTTAGATGTGGAACCGTGGTTTTATCCCTACGCTATGATTCCAATTGCCGGCATGATTATTGGAAACGGATTAAATTCGGCGACGCTGACCACAAACCGATTTATAGGGGAACTTAAACATCGCGAGGATGAAATTGAGACGTTGCTTGCCTTGGGGGCGTCCCCGCGAGCCGCTGTCGATACATCTATACGGGAGGCCATTAGAGCAGCGCTGATTCCCAATATAAATGGGTTGATGCTGGTGGGGTTGGTGCAAATCCCCGGGGTGATGACCGGTCAGATTATCGCAGGCATTGATCCGTTGATAGCCATACGGTATCAAATCATGATTATGTATATGTGGCTTACGACAGCCACTCTAGCGAACGTATTAACCCAAGCAATGGTATATAGACAATTTTTTACATCTAATATGCAATTAAGAAAGGAACTGTTTAGAGTAAATAATAGGTAACGCTTCGGATCTTGCAGGACAATTAACCTACTATTATTCCACCAATCACCCGTTACCCCGCCACGGCGGGCAGGCATTCACCAATTGAGCGTAGCGAAATCCCGTTCTACTAATCACCACCAATCAACTTGTTTCAGTATTTCAAATAGGGTACATTTAATCCATGCCATCTCTAAAAAACCAGATCATTATTTCTATGCCCCACTTGGATGATCTTTATTTCGGCCGTTCGGTCGTTTTTATCTGTGAACACAATAAAGATGGCGCCTTGGGGTTTGTGATTAACAAACTGTTTGAAACGCCTGAACTTAAGGAGTTATTTGCGGGTATTTTTCCTGAAGAAGAAGACATCATTAAACTGGTGCCCACCGTTTATTTTGGCGGGCCTGTTTTGGTGGAGCGAGGCATCGTTCTCCATTCTTCCGATTATGAAACGGAAGGAACGATGAAAATCGGTGATGATTTTTCACTCACCAGCAATAAAGCTGTTATTCATGACGTTGCCGATGACAAAGGACCCAAGCATTATAAGTTGATGTTAGGGCACGCCGGCTGGACACAGCACCAGCTGGAATCAGAAATTGCAAATGGAGACTGGCTTTTACAGCACACGAACCTGGATTTTGTGTTCAACACGGAAGAAAAGTTCATGTGGGATATAGCCGCCAAGTCATTCGGCATCGACATTTCACACTTTTCCGGTGTGGGCGGCTCGGCGTAGTCAATTATTTTGATTCGTTAATTTTTCTCTGTAACTTTTGGTCAATCGCCAATCATAGGAGGTTATTATGAAGCGGTTAACATTTCTTACATTCTTGACTGTATTCTTTTTATCTTGTTCATTATTTGAAGAAGATGGCGCCACCGAGCGCCAACCCCCAAGAGAACCCACCCCAAACGAAAGGGCAATTGTCCATGCCGGGAATGTATTTGGTATGAACGTGTTTAACGCCCTCCATGAAGCAGACCCGGCCAGTAATATGCTGATTTCCCCTTTGTCTATTTCCATGGCCCTGGGGATGACCCTGAATGGGGCGGCAAATGAAACGTACGATGCCATGCGTCAAACATTGGCGTTAACCGGATTGGAGGAAGAAGATATTAATTCATCTTACCAGACAGCCATTGAACTCCTCACCTCCATGGACCCGGAAGTCATTATATCCATTGCCAATTCTATCTGGTATCGGGATGGGTTGCCCGTTTATGATGAATTCATTGAAACAAACCAGACTTACTTCAACGCAGAAGTGGCTGAACTGGATTTTACGGACCCGAATTCTGTGGATGTGATAAACAATTGGGTAGATACAGCCACCAACGGAGTCATTGAGACGATACTCCAGGAAATTCCAGATGAAATAATTATGTACCTGATCAATGCCTTATATTTCAAGGGCGGATGGCGGATTCCTTTTGATGAAGAGGATACTCAAGACAGGCCATTCTATAATTATGATGGAACGGAAACATCCGTCCCCATGATGGGACATGAAATTATCATACCATATTATGCGAGTTGGGAGGAAAACCTTTATATAGCAGACATCCCCTTTGGCGATTCCCTTTTTTCATTTACCGTTATTATTCCAGAAGACGTCAAAACATTTGCTGATTCTCTTACGTTGGACAAATGGAACCATTATATCAACAATCTCCATTCCGGAGAAGTATATATCGGCTTACCCCGCTTTGATCTAGCTTGGGAAAAATCTCTTAATGATATTCTTAAAATATTGGGTATGGATATCGCTTTTGATGAGTATGCTGCGGATTTCTCCAGGATTATGCCCCTGGATTACGGCAATTTGTTCATCAGCGAGGTGAAACATAAAACATACTTAACTGTGGATGAAGAAGG
Source organism: Fidelibacterota bacterium (assembly GCA_022561485.1). GTDB lineage: Bacteria > Fidelibacterota > Marinisomatia > Marinisomatales > TCS55 > JADFRD01. The sequence goes on along the minus strand of JADFRD010000074.1, from coordinate 4,080 downwards.
TGCGGTGGCTGCTGCCGTAACCAGTGTGGGTCTTGGATTAACTTCGATGCCTCCGGCCATTATTGCTGACCGGCCCTTTATCCTTGCCATTCGGGAAAATCATTTAGGCACAATCATGTTTATTGGAAAGGTCATGAAATTGTAATGTGGTTTATAAAAAGAATCCCACATGTCGAAAACGTACAAAAGAAGGACGAAACTGAATTTTCAAAGTTCCCTTCTGTCCTGCCTTATAATGGCTAGCAAAAATTCTAATATAGTGCAGACATTCCTGTCTGCACTACGACAGATAACATTCCCACCCCTTTCAATATTTTTTTCACTGACAATTACTCCAGGGCAAATTGTAACCGATGATATAACATATTCAATCAATGTTAATACATCACAATATACATTAGGGGATACTATTCATTGGTCGATAAAGATGGTTAACATAAGTGAAGATATAATAGAATTTGAAGACCATACAGATGGACATTTCTATAATTGGATGTTGATTGACTCGGCACAAACGACTGGGGATGGTTGGGTTTATCTCGATTGCACAACTGTCTATATAATTCCACCTGGAGATAGTTTAACGGATGAATTTCCTTATGTTTTGCATGACTGGTGGTTTATAAACTTCCCGCTTGGGCTCTATTATGGTCTAATGAAACCCTGGTATATATATGACAGCCTCGGCTGGGATACGGTTTCGTTCCACGTATATGAACAATTGTCTATTGGCCATCAACAAGAGTCAATCCCTAAAGAATATCAACTTTACCAATCCTATCCTAACCCCTTCAACCCGGTGACAACCATCCGGTATGACCTGCCGAAAGAGACACAAGTACATTTAGTAATTTATAATATACTTGGTCAGGAGGTCATTGATTTGGTCAATAGACAACAACCGGCCGGATTTCATAGTATAATTTGGAACAGCAAAAACCGATATGGGGAAGTGGTGAGCCCCGGTATCTACTTTTATCTATTAAAGACAGACCATTTTACTGCGGTACGGAAATTAGTTTTACTGAAATAGGCTGATTAGCTAATGAATGGAATAAAAATAATTTCCCTGATATTGTTCACAATTTATACCTCTAACGTAATGGGGCAAACCAATCAATGGGATTTTATTGGTCCTATGGGTGGAATAGGACATTTAGTATCCCTTCACCCATCGTACACAGACACAATTTTTACTAATGTACAAAGCAAAGATGGGCACAGATTTTTCAGAACTACTGATGGTGGTGAAAATTGGACAGATATAACAAGTATGTCCTCTATTTTAAGTGAAATTCTAATAAACCCAAATCAACCCGAAATTATTTTAGTTGCCACAGTGAATGGTATTTTCAAATCAGTTGATCTTGGGCAGAGTTGGGTTCAGAAAACATACCTGATGGCCAATTCTATAACAATGGTCACAAGTTACCCAAACATTCTGTATTCGGGAGCCCAAAATGGAATTATACATAAGAGCTCAGATGGCGGTGATAATTGGACAGTAATTACAACAGGGTCATCCAGTAATGTTGGCACGATTGCTGTTTCTCCAATTGATACAAATATTATTTACATAACAAAATGGGTTTATAATCCAATCATTAGCGATAGTATCTTTCAATCTACAGATGGATGTGCAACTTGGCGGGATATTTCTCCTGATTTCTTAAATAGTAAAATAAATACCATATTAATTAATCCTATAGATACTTCAATTATTTATATTGGAACTCAAGGGACATGGGATCTTCCAGCACAGGGCTTAATAAAAACAAATGATGGAGGAAATACTTGGTTTTTATCGAACACCGGTCTTCCAGACCAGTCTTCTATTAATGCGCTTATTTTAGATAATAATAATCCCAGCATATTATATGCTGGACTTAATACCGGACTCTATGTATCAATAGATGGAGGAAACAGCTGGTCAATTGCCAATAATATATTTAGAGATGTTTTTATTTATTCAATAGCATTTTTTCCTAATATTGATGAGAATTTCTTTGTTGGTACAAACTTTGGATTATTTATAGGAAATACGGACGAGTCAGATTTCAGAATTATTGGTATATATCCCATTAATATTGAATCCGTCATAGTCGATTGGAGTAATCCACAGAATATTTATGCAGCAGGTAGAGGTTTATTTAAATCTTCAAATGGAGGAGAACAATGGCAGTTGATAAATAATCAAGTTTACTACGGAAAAAGTATCGTTATGGACCCAATCAATAACAATATTCTTTTCGCTGGCAACTACTCTCCTTATGGAGCTGTATATAAATCGGTTGATGCGGGTGTTAATTGGGAAAAAGTACTAGAAGAAGTAGCAATCAATGATGTTACAATTGGTCTTATTAACACAGAAGAGATTTATGCCGGAGGTCTTGAAGATCCTTTTATTGGGGGATTGTTTAAAAGTTCTGACGCTGGTGCAAGTTGGGATACACTAAGCAACGAATTTGTTATCATGACAATCGTATTTGAACCGGATAATCAATCAATCATATATGCTGGTACTCACCTCCAAGGAATACAAAAAAGCATAGATAGTGGGCATACTTGGTCACCAGCTAATGATGGGCTACCAGTTCCAATAAACTATTTTGTAAAAGATATAATTATTAATCCTGACAATACGGATATTATGTATTGCGGCACTATCGGTCATGGAATCTATAAAAGTGTCAATGCTGGATTATACTGGGAAGCAGCTAATGAAGGATTAACAAATATGAGTGTAAGGGCATTATTGATAAATCCGGATAATCCTGATGTTATTTATGCAGGTACTTATGGAGGGGGAGTGTTTAGTAGTGTTAATGGTGGACAAAGTTGGGAAGAAATGAATCAGGGTTTGTCAAGTTCGAATATTTCAAGCTTATATTTAGAAGCAAGTTCACACACACTTTACGCAGGTACATTTAATTCAAGCATATGGCGTTACATGATCGAATCGGTCTCTGTTATTGATGATGAGATAATTCCTTTTACAATTTCACTACACCAAAACCATCCAAACCCCTTCAACCCTATTACAACCATTCGCTATGAACTCCCCCAACAGACAAAAGTAAACCTGACGATCTATAATATCATGGGACAGGAGGTGACTGTGCTGGTGAGCGGTATACTGGTAGCTGGTGAGCATGAGGTTATCTGGAATGCAGACAATTTGTCCAGTGGGATATACTTTTATCGTTTGGAGACACCCGGGAAGCAGATTACGAAAAAACTGGTGGTGCTGAAATAGTCTGAATCGTCTGTTTCTTCAAGCCCAAGGGGGCTTAATTTCTCGCCCGTGAAAAAGTATATTCCACCCCTGGCTGTCATTACAGCCGCTTTTCTATGGAGCCTGGACGGAATCCTTCGCCAGCAATTATACACCATTCCATCTTTTCTGATCATTACACTGGAGCATGCGTTCGGCGCTATACTTTTTCTACCGTTTCTCATCAAAGGATGGCGTCAAGTTAAAACACTAAACCAGCGAGGGTGGGGATCGGTATTATGGATCAGTATTTGCGGTGGTATTCTTGGGACATTTTTCTATACAAAAGCATTGAGTTATGTACACTATATCGATTTATCTGTCGTCGTACTCTTACAGAAATTTCAACCGATTTTCGCCATCCTTCTTGCTGCGGTTATTTTAAAAGAAAAACTGAGTAGACGCTTTCTTATTCTGGCTGGAGCCGCTCTCGTGGGAGGATATCTGGTCACATTTGGGATGACGCCCATGGCCTCCTGGGATGACCGTACGACCATCGCTTCCTTATTGGCCTTACTGGCAGCATTTAGCTGGGGGAGTTCAACCGTTTTAGGAAAACATGCTTTAAACAAACTGCCCTTCCAAGTCGTTACCTCTCTTCGATTAACCATTACTGCTTTGCTGGCCGGGATCGTGTTATTAGCCACGCAAGATATGACAGCTGTTATGGAAATAACCAGGCCCCAATGGAGCGTTTTGATTTTGATTGTCGTGTCCACCGGGGCAGTCGCACTGTTCATTTATTACTATGGACTCAACCGCTTACCTGCGTCCCACGCAACCATTTATTAGTTATTCTGGCCGTT
>JADFRD010000073.1 GCA_022561485.1 Fidelibacterota bacterium | reverse complement strand
ACGGACAAAAAATCGCTCGGCAGATCCGAGCCGGTTCTGTGTGCATTAATGACGTTATGACCAATTACATTACAGCCGACCTGCCTTTTGGCGGTGTGGGGATTAGCGGCATTGGACGGGTTCATGGCCCCGAAGGTTTAAAAAGTTTCTGCCAAACACAAGCGATACTGGTGGACCGCTTCGGACTGAAAAAAGAGCCTTGGTGGTACCCCATGAACAAGAAAATTCAATCTGTATTTCGTGGTTTTACGAAGGTATTTTATGGTTAATGGGATTGTAGGCCAAGCATCCCTGCTTGACCAAAAACCCACATCTATTCCATGAACAATGTTAATCTGGATTTCTCACTTAAGCTGACAATCAAGGATGATTGTCGTACAAAAATCGCAAAATGTTTTCATTGCATAAAATGAAACTAATGATTAAACTTTTTTAAACAATGTTTGCTGTTGTCAGGGAAAAAAAATTTATGCTATTTCTTGTTTTTGATCGATATCTTACTAATATGGGATATATCAACTAGTTAGCACATGAGTACTTTGTATAGGTTAATATAATGATTGAATTTGATAAAATCCAATTTCAACACAGAGCAAAACAAAGATTGCGTCAAATATATGCTGTAATATATTTCCTTAAAAAGGGGTCGAATATTCATAATGCTCCACGCGATGCAACAAAACATTTTACGCAAATAAATGATGAATATCAGACGGTACAAAGTAAAGTCTCAACACAACTTGGTATATCTGACAAAGAATTTTATAATTTCTACAAAGAGGGTACTCTTTTATCCGAACTAAAAAACAGGCAAAACCTTCGTGATAATGATATATTAATCTTTAAAAATCTATTAGAAGACAATATGGATATAAGTGAGTCAGATATTGGTGAATATATACAGCAAATACCAGAAGAGGTTATTGCCGATGAGCCTCTTGCAGAAGGTGCAATTCATGAAATTTTTATAAATTCATTTGAGCGAAATAAAGATGCAAGACGCATATGTATTCAACATTACGGGGCAAAATGTTTTATTTGTGAATTTAATTTTGAAGTTTTTTATGGATATATTGGAAAAAATTATATTCATGTTCATCACCTAAAACCTTTGTCTGATATATCTCAGGAGTATCAAATTAATCCAATTAATGATTTAATTCCAGTTTGTCCAAATTGTCATGCTATATTTCATCAACAGAAACCTCCCTTTTCAATTAATAAAATGAAAGATTTCATAAAGAAAACTGATAAATAGAACAATGCTTTATTAGCTTATTGAATTAAGTGGGCTTTATCAAAATATGTAGGTATAAATGAGCCACAGCACAAAAATAATTTTTTTCTAAATTATCAAATTGTGTTATTTCTGTTGCACTAACAAAAGAAGACTCATAAGTTTTGCATCACGGATGCTTGGTGTTGTCTCTTGTACTTTTTCTTTACCAGTTGATTAAAACAAATACAGTTGATTTAATTTCTAAACCAGTCTGATCTCTCACTAAATTTATGTTTCCAACTTTTTGATTTAAAGGAACTCTTATGTCTACTGACCTATCCATCCAAACGGTTATTGAACCGTTTATTATAAAATCTATCGAACCTATTCATATGACCAATCGGCGCGACCGGGAAGACTTTCTTCAACAAGCACATTATAATTTATTTCAAATTCGGGCCCGCAACGTTCTCATTGATTTACTGACTGACAGCGGTACTGGCGCCATGAGCAGCGAACAATGGGCGGCCGTCATGCGGGGTGATGAATCTTATGCCGGCAGTGAAAGCTTTGAACGGCTCGAGGCAACCGTTCGCGAATTATTCGGCTTTAAGCACGTAATCCCCACCCACCAAGGGCGGGCTGCCGAGCGTATCATGTTTTCGGTCATGTGCAAGCAGGGTGACGTGGTTCCGAATAACACCCATTTTGATACCACTCGTGCCAATATAGAAATTCAAGAGGCTGAAGCCGTGGACTTGGTGATTCCGGAAGGGGAAAATCCACAAACCATCCACCCCTTTAAGGGAAACATGGACGTGGAGAAGCTTAAGGAATTAATCGAAAAAACCGGCTCTGAAAAAATTCCATTATGCATGATAACGGTGACCAATAATTCCGTCGGCGGGCAACCGGTCTCCATGGAAAACTTAAAAGCGGTTAGGGCCGTTTTGGATCAATATTCAATTCCTCTTTATTTAGATGCAGCCCGTTTTGCCGAAAATGCTTATTTCATCAAATTGAGAGAGCCGGGTTATGAACATAAAACTGTTCAGGAAATCGTCCGGGAAATGATGGACATAGCAGACGGATGCACCGTTAGCGCAAAAAAAGATGGCCTTGTCAATATCGGTGGCTTACTGTGCACCAACGATGATGCTCTTGCTCAAAAAGAAAAAGACTTACTTATTCTTACGGAAGGATTTCCCACATACGGCGGATTGGCCGGGCGAGACTTGGAAGCCATGAGCGTCGGATTACAGGAAGTGCTGGATGAAGATTATTTAAAATATCGACTGGCGGAAACACAGTATCTCGGCGAACGCTTGGTCAAAATTGGATTTCAGATTATTCAACCGCCGGGAGGGCATGCGATCTACATTGATGCAGCAACGACTCTGCCGCACATTCCTCCTTCTCAATATCCCGGACAAACTCTAGCCGTAGAGTTTTACAGAGCCGGCGGTATTCGCACCTGTGAAATTGGATCTGTCATGTTTGGAAAACCGGCAGAAAATAGTCCAACAGAAATTCCTTCGCAATTGGAATTGGTCCGCTTGGCGCTGCCGAGGAGAACATACACGCAAAGCCATATTGATTATGTGATTGAAATTGCCAGGGATGTTTTTAATCGAAAAGATAAATTAACCGGATTCAAAATCATTGAACAGTCGCCTCACCTGCGGCATTTTACAGCAAAGTTTGCGCCATGCTAATTCATTTTCATTCCTCATAACCTGCCAGCTCTCTGGCGGATGGGTCTATGGCATCGGTCCACATCGGCATCCAGAAATGGGGAATAAGATTATCGTGTTTACCAAAAAATTGTTGATACACTTTCCGATAATAATAACTCTCTTTCAATAATGGTTGGCAGTGGCTGATTTTTGCCGATTCACGTTCAAACTCTACATTGGATATTATATTGTCTACATAATGTTGGATGATTATATGCCATGACTTTTTGGTATTGCTTACGCCGTCAGAAAAGGCGCATTTTCGTCTCCAGAGTATATCTTCCGGGAGCAAGTCTTGTCCCTCAAATGCTTTTCGTAAGAGATGTTTCTCCAGACGTTTTTTACCATCAAACATTTTGAGATCAGCGGGAATGGACAAGTAATATTTAACGAACGCTTTGTCCAAAAATGGTGTTCGTGCTTCAAGTCCATTTGAACTGATGCTGCGGTCGGAACGCAGCACATCAAATAAATACAATTCTTTCACCAGCCGTTCGCTTTCCAATTGAAGAGCTTCCGGTGAGGGAGCATTTTTAAGATACACATAACCGCAGCATGCTTCATCGGCGCCGTCACCATTGAACACGACCTTACAGTCAGAATTTTCACGGATATATTTTGATACCAGGTAATTACCGACGCTAGCCCTAACGGTGGTTGTATCAAAAGATTCAATATTATAGATCACCGTTTCAATGGCATCCAAAAATTCGCTTTCAGACACTTCAATCTGATGGTGAATGGTTCCAATGTGTATTGCGGCTCTTTGAGCATATTCCAAATCAATGCTGCCGGACATTCCGATGGAAAATGTTTTTAACGTATTGCCGTTACACTGTTGAGCCACCAATGCTGTAATCAGACTGGAGTCCAAACCCCCGGATAAAAGACAGCCGATTTCCCGTTCTGCCATCATACGTTTTTCTACAGCTTTTGATAAATAGTCCCTTATACCTTCACAAATTTCCTCTTCACTGCCGGTGACAATTCCATCTCCATTGTAATGAAAATAGCGATGGAAGGAATCCGGAGTTTTTAAGCTCCACCAGGTTCCCGGCGGAAAAGGTTTAATAGTATCACAAAGTCTTACCATCGGTTTTGCTTCGGAAGCAATATAGCAATCTTCATCCTTTCTGCCGATGAAGCCGGGGCGGACCCCAATTGGATCGCGGCCGGCGTAAAAAGTATTTGATGCTCCGTCATGTAAAACAAACATAAATACGCCATCCAGTTCTTGCACTGTTTTCTCAATGCCAAATTTTTTGTACATGAATAGGATGATTTCACAGTCTGATCCGGTGGTGAGCTGAAGCCCATACTGTTCGGCTAATTGTTTATAGTTATAAATCTCTCCATTGCACACCAGCGTCAGCGACGGATCCTGAGGATGCTGCATGGGTTGGTCTCCTGTTTCAGAAACGCCCATAATGGCCAGGCGGTGAAAAATAAATATTCCGTTTCCGTTCAGTTCTGCAATGTGTGTGTTCTCCGGACCTCTGTATTTGATTTTATGGGCATCATCCTTCAAACTTTCTCGCGTTTGTTCTTTTCCCAAGTAAGTAAAAATTCCGCACATAGTATTCGATTCCTTTATTTTTGTGTATAAAAAAACCCCCAGCGACTTTCATCTGTGGGGGTTTCAGTTTCAAAGCTGTGTTATGTATCTACACAGATTCCCCCACGCCAATATTATTAGCGTTATTATTATTGTTATTATTGAGGTTACCTGTGTAAAACATCATTTAAATCTCAATGGTAATTTAGAATAATTATTTAGGAGAAAAATACTTATTTATTCCGGGATATTCTTTTTCAGAAGTTTCCGCCGGCTGGCGGACAAGTTTTTACTTCCGCAAAGCATCATCGCCGATCAATAGTAAAAATAATGTAAACAATGCTTTGATGTGTAATAGTTTAATGTTAAACTATGTGTATGAATAACAAGTTAAATTCGTATTCTGAAGATCAACGCCGCGTTTTAAACGCCTGGGTAAAACTGAATCGTGCAACTGAATCTGTTGGTCAATCGGACAGAGTTATTATGAATGAACATGGATTAACTATTTCCCAATTCGGCGCGATGGAAACACTCTACCACAAAGGTCCTATGTGCCAAAAAGAACTGGGCGATAAACTGCTTCGCAGCGGAGGAAACATGACCACAGTGGTGGATAATCTTGAACGGGGTGGATATATTAACCGTTTACGGGACGAAAATGACCGCAGATTTTTCAAAATTCAACTTACCCAAAAAGGGATTAAAAAAATTGAAGAGGTGTTTCCAAAAATACTAGCGAATCTCACTAATCGTTTTTCTGTCCTTACCAAACAAGAACAATTATCCCTGTCCGGCTTGTGCAAACGATTAGGATTAGGAATCAAATAGGAATAAAAGATGGCAAAACTTATCTGGATATATAAGGATTATTGATCGTTGGGTTTGCAATGTCTGCTTGTGTGATTTTTACAGGAATAAAAAATTAGGCGAAGCTAAACGAATTACCCATAAAAAACTCAATTAAAGGAAATAAAAAAACCATGAATAAAAAAATGCTGCTCTTTGTTACGTTCGGTTTGCTTACGATAAGCAACGCCAACTCAAACGTTGAAAAGACAATTACCATTGATACACAAAACAGCAATCTGGAATGGGTCGGGAGAAAAGTTACCGGCACCCATAACGGAACAATACAGATACTAAAAGGAACTGTCCGTTTAAAAAACGATATTCTGATGGGCGGAACATTTATCCTCGACATGACCACCATTGTGAACCTGGATATTGAATCGGAAGAATGGAGTCAAAAATTGGTAGGCCATTTAAAATCGGATGATTTTTTCTCCGTGGCATCCCATCCAACTGCTACGCTTGAAATTGCCAAAGCCCAATTCCGCCGTTCCAAAAAAGCAACTGAAGCCAATTATGAAATATCGGGCGTTCTAACCATTAAAGGTATCGCAAAAGATGTATCCTTTCCCGCCCGTATTGTTCGGAACGAACATGGATATGAAGCGACAGGAAAAATTGATTTGGACCGCACCCGCTGGGATATTCGCTATGGTTCCGGTAAATTTTTCGATAATCTTGGGGATAAAATGATCCATGATCTTTTCACCATAAAATTTGCATTTAAGACCGCTAATTATGTGGAAGGATCCTATTCGAGATAATGACTAACACGGTACATGCTCCCACCGATCCAAAGATAATGAGGCGTCCTAAAGAGACAGTGACCGCGGAAGAATTTTGGAATAAAGGCAAAAAAACGGTGAATAAAAGAGGTATTAAACGCCTGGTAACCGGGTTACCCACAACCGATGGCGCTGGGGTAAACCTTACCCGCATCATTGGCAGCCCGGAACTAGATATGTTGGATCCCTTTCTTTTACTGGATGAATTCGGGAGCGATAATCCGGATGATTATATCGCCGGTTTTCCGCCCCATCCCCACCGCGGTTTTGAAACCATCACCTATATGCTGAACGGCAAGTGGCAGCACAAAGATTCTGCTGGAAATGAAGGGTTGTTGGGAGATGGATCTGTTCAGTGGATGACGGCCGGACGTGGAATCATTCACAGCGAAATGCCCATCCAGACTGATGGACTCGCCCGGGGTTTCCAACTATGGCTTAATTTGCCGAAGGAGAAAAAAATGATTCCGCCTGCTTACCAGAATATCCCCGCCGAGCAGATTCCGATTATAAAGACAGACTCCGGGATTGTTAAACTTATTTCAGGAGAATACAATGGAATTTCAGGCCCCGGGAAATCTCATACGGAAGTTTTGATCCTAGATATTCAGCTGAAGCCAAAAAGTGAATTATGGTTTCCCGTCCCGAATAGCTGGAATGCTTTTGGATTTATTTACGAAGGCGCTGTTTCTTCTGGCAAATTATTATCTAAAGGCCAATTGGCCGTGTTTGAAACAGAAGGAAATATTCATTTTAAAACAGAAAATATAAATGCGGGGATTTATTTTGCAGCCGGTGAACCCTTAAACGAACCGGTGGCCCGAGGCGGCCCGTTTGTGATGAATACCCGCGGGGAGGTCCTGCAGGCGTTTACAGATTACCAAAACGGGGTGCTGGATAAATGACCCATACCCAATTTCCAAAAGAGACCTTTTCCGGTGCTTTCAAACGACAGAAAAGTATTTTCCAAGAACAGGTTGAAGCCGGCTCTCAATTTGAACCGGAAACCGGTCGCTACCATTTATATTTATCCTATGCTTGCCCCTGGGCTCATAGAACCTTGATTGTCAGGGCAATTAAGAATCTCGAAGATGTGATATCCGTATCGTTTGTTGATCCCATCCGCGATGAAAAGGGCTGGCGATTCAGTTCCGAGGGCAGTCCCTATTTTGATCCTGTGAACGGGTTTAATTACCTTAGCGAGGCCTACCGGATTATGGATCCCAATTATAACATGCGTGTTACAGTGCCCGTTTTATGGGACAAGTATACCAAACAGATTGTAAATAATGAATCATCTGATATTATCGTAATGCTAAACGATGTCTTTAATGATTTTACAAATTCAAACCTTGACCTTTATCCGACTGCGCTGAAATCAGAAATTGATGAGGTGAATGATTACATTTACACCAAAATAAATAATGGTGTTTACAAATGCGGTTTTGCTGCAGATCAGTCGATCTATGATCGCGAGGTTACACACCTCTTCGGCGCCCTGGATTCAATCAATGATCGATTGAAAGAAAAAACTTATTTGGTTAATGATACATTGACTTTAGCAGACATTCGTCTATTTGTGACCCTGATTCGCTTTGATGTGGTATACTACACTCATTTCAAAACAAGCAAAAAGCATATTTATGAATATGAGCACCTTTGGCGATTTACCAAAAATCTATACCACATGAAAAAGATAAAACCAACGGTGAAATTTGATGAAATAAAGAATCATTACTTCAAGACTCATCCGCACATCAATCCCTCAGGGATTGTTCCGGCGGGACCGTATATTATTCCCTTGTTAAATGATTAAATTCCATCGAACATAAAAACATTCTTTCTTGTTTTGGCGCTGCATAAAACCGAAATCAGAAAGGAAAAATAAAGGAGTTCATATGACAGAACCACAAATAGCTCAAAAAATGCCATACGTCCAAAAAGCGGAAGCGGGAAAAACATACGCCTGGTGCGCATGCGGTCTTTCCAATACTCAGCCCTTCTGTGACGGCAGCCACAAAGTGACTGACATAAGCCCTGTTATCGTTAAGCAGGATGAAGACAAGAATGTGGCTTGGTGCGGATGCAAACAGACGGGAACTAAGCCGTACTGCGATGGAACGCATTCAAAATTGTAAATAGAGAGAGGAGTTTTCTCTCCAGTTAGCGTTATTTTTTTCATCAAAGACGTTGCTGTGTTTGATATACAATAATGAATTGTTGTGTTTCAAAACGGTGGCTTCTTTTGTGATGAAGACCTGGGAAAAAGTGATAAGGGCGTTTTCAGACGACCCAAAAGTTAAATGTATGTCGTAACAAGATGCTCTTGGGCTGATATCAGCTCCCAATATCAACAATACCATGATGATGAATGGGGTGTTCCTGTTCATGATGATACCACCTTGTTCGAATTTCTGATTTTGGAGGGAGCCCAGGCAGGGTTGAGTTGGGAAACCATTTTGAAAAAACGCGAAGGTTACAGAGAAGCATTTAACCATTTTGATGCAAAGAAGATTTCTGCTTATTCTGAATCAAGAATTGATAAATTACTGCAGAATCCAAATATTGTTCGCAATAAACTCAAGGTGAATTCCGCTGTTTCGAATGCAAAATTATTTTTAGATGTTCAAAAAGAATTTGGGAGCTTCGACAAATATATTTGGCAATTCACAAATGGCGTAACCATCCAAAACGCCTTTAGAGATATTTCTGAAATTCCAGCAAACACTCTGGAGTCCGATGCAATGAGTAAAAATCTGAAAAAGCGTGGGTTCAAATTCGTAGGAACCACCATTTGCTATGCGTTTATGCAGGCGGTTGGTATGGTGAATGATCATTTGGTCAGTTGTTTTAGGTATAAGGAAATATCAAAAAAAACCGTTATTTAGGTTATTTTGTTTCTGATATAAAACCTTTAATATTATAGGTTTACAATTCCGCCTGCGCCGCTGCCTGGAGAGTGGGGCGGTTATTATAAAATATATTCTTACAAGTTATCAAGGGAGAACCACAAAAAACGGATAGGCAGGAACCCCATCAGTATGAACCTAATAACTTGTTTTCTTTTTTTGTATCAACTCTTAATTCGTTTTACTTTAATTGAAATTAAAGCAAATTCCAATCAACAATTCAATGGGGGATCGACAAACATCATGATAACAGTAACTCATGTATCCAAGGAATTTAAGCTGACAAAAAAGTCTCGCAATGAAATGGGAGAAGCCTATCGAAATGCAAAGACCTTAACGGCTGTGGATGATGTTAGTTTTAAGTGTTTACCAGGAAGCGTATTTGGATTGTTGGGACCCAATGGAGCAGGAAAAACGACAACCCTTCGCATGGTTGCCACTTTGTTAAAACCTACGTTAGGAAATATTGCCGTATCCGGATTTGACACACAAACCCATCCCCAAAAGGTCAGGGAAAATATTGGATTTATGACGGGCCAAACAGCTTTATATGACAGGCTTACACCTAACGAAATGGTTCGATACATTGCAGACCTCCAAGGAATGGATGCGACTGAGTTCAAATCCAGACGAGATTACCTTTTTGATGTTCTTGATATGCACGACTTTGCTAATCGTCGAATTGCTCGTCTAAGTACCGGAATGAAACAGAAAACTTCCATAGCGAGAACAATTATACACAATCCCAATGTTGTCATTTTTGATGAACCGACAGTGGGTCTCGATGTTATGACATCGCGAAGGATTATCGAACTGATTCGTACCTGCAGGGAAGAAGGTAAGACCATTCTCTTTTCCACTCACCGCATGGAAGAAGTTAAATTGCTGTGTGATGATATCGCTATAATTCATAAGGGCCGGTTGTTTTTCTGTGGGACGCTTGAGGATTTTGAATCTCAGATGACTTTCGACAGTTTCGAAGACGAATTTATTCATATGACCACGGAGGCATGATGAACCAGTTTATTACCATATTTAAAAAAGAACTAAAGGATATTCTTAGGGATCGCCGTACAATCATAATGATGATCATTGTACCTATGGTTATAACTCCAATGCTCATTGTGGGTATTTTGAAAATATCGCGGATGCAGCTTGAGAAGGCTCAAGCCAAGGAAATTCGAGTTGTTTTTTTGGGAAAAGAAAATGCTCCCCAATTATATCAAATATTCGAAGAGGGTGAAAAAATTGTTTTAATTGACAACTTCCCCGAAGACAGTATTACCCATAGCCTTTCTTCAGAAGAAATTGATGGTGCGGTAATCGTTCATTCTGATTTTCCTGCTAATATAGAGTCCGACCGTCAAGGCAAGGTTGAAGTCTATTTTAAATCATCAGAAGCTTATGGGAGCGCCATCAAGCGAATGACCGATCTTATTGAGTCTTATGATGAACAAATTGTCAAAGAAAGGATTGAGAGGCTCAGTCTGGATAAAGATTTATTCGATGCCGTGACGATCGTTGAGATAGATGTTTCTTCCGTACAGGAAAGAATTGGGAAAATAGCGGGTGGATATTTGCCTTACATGTTTATTCTATTCAGTTTTATGGGAACCATGTACCCGGGAATAGATTTGGGTGCGGGAGAAAAAGAAAGGGGAACCCTTGAGACGCTGCTATCCAGTCCGGCAAACCGCCTGCAAATTGTGCTTGGCAAACTCGGGGTTGTGTCATTATCAGGGATCATATCTGCATTGATTGCTATACTTGGTATTTACGTAGCTATCCAGATGATTGAAGATATCCCTGCCGATATATTAGAGGTGATTTTGAATATGTTAGGATTCAGAATCATTATTATGATTCTCACACTTATCATCCCAATTGCCATATTTTTTGCAGCCATGATTTTGAGTATTTCCATCTATGCGAAATCATTCAAAGAGGCCCAGAGTATCATCGGACCGGCAAATATGATCATCATCATACCTGTAATTATTGGATTGCTACCGGGGATTGAATTGGATGCCAAAACAGCATTAATCCCGATTTTAAATGTGTCTCTTGCCTGCAAAGATTTATTAGCAGGGACTATAAATCCATTTCATCTTGTGGAAGTCTATCTTTCTCTGTTCCTATTAGCCGGGATAGCTGTTTGGGGTTGTGTCAAATGGTTTAATAGAGAAGAGACACTTTTCAGAACTTGACCTTTTCTTTGGTCTGTAAGAAGATAATACAATGCTCATCGGACTTTCTGCCTCTTTTAATACCACCTTCTAAAGGCAATTACTGTTTCTTCATTCATAAAAAGGGCAGGGACTTAATACCCGCTGGTTAGAGGTGGAACCGGGTAAACGAGATGGTTTAATTCTGATCGCATAATTGAAGGTTCAATACGATACCCCCGGCCTATGATTAATTTTTGCTTGTGCTGCCTATAACAGAACATTGCCAAAATTCAAGTCTCGAACGGTTTATTCAACAACCATTGAATAAATTTAGTCAATGACCATTGAATAAACTAATTGTGATACGCGCATCCTTGCTTGTTAGTTTGCCGCAGACGCAGCGTAAGCAGGGTTATTTTTCACACATAATTATTTTTTAAATTAACTTTGCGGAAGTTTTAAACTTCCGCAAAGGTTCATTATCTAAACCAAACTTGCCTGCGCCGCCGCCAACCGGGCAATGGGTACACGAAACGGGGAACAGCTCACATAATCCAGTCCATTTTCTTTGCAAAAGTGAATGGATGCAGGATCTCCGCCATGTTCGCCGCAAATGCCTA
>JADFRD010000148.1 GCA_022561485.1 Fidelibacterota bacterium | reverse complement strand
TATGAAGCATAAAAACATTGCTCTGGAAGTGTTAAAAAAACTGCTAAACGATGAAATCAAAGCACGCATAAAAACAAACCTGGTGCAGGGTAAAACGCTGATGGAGATGTTGGAGAATTCGATTAGGAAATACCATGCTAAGATTCTAACTGCTATCGAAGTTATCGAAGAGTTGATCGAACTTAGCAGAGAAATAAAAAAGATGGACAAGGAACCCCAGGAAATGGGTTTGTCTGAATTTGAATATGCTTTTTATACAGCGATTGCTAATAATAAAAGCGCCCGCGAATTAATGCGGAAAGATAAATTACGTGAATTGGCAGTCATTCTATTCGAGCGTGTCAAACAGAATGCTTCAATTGACTGGACTATCAAGGAAAGTGTGAAAGCCAAACTCAAGGTAATTGTAAAACGAACGCTACGTCAATACGGTTATCCACCGGATATGCAAAAACTGGCAACGGAAACGGTGTTAAAACAAGCCGAATTGATAGCAGGCGAACTAACAGAGATGAAGTGAACTATATGGCACCAATGCCACCTAAATTAAAAAGTAGTGTCACGACAAAAAATACCTTATTCTTCAAATTAAAATCTTGACAAATATCCGGACAAATGTTTGGATAAGCGTAGATGAACTTGGATTACATCATTTTGTGAATAAGTTTTTGAGTTTTATCCTTACTTAATCCAAGACTTCGGAATGCCATGGGTCCTCCTTCATCCAGGACGGGGTCCAAATCTTCCAAAGTTTTTCTCTCTTTATTTTGCCAGAATAGTCCTATGTAGATTTCATCGTCCCAAACCATAGCTTTCTCACATGCGGCTTTCCAATCGGTGGGGTCATGATCCACATCTTCGAGATGAACCGTACGTTGTTTGAAAAAATTGTGAGTATTGACTTTATTGTAAGTGACACACGGACTAAATACATCAACGTGGGAAAAACCGTTGTGGAGTATAGCCTGTTTAATGATTTCTACCATATGTTTACTATCGCCCGTATAAGCTCGTGCTACAAATGTGGCTCCTGCCATGATGGCAGTGGTAATCGGATTTATCGGTAATTCTATACTTCCAAAAGGGGTGCTCTTGGTTTTCGTGCCGAAGTTGCTGGTTGGAGAAATTTGTCCTGTGGTTAAACCATAAATCTGGTTATTCATAACGAAATAATTGATGTTGACATTTCTTCGAGCCGTGTGCAAAAAATGATTCCCACCAATTCCATAACCATCGCCGTCACCTCCAACGGCAATCACAGTGAGTTCATGGTTTGCGAGCTTGACTCCGGTGGCTACCGGCACTGGACGTCCATGGAGCGTGTGCATACCATAAGCATTGAAGTATCCCGGGAAATTTGACGAGCAGCCGATGCCGCTTGTGATTAATATTTTATGGGGTGGTATCCCGAGTTCAGCGCAAGCCTTGCGAACACCATTGAGAAGACCAAAATCCCCACACCCAGGGCACCAATCGGGGTCAACCTTTCCTTTGTATTCTTTCGGTGATAGCTTGGTAATAACTTCACCGTTGGATTTCTTTTTAATTGATGTTAGTACTTCACTCATCGATTTTTCTCCCTATACAATAATTTCGTGAACAGGAACATAAAGTTTGGTTTTGTTCGCCAATATCTCTTTAACACCATCAGTTACATGGTGCGGCATAAAAGGTTCTCCGTCATATTTGCGAATGTGTGCATCCACATCGAGCCCGGTTTCACTTCGCATATACCGGTAGAAAAGTCCGGAATAATTATTTTCCACCATTATTGTTTTGTTGCATTTTGACAGGATATCCGTTATTACTTCACCATGAAATGGAACGATCCATTTGACATGAAGATGGTTGGCAGAAATTCCTTTATTATTTAGCTGCTGAACAGCTTCGTTAATAACACCGTACGTAGCTCCCCATCCGATAAGTGTCACTTCAGCAGATTCGGATCCTTCTAACTTGGGTGGATCAATTTCTTTTTCGACTCCGATCATCTTTCGCTGGCGTTTTTCAAACATTGCCTGACGCTTATGCGGGTGAGTATACTCGTCACTGACCAGCACTCCGTATTCATCATGCTCATCTGTAGCAACTACATGGACATATCCCTCAAGTCCGGGAAGAGCCCGGGGAGAGATACCACTCTCTGTAAATTTGTACCGCTTGTAACCGTCAGTTTGAGTGGACTTTGTTATAAGTTCACCTCTATCGATTTCGGGGTGTAAATCGACGTCATCCGGATCAAAGGAGAAAGTTCCCTCGGCAATTAATTGATCAGTAAGGACAATCGCAGGACATTGGTATTTATCTGTCAGGTTAAATAATTCCGGAATCGTATTAAAACCATCGAGGGCGTCTAAAGGTGCAACAATTATACGCGGGAAATCTCCTTGACTTGCGCCCAACGCCTGCCACAAATCTCCTTGCTCTGTTTTTGTCGGAAGTCCCGTGGATGGTCCACCCCTCTGAACATTGACGATTATGAGGGGAATTTCCATCATGCCGGCAGCGCCAATCGCCTCTGTCATCAAAGCAAAACCTCCTCCGGAAGTGGCACACATGGAACGGCAACCGGCATGGCTTGCACCTATCACCATATTGATCACGCTGATCTCGTCTTCCACTTGTCTAACCATGATATCTAATTCTTGGGAGTTTCGCGCCATCCAATGCAAAATTCCAGTGGCAGGACTCATAGGATAAGCACAGTAGAATTTAATCCCCGCTGCAGCAGCGCCCATAGCCATGGCAACATTGCCATTCCAGATACCCAGCGGTTTAGAGCCCGCAGGTACGTTTTGGGAATTAACTGTAAAATTCTTTTTTGCGTATTCGTACGATGCCTTTGCAATGCTTACATTTGATTCTACAACTTCTTCACCTTTTCGGGTAAACATCTGTACAAGAATTTCTTCAAATTCTGCTACATCTAAATTTAAAATTGATAAAACAGCCGCAATGGCAGCTGTGTTTTGGATAAGTTTATTTCGGTTATTATTGGACAGTTCATTTACAGGTATTGGACAGAAATGAACACCTT
>JADFRD010000072.1 GCA_022561485.1 Fidelibacterota bacterium | reverse complement strand
TTCATTGAAGATAACCGGCCAAGCCAAACTGGAGTTTGTACTTGCCTCCGATAAAGCGCACTTCATCATTATTGAAATGCGGGAAGAAAAATCAGGTTAATTAATTCACCTTGAATAAATGACTAACGAGGACACTACACCTGACTTCCATTCCGCTGCGCTTGATAATGGCCAGTTGGCCTAAATATTAGGTTGTTCATTAATATAAAAGTAAAAGAACTTCATTTCGGAAAAATCAATGTTAATTTCAGCTGTAAATTTTATGAATATAGATAGGCCACACATGGTTTACCATCTCCAATTGATGTTTGGACTTGAAGCAAGCGATCTGTTCTAACATGGAAGGCACATCGCTATTTGTTTGGGGAATGATATTCGGTGTAATCGGTGTCGGATTCTTTACTTACGGGAAAAAGCAAAAGTTAACAGTACCGCTAATTGTCGGTATCGCTCTATTTGTGATTCCCTATTTTATATCGAATGTATACTTGCTTGTAATTGCCGGTGTTATTTTAGTGGCAATACCATATTATGTGAGAATATAAAGCAGGTCATTATTCCATCTAATGCTACCTGTTTTCCGCTGTAAGTAGACAAAAACTCATTTCTAAATTAGTCACATTGAACCTCTTCAAGGTTGTTAGCCGAGAGAGATTAAACGAATTATTAGAGGAACAAGGTCTTTCACTTTCAGGAACGATAGATGATAAAAGTGCGGTGGAGATCGGAAATCTTATTGGTGTAGAAGGTTTTGTTGACGGTTATGCATCCATCTCAAACGACCAAATCATATTGAGTTTTACTCTCATGAAAACTAAAAGCGGTGTAATAATCTGGGCAAAAACCCTTGAGTCGCCTGTTAATTTGTAAAATTATTTCATCTATGGATATATGTCAATTGCTTGATTGTCAACAAAAAACAGGACATTACCAATTGAAAAATACATGTATAAAATCAAACTGTAGGATAGAATAACTACTGTATCTAAAACAACCCTGGCTTTAATTTCCCAGTCCAAAAGTCAAGTCTCCTCCTTCGTTGATTCTTAACTCAAGTCCTGTGATAATTTTGATTGTTTTCATACCTGTCCGCCCCATTATATTAATTCCAATCGGGGCAGGCGGGCGACTAACCCTTGCCAGTTTAATACCCTAGTGATATATGCTCATTCTTTGCCTTGGTACAGTCATTCTTCCCTACAAGATAAACATTTCACGGGACAGGCACTCACCAGTTACCAGTTACCACTCACCAGTTTTTGCTCACTCCCCTCTTCTCCCCCAGCCCATTTTTTTACTCAAGATATCAAAGTAATTTGAATCGGAAAATGTAATCATTTTTGTTTTGTAATCCGCTTTAGAAATGTTCACCACAGCATCCACATCCAGTGTTTCCTGGACTTGACCATCCACGGCCAGGGCAATTCCACCGGTTGGATTATCGGGAAAGGTAATTTCCAGGCGACTGTCATCGGGCATAACGATGGGACGGAGAGTCAGTGTATGGGGTGAAATGGGTGTAACCACGATGGCGTCTAGATTCGGCATAACAATGGGGCCGCCGGCGGATAAAGAGTAGGCAGTGGAACCGGTGGGCGTTGAAACGATCAATCCGTCAGCGGTATAACGGGCTACACGGTGGCCGTTAGAATGCAATGTAGAGTTAATGAGGCGGTGAGATGAGCCACGATCAATGGTAATATCGTTCAAGGCATAAAACTCCATGGTCTTTCCGCCGTTATTGACGGTGCATTTCAATACCATTCGCTCCAAGATGATAAAATCATCATTCGCCACGCGGTCCAGCGCGGTAAACATATCCAAAACAGTCACTTCGGCGAGGAAACCAAGTGTCCCCAAATGAATTCCCAACATGGGTGTTTCCCGAGCGCCAATGGCCCGTGCTGCCGAAAGGATAGTGCCGTCACCGCCGAGGGCCAAAAGAAAATCCAGTTTTTGGAAATCATCGGCTGTTTCAATCACATCATAATCAAAGTCAATATCGTTTGTTTTATTCCCAATAATACGGGTAGTTAAATGCAACCGAATGTTGTTTTTTGACGCCCAGCCGGTAATTTGTGGTAATATATCCCAAAACGCCGGTTTTTCGGTGTTTCCCCAGATACCAATCTGTTTTGTGGGTGATGCAGACATGGATCAGTCTTTTTCTAATTTACCCACGAGTTCGGTAATTTTCTGTTCTGCTTTGGACAACTGTTGTCGAAGTGTTTCCGATAGCTTGACACCCTCCTCAAAAAGCGTTAAACTTTTTTCCAGCTGTAGTTCTTCCCCTTCCATTTCCTGAACAATCTCCTCCAGCCGCTTGAATAATTTTTCAAAAGACGTTTCTTTGGCCATATTCAAATTTACGATACCTCCTGATTGGTTTCAGAATTCTTTTCTCTTTTCGCATGCATGATTCCTTTCGATAATTGTACTCGGAAGGGATCTCCCATGGCAATTTTATTTGGATCCAGAATGACGCTGCCTTTTTTATCCGTAGCAATAGCATAACCTCTGTCGAGAATGCTTTTTGGATTCAATATGGATAATTCGCCGAACAATTTATCAAATCGGCCTTTGTTCTCTTGAAACTTCAGATGAATTAATTGCTTCATTTCCACATTTAAATGCTGATTTAGTACACGCATTCTATTGATTATTACATCCGGCCTTTGTTGGGTGAATCGGTCATGGAGTGAATCCATTTTTTGATAAGAGTTTTCCAGGATAAAAGAAATGTGTTTTGAAATGGTATCTTCAAATGTTTGAATACGTGTTAACAGTTCATCTAAACTGGGCGCCACAATTTCCGCCGCCGCAGACGGCGTCGGTGCCCGCATGTCAGACACCATGTCGGATATTGATATATCTGTCTCATGTCCCACAGCAGAAATGATGGGTGTTCTACACGAAAAAATAGCGCGAGCCACGCTTTCTTCATTGAAGGGCCAGAGATCTTCCAATGAGCCGCCCCCCCTGCCTAGGATAATCACATCCACATTTTCATGTTGATCCATTTCCTTTATGGCAGAAACAATATCATCGGAAGCTTCATCGCCTTGGACCTGCGTGGGACGTAATACCAACTCCACATAAGGTGCCCGGCGTTTGAGCACATTAAACATATCCTGAACTGCGGCACCTGTTTTAGAGGTAATCAATCCGATTCGTTTTGGAATAACAGGAAGTGGTTTTTTGAATTCTTTATCAAAAAGACCTTCGGCGGATAATTGCTTCTTCAGCGCTTCGAAAGCGAGAAACAAGGTGCCGATCCCCGCCGGTTCCATCCGGGTTGCCACCAATTGGTATTGTCCCCGGGGAGCATACACAGAAAGTCTTCCGAAGAGTAGTACCTTCATTCCATTTTCCGGTTTAAAATGCAAAAACTGGTTATTGCCCCGGAACATAACACTGCGAATTTCTGATTCGCTGTCTTTCAATGTAAAATACATATGCCCGGATGAATGATGGATGAAATTAGAAATTTCCCCTTCCACCCAGATTTCAGGGAAGGCTCCTTCCAGCAAGGATTTAATTTCCCTGGTTAATTCACTGACGGTAACGGCTTGATGACTTTCCATCATTGGGGTAATGGCGGAGAACCGGCAGCTTTCCAGCACGAAAGCCAGAACGATGCAGTCAAGGTTGCCGCTCTGCCTAGACGGTCATGAACCACATCCTCTGTTTCTGCATAAAGAATCTTTAAATATCGATCTTCAAAATGCAGTTCTTTATATGTATTTATTTCTATTTGCTGGTCTTTGGTTAAGTGCTTGCGGGCGATGGAATCCGCTTTTAACAGCCGCGGATAAACAGAAAAGGATTCTTTCGTAATATTTAATGCTGATTCTACAAAATGATCAATGGTGATTACGTTACCCTTTGCATCGAATTGGGGAATCAATTCATCTACCATGCGGGTCTCCCAGCGGAAATGGACACCGTCGTTTTCGGTCAACTGTCCGTTATAATTTGCACAGGTGTGAAGAGGCATATGCAGGTCAGCCACGTAATGGCCAAGATGCCCCATATAAAACACGGCTTCATTCCAACGCTGTTTCTTAAACATTTGTATTAGAATGGTGGCAGTTTCTTCAATAACCCAAGGAGCCGAGCCCCACTTTTTGATTTTTTCTTCACCGTACAAATCCACCAATGAATTATAGTCGATGAACAATTCCGTAAAGGGATATTCCCCATAGAGATCGGCATCGATAAAATGACGATGAAATTCATCAGGGTGGGCATCTTTAATATAATCGGCTACCGGTGCATACATCGCCAAAGCATCGGCATGATGCTGAGTAAATGTACCCAATGGTCCCTCCAAAATCTGGGCAGCTTTATAATTGATCCGTTTATGGACATCATACCCCCAGCCCCAAACTAGGTTGATCAGGACTAGGGGTAAAATCCATGAAAGATTTCGTTTGAAGAGCCCCATGGGCTATCTTTCGTTAAATTTTCTTTTTCTTATGGCGGTTCGCACGCAGGCGCTTCTTGCGCTTATGTGTGTTCATCTTCCGCTTCTTACGCTTTTTTCCGCAGGGCATTTCTTACTTTCCACTGATTAATGATTCATTTACACGTTCCCGCATATACTTTGCAGGCTTAAACGTCGGCGCATTCCGTTCCGGTAAATATATCGTTTCGCCTGTTCCGGGATTACGGGCTTTTTTCGGTTTACGGTGTTTGACACCAAATGTACCAAAGCCGCGTAATTCCACTCGTTCGTTTTTCGCCAGGGACTCAATAATGGATGTCATAATACCATTCATGACAATTTCCGTTTCAACTTTTGTGAGTCCGGTGGCGGCTGATACTTGATCGATTATATCCTGTTTAGTCATGGTTATTCTCCGAGACAATTTTGATTATTTATCCCTGTTTCACCCATAAAACAAGTTTTTGACCTGGGTAGATATTTTGGCCATAGGAGATTTTATTCCAACGGCGAATCTTTGAAGCCCGGGTACCATAATTTTGAGCTATATGACCCAATGTATCTCCTCTTCGGACAGTATATACCACTTTAATATGTCCCGGTGGGCCGTCATGGGTTGCATATACTCCTCGTACTGGAATGGTCAATTTTTCACCAATCTTAATCCGGTGCCGGTTTCGAATCTTATTCACAGCAGCCAGATTGTGAATGGATACTTTATATTTTTTGGATATAGTCCACAAACTTTCTCCCCTGCGCACTTTATGAACGATGTATTGGGGTGCAAAGCGCTGGTCTTCCGGCAACGCATTAAAGTTAGCCGTAAACTGATCTTTCATCCCTTTGGGTATTCGCAATAAATACGGCCCGTTATTTGGCGTGGCAGATTGGCGTAATTCAGGGTTATAATTCTTAATCGTTTTTAAACTAATTCCGGATGCGCGCGCTAATACAGACAAATCAGCGCTCTTTTCCAGCTCCACTAAATCAAATTCAAACGGACTTTTCCGTTTATTCGATGAAGGATCAAATCCATATTCTTCAGGGCTTTTGGCAATAATGGCTGCCGCCATATAATACGGTATATAATTCCGTGTTTCCTTAGGGAGTGAATGGAGCTGCCAAAAATCGGATGTCTGGTGGAGGCGTATAGCCCGACGGATACGACCCGGCCCAAAGTTATAGGCCGCCAATGCAAGATACCAATGATCAAATTCTTCATATAAATCTCTTAAATATGCACAGGCAGCGTATGTGGACTTAATGGGATCCCGGCGTTCATCCACATACCAATCCCGTTTTAGTCCATAATATTTACCTGTAGAATACACAAATTGCCATATACCCAATGCGCTGGCCTTGGAATACGCTTTTGGATTGAGGCCGGACTCAATCATGGCTAAATAAAGCAGTTCTCCCGGTAGTTCTTGTTCGCGTAAAATGTCATTTATTAGCCCTGAAAATTCAGGCATACGATCCAGCCATACCTGGAATTGTTTTTTACCCTTTTTTTGAAAATAGCTTATAAACTGATCCACTGCTTTATTCCGTACCAAGGGTATATGACCATCACGATCATCTACGACAATGAATTTGCTGTTCCCCATTTCCATTTCAACAGGAAGAATGATTTCTTCTATCATTTGCCGGGCATAAGCAGCGGAAATGGGTGCATCAGATAATTCCAAGGTGTGTAAACGTGTTGTATAAATAATATTTAATGAAGCGACAAAGCGATCAAATTCTTCCTGGTCTTCTTCCGTTTTTTCGCCCAATTGATCTGCTTCACCTAATAATTCATAAATATTATCCAAATAATAAATAACTTCAAGTGTATCATGGTAAACATCAGCAATCACAGCTTCTGTAAGCAGTATCTTTACATCTCGGAGCAATTGCGGCAAACGGTTCCGGGCTTCATCCACGCCATTACCATTTAAATAAATACTGCTTGGTTGGGATACAGATCTATTTCCGTTTTCCGGTTGGGTCGCTTCCATTGAAATGCCCTGACCTGAAATGTGATTCAGAGCAATAGCAATGAACAGTATAATTCGTGTAACTTCTTTAATCATAAGGTTTTAGAGCAAAATAATGAGGGCGAATATATAAGAAAACACAAGGTCAGTCAAGGGAATTACTTGCAAAACTTGAAAATACAGCTATATATTCTTTTTACAGTTTCCGAAAAGTTCACACGCATGAAGTTTGGGTTTCCCCGGCAGCAATAATTGAGTTGAAATCAGTTCCAGGAAACATCATTTCCAGGCTTTTCAAAGGACACACCATACAAAAACCCTTTTGGCAAAATTGTCTATCCAAATACAATAATCCCTGTGTATTCCCTACATTAGTAAGCTCTTTTCGACTGAATACATTGCCAAATTTCTTAAATATAAAACCATATGGATTTTGAAGATACAATTGATGCCAAGAAGATTTCCAATATGCATATTGTTTAATATCATTTATTTTTATTGCTTGAACCGCAAGCAGTGGTAAAAAATAATTGACTATACATTCGGTTAATATACTTTTTCCGCCGCTGGCGCAATGGGCTGAAAGGGAATGAACGAACGTTTCATAAACTGTGAATTCACTGAGATTTGTCAGAGATATAAAAGTGACTAATTCTATCAATAGAGAAAATCGTTTTTCCGGCCAATGGGCAGGACGAATGCCGCAATGTTCCCAATCTATATTTAGTAATTTTGATGTGGACTCAATGATGTTGATTTGATCCATATTGTTTAATGAAATCAACTGTTTAACATTTATATGTTTAACCAGTAATTTAAAATTTTCTTCATTCCCCCCTTTTCCTAAAACATTCGCTATTAGGGAAAGATAGTTTTTTTCGGATATTGATTGAATATGCTCTTGCCACCTTTTTTCACTCAAGTTCTGCAATAAATGATTGTATTCAGCTGATAAATTGTCTTTAGTTAAACTGCAATTTCTTTTGCTGTCCATTTTAAGTAAAATTGTATGTTTAATAGGGCTTTTTATTTTTTGAACCGGCTGGTGAGCAATATGTAAAACCACACGTTTATAATTCAGGTCTTTATCATGATGATGGGTATACCAGTCACGCTCGTTAAGGTGACATTCTACATCTCCCCTTATAATATTGGACTGTATGAACAGCACCGCATTTTTAATATCCGGTCCCTTATTTTTATTTATGGTGCCATGATGAATAATAATTAATGAACGACCCTCCTTAGTCTCAATGACTTCACCTGTTGGAATTTGAAACCATTGTTTTACCAGATCTCTTTCATAATATATTTTTGGTTCACATATTTTGAAACCAAAAATGTTTAAATCTAAAAAAGGATATTGATTCAATCCGCAGTCCATGATGACTTTAAATTTACAATCTCATTGCGTAATATTTCAGTAACTTGATTCCGGTCATTATATTCATATTCCGATGTATCTATTGGTTGTCCAATGATCAGCCGAATCGGTTTTGGCTGAATGCTGAATGTTCCTTTTTTGACCACATCAAATGTTCCGCAAATACCCATTGGGACAATAGGAAGGTTTGTTTGAATACCTAAAATAATACCCCCTTTTTTAAATGGTTTCATGTGTCCATCTAGTGATCTCGATCCTTCGGGGAAAATGACAATGGACCGGGGGTATTTCTTTAAAGATTCTCTGGCGGTTTCCAAAGAAGCAAGGGCCGCCTTGCGATTCTTACGATTCACAAAAATATGTCTGCCCAGTACCATGGCCCAGCCCATAAATGGAATTTTTCGTAATTCAATTTTGGACAGAAACACCAGCTGGTATGGCAAACTGGCTACAATAAGTAAAATATCAAATGCGGATTCGTGGTTCGAAACGAATACATATTGCTTATTTGGATCCAGGTTTTCCAATCCATCAACAGAATAGGGTACACCACTCACGAATAAAATGATTTTGGACCATATTTTTGCCACCCAGGCAACGGGTTTCCCACTTCGGATGAACAGGGAAAGGATTATCCCAATGGTGGCTAATATGGGAGTCCAGATACATAAATGAATAAAAACCCAAATAACGCGAATCAGCCTAATACCTCCGTACCTACATAGGGCTGAAGCGCTTTGGGAACGATGACTTTTCCATCCGGTGTTTGATACGATTCCAACAGTGCAACTGTCAATCTGGGTGTCGCAACTCCAGAGCCGTTTAATGTATGAACAAAGTCTGTTTTATGATTGCTGGATTTGCGATAGCGAATATTTCCCCGGCGAGCCTGAAAATCTTCATAATTGCTGCATGAGGACACTTCCAACCACTTGTTTTCAGCCGGAGACCACACTTCCAAATCATAACATTTGGCAGCGGAAAAACTCAAATCTCCGGCGCAGAGCTCGATGACCCGGTAATGGAGCCCCAACGTCTGTAATATGGCCTCAGCATGAGACACCAGTAATTCCAATTCTTTATAAGAAGATTCCGGTGTAACAAATTTGACCATTTCTACTTTATTAAATTGATGAACACGTAACAGTCCCCGTGTTTCTTTACCATAGGAACCCGCTTCCCTGCGGAAACACGCTGAATAAGCTGTATAATTTTTCGGCAGATCCTGTTCATCCAGGATTTCATCCATATGGATATTGGTTACCGGTACTTCTGCCGTAGGGATGAGATATAATTCATCCTTTTCTATATAGTACATATCTTCAGCAAATTTAGGCAATTGTCCACAGGTAAACGGAGCAGAACTACGAACAAGAAATGGTGGAAAAATTTCGGTATATTTATGATGATCCAAATGATAATCCAACATAAAATTGATGAGGGCTCGTTCCAGTTTCGCCCCCTGACCTATAAATAAAGGAAATCCGGAACCGGATATTTTTGCTGATCGCTCGAAGTCAAATAACTGGAGGGATGACCCTAATTCAACATGATCTTTAATTGTATAATCAAACGCCGGTTTTTCACCCCACTCCCGGACTACTTTATTGTCTTTTTCACTGTTGCCTAAGGGAACGGATTCATGCGGTACATTGGGAATCACCTCAATGGCAGAATGGATCTTTTCCCGCAATTCATCTGCCTCGGTTTCCAGTGATTTAATCTGTTCACCGACTTTACGCATGGCAGTGATGGTCTCCGCAGCATTCCCACCGGAACGTTTTACGTTCGCAATTTTTTCTGATGCTCGATTTCGTTCAGCACGGAGATCATTGATTTCTGTTAATAATTTTCGATGCTGTTCATCAAGTTTCAGAAACGATGAAAAATCAATGTCCTCACCTTTTAAAGAAACCCTTTTTTGAATGGCATCTGTATTTTCACGAATTTTGGATAAAGATAGCATAATTTTTTCTTGATTTGTTTAACTTGAAAATTAGATTGTTTGAGAGGGATTTACAACGATGGAGATATTATCTTTTAATCCATCCTGCCACTGTCTGCCTGCCGAAGCCTTGGCGTAGGCTGGCCACTGCAACTGCCGCTGCTTACTGCCGCTGTTTCACCGTCCTCCTCCGGATACCATCACCCATACCGTACTCAACATGATTTTCAGGTCCAAAGAAAAACTCAAGTTTTCAATATAATAAAAATCATATTTCAATTTCTGACGTACGTCTTCAATATTCTGATCATAGGGATGTTTAATTTGAGCCCAGCCTGTAATGCCCGGTCGTATCTTATGGCGTCGATAGTAGAACGGGTATTCCTCAACCAGTTTATCAACAAAATATGGGCGCTCCGGACGAGGTCCAATTAAGCTCATGTCTCCTTTAATTACCATCAGCAGCTGAGGCAGTTCATCCAGGCGAAAGCGGCGTAAAACACGACCCACACGCGTAATACGAGTATCTTTTTTACTGGCCCAAACAGGACCGGTAAATTGTTCTGCATTTTTAAACATAGTTCTGAATTTATAAATGGTAAAATGCTTGTGTAATTTTCCCACTCTGTCCTGTTTATAAAATACCGGTCCCTTACTATCGATTTTAATAATGGCAGAAGTGATAACCCAGAGTGGCGATGAAATAATTAATGTTGGTATGGCGATAAGGAGGTCCAAAAACCGTTTTATAATCGTATTGTATACCGTTTCCAGGTTGGGGTTTACTTTAATAAGTGGTATCCCATATATCTGTTCCGTCCGTGCCAGGCCGCTAATGACTTCATGAAGGTCGGGTACAATTTTAATGGACACCGGTGAGCCGTTGGCAAGGGTGATAATTCGGGTTAAATGTGTATGCTCAAGCACAACAGGTGCTACAATCACTTCTGAAACCTGGTTTTCCAAAATGATGGATTTTAAATCTTTTTCATGTCCAATCACATGAATGTCTCGGGAATCATCTATTTCCGGATCATCATCCGAATGAACAAAACCCAATAAATCAAACCCCTGATTCAAATGGGAAGTAATGTTATCAGCCACTTGAAATCCCCGATCATTGACACCCACAATGATCGTTTTTCGAAGGCCGTACCCCTTGGTGAGTAAATATTTTTGTATAGAACGAAAAATCCATCTGGATGTGGAAAGACTCACGATTAATGCAAACCAATAGCGCAGTATTTCCTGGGCATTTAGAGGCCAGTCATTGAGGGTCAACGCATCTACAAATACAGCAACCAATGCAATCAAAAATGTTACTTTGGCTATTTGCTGAATTTCATAAAATCTTGATACTGTCGGATCGCTCTTGTACAAATTCAAAGGCAAAAATATGATTCCTAATATCACTTGGCCCGCAGAAAATACCAGAAACAATTCAAATTGAGTATAATCCCCCCCCTTATTCAGAATAGGTATTAATATACTGTAAAAAGCAAAGAATGCAAAAATTGCATCAGTGAAATACAATCCCCAGGTGATGACCCAGCGGGGAAAGCGAATACGCAGATGTTGCAGTGTTTCCAGCATGGTGTAAATTATCTAAAAGTTACTTTCTTTTAAATGTGCTGGATCACACCAGAATGGGGAAATCGTTATGCAGTATTTCATGTTGATTCTTTGTTTGTTTCAACTAACTGATAACGATTTAGGGCGATAGAACTCCTTTGAAGTTGGTAAAAGTTAGGTCAACTTTAATTTGTTGTCAAGTAAATGAAATTTATGGAATAGATATACTCAATGAGTGTAGACTTCCGTGTTATGCAAAACCAAACACGATATATAAAATGCGCATTCCTGATTTTATTCCTTATTAATAACCTATTGATAAGTCAAGAAATGCCCGTTGATCTTAATCACCCTGTCAATGATTTCATATTCCGTTATCACACAAAAGGCATTGTAAAAACAATCCATCCCGGCAATCCCCTCATTCCCTTCGGGAAAATTTTCTCAAGTATCCCCACAAACCAGGATTCAGGATACGGCGGCGATATTTCGGAATCCAAACTATACTGTATTATAAACACCATGACCGGAAACACGATTTTCCATACCCTAAATTTACTATATCTCCGCCTTTACATTCACCCACGGACATATCTCGTGGAACTTTACACTTTGGCTCATCTTTAACAGTTGTAAAAGTTAACTTCAGTAATAAATACACTTACGGGGACTGGAATAGAGTGTGGCACCACGTTTTCACCTTTTTTAGTGTTTTTCATAGAGCCCTGATAGTTGGCGGTAAA
>JADFRD010000147.1 GCA_022561485.1 Fidelibacterota bacterium | reverse complement strand
ACGGTCGGACATTTATACAAAAAGTTTTTCTTTCGTTTCTGTTGATTAAGTTGGGATAATCCAACACAGCTCGTATCGTAGAATAAGATGTTGTCTTGTCCTTTGCCGACCTATATAGTGTCTGAACGAAAAGTCCCGTTTTCAAAGATTTTAATAAAAAATTATGATGGTAAACATTTCTAATTCACAAAAAGAAAGGTCAAATGGATTTTGATTGACCAACAACTAACGAATGTGTTGATTTTTGCTGATTTTAGACATTTTTGGTTATACGTCTCCGTGAGGTTCTTTAATGACTCAATTTTTCGCAGTGTTCAAGCCAACGCTAATCTGAGCCGCCCGCCTGAATGATCCCGACATAGTCTGGAGGCAGGTCGGCGTTTCTTTATTTTCTTCCGATCCTTTTCAATTAAAAGGTTGCCAAGCCGGTGCAAATTAAACGAAAGAATTCCCAAAGAGATGTATCGCTTGAAATGGTCAATCCCACTATCCGGACAGCGATCCAACCCATGATGCTCCAATGAATTAATGTCCGACTCTACTGCTGAATGTTCATGACGTAAAGCGATAAACTGTTTTGAATGCTCACGCTCGTATTCTTCTTTTGACGATTTCCCCTTTTTCCGTATGACAACCTCTGGAATTAAGGTGGATAATGCCTCATAATTATCCTGACTCCAAAACCCCATATCATAACTGACACTGCCTATGGGAATGTCAGATCGTTCAATAATCTGTTCAGTCATTGGTACCGCTATGGCCACATCCTGTTCCTTCTCCAAAACATGGTGATCAATACAAAATCCATACTGATCCGTCGCCACAGCTACATTCAGACCTAAATCAACACGGTTGCCTGATTTCCCCTTCTTTATCCATTCAGTATAGGGCTCAAACAGGGAAAACATCTTCTCATTATGGGGAATCTTCTCTTCCTTCATTATACGACGTTCTACCAGGTTTATGTGCTTATCCAACATTTCTTCAAAATAGAACAACTCCATTAAACAAATCGTTTTCGGAAGGGAACCTTCCGTTGCTTTAGTCAAAGCCTCCCTGGATGATTTTATCTTCTCACTGATGGTCTTGGTCAACCGTAAATATTCCTTCGTTGACTCCTGTAAACGGACGGCCTTATTCTTGCCCCCGCTTGCCATATGTTTACTCACACGAAGATAAGCATTCTTAATCTCACGTACCCAAGCCTGACCTTTTCGCCATCCCTGTATATCTGTCCCCACCACTATCTTTAATACCATCTGAATACTTTTACGAGCTGCATCCCACAGTAAATTTACATCTGTTGGAAAATGAACATTGCTTTCCACCGGGTAGGTATCAATCTTTACCCTTAGAACCTCGTCTTTTTTTTTGATACGATGACCAACCTTTACAACAATGCCGTTAATATCATCAAGAAGCTCCTCAGTCAAGAAGCCTACATTGTCTTTCAACGTCTGCAAAGGGTAAACCTTTTTATTCCTTCCAAAATAGGATAAACCCAATAACTCTCGGACTAACATATCATAATTGGCAATGTGTTCCAACCGATCATAATCTGCGTCTAAGGTTAATCGGACAACACCAAACACCAATATCTCCCATAAACTCATCCCTGGACGCCCATTGCCAGTAATGACAATTTCGGACTCAAGGAGATCGAAAACCTGTTCATTGATTTCCGGGGTTGTATAGATATACTGCAATGCACGCAATACAGGGGGAAGTTCATCCCTGCTTTTCAAGGGAATGCCTATTTCTTCAATGGGACATGAACCTATTTCCAATTGAATCTCGAATCTTTTCCGCATAATCTGAATTCCTGTGCTTTTTCTACTGTTTTATTAACCGAATGTTTGGCTAAAACACCACTTTTAGCTCATATTTGTTAGGAATTTAGCTATAATTCGACGACAATTACAAGTATATTATTACAGATATCAACAAGTTATGCGTTTTCGTTCAGACACTACGTACATTCATAGTCGGTATTAACATTGTTTTTCCTCAAAACGCTAAATCCACGCTCGGTGCATGCCACGTCCGGTTGAACGCGAGTTAGATAGTTTAATATTGATATCCATTTTGAGGATGCTTATAAATGTAAATGTTAATAAAACCAAATTTTTGAATACTATCCCATTTTTCAAAATGTAGTTTCCCACTATTAAAAAGTGGTGTACAAAATAATAGTAAAGATACATTTTTAATGTAGTGTGAATATTTTGGTATTTTTTTTGACTTCAGTTTTATTACCTCTTCAACATAGTCGAGATTTGACGATTTAATAATCCCAATGTTATCACTAATATTTTGCCAATATGAGTAATTACTAAACTCTTCAGTTAACCCTGTAATATTGACCGTCAATAAACCAAAATTTGTTATGAGTTTTTCGGATACAACCTGATGTTGATTCACCTTGCTGTTAAGAAGTACCATTAATACTTTATCAAAATTATTTGAATCAACCTTCCCAAATATTTTCACATAGATGGGTTTCTTTGAATTTTCATAATATTTAGATGCTAATTCTTGCAATACATTTATATTTGTCTGTTCCTTATTTTTTAATTTAGAACCATTTTCAAATCCTTCATCAACGAATAACTCTCTGACTTCTAAACCAAACATAGAATTATGTGTATCTATCAATAAATCAGGGTAATTTTGCTCGTCCTCTTGGGCTATAATATTCCATTTATAATTCATAATATTTGCGAATTGTTCTGCATAGAACAACTCGAGGTCTTTTTGACTTTTTCTAGTCATATTAAACTATCTAACGGGGCGTGCAATAAGCCGCGAGTATTGCCGACCCAATTTATTTGGGCGGCAAACGCAGTCGGCTTGATTGCGTTGTTTGGCCGCCGCAGGCGGACTATCAACCAATCCTCGATTGCACGCCCCGTTAAGCCGACCGTCTGCGGTCGGCTTAACGATCAAGCTCACCTGCCTGAAGTGTTTGTAATATTTTCATTAGTAAGCCAATAGTGTTGATGCAAAACTACAAAATATTTTTATTGATGCAACACGCATTTCAATTCAGGTGAAGCGTGTGTTAGCCAGCCAAATATTGAAACGGCAG
>JADFRD010000146.1 GCA_022561485.1 Fidelibacterota bacterium | reverse complement strand
ATATTGAGGTTTTGGCGCTCCGAAAAAGACGTGGAAACATGCTTTTTGTCAGGATTGCCCCTTATGCGCTTCCTTTTAGCACCAACGCATTGAAGCGGACTGTAACGTTTTTGCCCTTCCGGCGGTGTACCGTATTTCCAGCGCTTGTCATCCTTTAGCAATTGTCCGTCCCAGTCGCTCATGTTAAAGGGTGGATTGGCCAAAATGAAATCCGCTTTCAAATCAGGATGCAAATCTTGGTGAAACGTATCGCCGTGATGAGGGCCCAGATTAGCATCAATCCCGCGTATAGCCAAGTTCATTTTCGCCAGCTTCCATGTGGTGGGATTGGATTCCTGCCCGTAAATAGAAATATCGCCAATATTGCCGCCATGAGCTTCGATAAATTCTTCACTCTGCACAAACATACCGCTGGAACCGCAGCAGGGATCATAGACGCGTCCATTGTAGGGCTGTATCATTTCCGCCAGAAGGCGAACCACACAGCGGGGCGTATAGAATTCACCACCGCCTTTGCCTTCTTTCCCGGCGAATTCGCTCAAAAAATATTCATACACACGGCCCAGAATATCCCGGGATTTATTTTCTTTGTCCACCATTCCGATGGTACCGATGAGATCCACAACGCCACCGAGCCGGCGTTTATCCAATGCGGGACGGGCGTAATCTTTCGGTAAAATACCTTTTAGTCGCGGATTCTCTTTTTCGATGGCATCCATAGCTTCATCAATGATTTTACCGATTTCAGGAAGTTTGGCTTTCGCTTGGATGTAAGCCCACCGCGCTTTTTCCGGTACAAAGAAAATATTTTCTGCTAAATATTCATCCCGATCCTGAAGGGCAACGTATCTGGCTTGCGGTTCACTTATATAATAACCACTCTGGGAATCAGCATATTCTAATTCTAGTTGCTCATATTTTTGCTGAAATGAATCGTTGATATATTTGAGAAATATGAGCCCTAACACAACATGTTTGTATTCCGATGGATCCATATTCCCACGGAGTTTGTCGCAGGCTTTCCAGAGTTGCTGTTCAAATCCTAGGTTTGCTCCGTTATTTTTCTTTTTTACCATGTTTTATCCTACCGATTCTACTTTCTCTTCACACATCTACCAAACTACTTTCTCCAGGTTCACTTTTATACTAGCAAAAACGGGGGTTTTCTTTTAATTTTCATTTATCCTCGCATTTTCAATTAAAAAACGAGAGGACGTCCTTTCTTTTTAGGAACTAAAAAATGATTTATTCCACCGGATATGCTATGCCGACTATGCTGTCATAGTGTCCGAAGAATCACCGAAACAGGTGGCCGGAAAACTTCCGGAATGGGTGGCCGAAGAATTACCGGAATGGTGGCCGAATGTTACCGGATTTTCCAATCACTACCTAAATATATCATTTTTATCAATTGATACATAATGCTATTATAAATTATTATCATAACCTATATATGGTATCACTATCAATTTGAATTTCCGGTTTCTCAAAGATATAACTGATTGGCAGCAAAATAATGAAAAGTTAACGTTTTCAAAAAACACCCAATAACAAAAAAACACCGGAGCGCTTTTTATTCCCGGTTTAGCCGTTTATTTTGAGCCGCCTGAAAATTGGGTTAACCCACCACTATAAACTACACAAAATCACGGATCAATGATTTTGGAAAAGAAATATTTCATAAATGCTATCTTTAGTCTGTAGACAGGGAGAGCTATTTATTGTAATATCTACAAAAACATGGAGTAAAAAATGGAAAAGGCAATAGTGGAGATAATACACGAAAAATACAACGTGAAAAGCATCGCGAATGAAATTGCTTCAGAAATGAAGGAACATGGAATAGATATTGATGATTTTGACGATTATTGGCGCGATGTTGGTCAACAGCTTGCCAAAGTCGTTTTTCTAAATAGTTATTTGCTATAGCAAAAATCAATCAACCCCTAAAAATATTTTCTCGATGGTATTCTAAAAATTGTGTATGGGGAGCGAATCGCATATCATTAGGTAAGTAAATGGGTTTTCCCGGGGTAACAATCCCTTTTGTTTGTTTTTCTATTTTCTTACTTGCCACCAAAATTTCATAATCATTATTTAATGATATCATTCCCCGGTCAAACATCCAATGGACTGTTCGAGATAACGCAATTCCATTTCGAACTGAATCTGGCCCATTATGCCCATTTCCAACTGGCTGGATGTGAGCAGCCTCTACTTCCGGTCTTCCACCACCATTTAGAATATGCAATCCTGTAACAGCACAAGTGGAATTGTAAACCTCACGAACTCGGTGTTTAAAGGTTACATCTCGAACCGGTCTAGAAATGACAGTTTGAATAATATCTCTATGGTATTCAGCAGGTGGTTCAGAGATTTGATTTGTTTCAAATGTTTGTTCCATAGCGAAGCCAAATATTAATATGTTTTCAAATTCATCGTCGGGTATTATTCTCACAGATCGCTGAATTGAACCTTGATTCAAGGAACCATCCGGTTTGCGGAGTTTAGACTCCAGTAAATTTTTGTTCAAAAATAAAGGTACTGAATTAGCAAAATCCTCATAGCCACTGATCCATGCGTAATAATGGTTAGGAATGTTTTGGTCTTCAGTTATTGAATTTATTTTGGCTATGGCGAAATATGATTGTCTTCCTTTTCCTGAAATTCCTTTGCCAACTTTACTGGGTTCGTAATAAAGGATCCAATCATTAACCATTTGCTTGGCTTGGTTCAGGTATGTTCTCGGGAAATGATATTGTTTTTCAATTACGTCATCATATCTTGAACCCAATTTTGCCGTTAAAATGCCTTTAGCCATTTTGTTGCCTAAATATTTGAAATTTAATAGGTGCGATATACGGTTGTTTAATAATAACCTACCTAAAAATGTTAGTTAGAGTATAGTCAACGAATTGATTTTAATCAATCACATTTTGAATTGTCCCTTTTATTCTCCCCGTGTACAATTTTTTTAAATTTTCTTTCCTCACCTACTTTTTCCAAGCCAATATCCACCCCGAAATGATTAGTTGATTGACTACGTGCAGGCTGGGAAACTTTGGAAATCATCTATTGTCTGCGTCTTCA
The DNA here is from genome assembly GCA_022561485.1 of Fidelibacterota bacterium. Taxonomy (GTDB): domain Bacteria; phylum Fidelibacterota; class Marinisomatia; order Marinisomatales; family TCS55; genus JADFRD01. The sequence goes on along the minus strand of JADFRD010000146.1, from coordinate 7 downwards.
TCAACGT
>JADFRD010000145.1 GCA_022561485.1 Fidelibacterota bacterium | reverse complement strand
TTCTTGTAAATGAAGTAGAAGATAATGGTGTTTTATTTCATGAGTTAAGCGAAACGGTTGGGAAGGACTTTGATCCATTTGATTTAATTTGCCATGTCGTTTTTGACCAACCGGCGCTTACCCGAAAAGAACGGGCAGATAATGTGAAAAAACGAAATTATTTCACTAAATATGGTGAACAAGCCAGAGCTGTTTTGGAAACACTTTTGGATAAATATTCTGACGGTGGAATTGAAAACATTGAAAGTATGAATATTCTATCCATCACACCCTTTGACCTCTATGGAACGCCAGTAGAAATATTAAAAATGTTTGGTGGACGAAATCAGTATTTACAAGCAGTGAAAGAATTGGAACAGGAAATTTATAAGGCAGCATAAATGGGAAATATCGGCGGAATAATCAAAACAATTAGAAATTTAATGCGGGGAGACAGAGGCATTAATGGGGATGCGCAACGGATTGAACAATTAGGATGGCTGCTTTTCTTAAAAATATTTGACGATAAAGATATTGAAATGGAAATGCTGGATGAAAATTATCAATCTCCAATCCCCATTGAATTTCAATGGCGAAGCTGGGCAGCTGATGATGAAGGAATAACCGGCGATGAATTATACAATTTTATCGATTATAAAATGTTTCCTGCCCTGAAAAATCTACCTTCTGCATCTACAGATCAAAGAGCATTTCTAATTAAAGAAGTCTTTGAAGGCAATAACAATTATATGAAATCCGGCACCATTATTCGGCAAGTGGTGAATAAACTCAATGAAATTGATTTTAACAGTTCGGATGATCGGCACGTTTTTGGTGATATTTATGAAGGAATTTTAAAGGAACTCCAAAGCGCCGGTGATAGCGGCGAATTTTATACGCCCAGAGCCATTACCGGTTTTATCGCTGAAATGGTCAACCCAAAATTGGGTGAGCAAATTTTAGATCCGGCATGCGGCACAGGTGGATTTTTAACTGAAGCTATTGAGCATATCCGAAAAAACGAAGTAACCAATATCAGCCACCGAAAAACACTTCAACATTCCATTAAAGGGATTGAACTGAAACCACTCCCGTATATGTTGGCCATAACGAATTTGATTTTGCATGATGTGGAAATTCCCAATATTTATTATGATGATGCCCTTTCAAGAGAATTGACTTCCATTACCCAAAAAGACAGAGTGGATTGTATTTTAGCCAACCCGCCCTTTGGAGGGAATGTTACAGACGGAATGGAAACCAATTTTCCAATGAATTTTCGAACAAGAGAAAGCGCTGACTTGTTTTTGATTTTAATGATTCAATATCTCAAAACAGGTGGTCGTGCCGGAATTGTTCTGCCCGATGGTTCGCTTACCGGCGACGGAGTGAAACAACGCATTCGCCGGAAACTTTTGGACGATTGCAATCTTCATACGATCATTCGGCTGCCAAATTCTGTCTTTCAACCTTACGCCAGCGTGGCAACCAATTTGCTATTTTTTGAAAAAGGAAATCCAACGAAAGAAGTTTGGTATTACGAACATAAACTCCCTGAAGGACAAAAATCTTATTCCAAAACAAAACCGATCCGGATTGAAGAATTTGACCCCATCCGTAAATGGTGGACTAATCGGGAAGAGAATGAATTGTCTTGGAAGGTTGATATTAAAACCATTCAAAAGAACGGATATAATCTTGACATTAAGAATCCCCATAAGGTGGAAGAAGAAGAAATTCGCTCATCATCAGAACTGTTGGATATGCTCCATACATCCTTTGCAAAAAGCGATGAATTATTAGCAAAACTCAAAAGTGAGTTGAGCATTGACTAAACGAATCAAACAGCAATCCCAAATTATTATTTATAACACCGAAACCGGTGAAACCAAAATTGAAGTTCGATTAGAAAATGAAACCGTTTGGCTGACTCAACGATTAATGGCAGAATTATTTCAAACCACCATTCCCAATATTAATCTTCATTTGAAAAATGTATATGGAGAAGATGAGTTAGATGAAATTGCAACTGTTAAGGATTTCTTAATAGTTCAAATTGAAGGAAACAGAGAAGTCCAACGGACACAGAAATTCTACAATTTAGATGCTATCATTTCAGTGGGGTATCGCATAAAATCCGGTGTAGCAACCAAATTTCGTCAATGGGCAACACAACGATTACGAGAGTTTATTGTCAAAGGATTTGTCTTGGATGATGAACGACTGAAAAACCCTAACCAGCCCTTTGATTATTTCGATGAACTCCTTCGTCGTATTCAGGATATTCCCACCCGCCTCCAAATTTATTGACAAATTTTTCGACTTCTTTTTTAATGCTTGCCCGCGACAAAAATGGGGCTTCAAAATCTTCAGGTTTCAATTATGGGTGCTTTCTCAAGTGTTCAGCAAATTCCAATAGCTCTTCCTTTGTGGGTTTTTCATTTCTAACAGTTCGAAAAAATATTGGTAATGCCGATACAAGTTCCTCATCTGACATTAAGTCTTTTGGGATAATTCCTTTGTCTGCCGCAGCAGAATCGGAAAAATCGTACCAATCATCAGTACCAAATTCTATGCCTAAATAACTTGCGTATTCTTTTAATTTGTCTTGATTTTGTGGAGGTGGTATTACGCCACGTTCCATTTTACTCCAATTGCTGGGATCTACACCGTTTTTCATGCAAAAAGCCCTTAGCGATTGCCTGCGTTCTAACCTACGTTTTTGAACTAGTTCTCCAAAACTCATTCGATCTCCTTTATCATTTATCTTTACTGTGGTATAAAATTAACCACAATTATATAAAATTGCCATAAATAAGCAACAATGAGTAACAATGAACGACAATACGATACAATCTAACCTTCATCGAATGAAAACTAAAAAAAAGAATGAGCATTAGGGCTGGCCGGAACAGGCTGATCACGGGTATAATTATTAAAAGTACAATTCATCCAACAATGATGTTGGATGCACAAAATATATCATCAGAACTGGGCCACACCCCAGGTAAACATAACACCTACAAAGGAGAGCATCAATGGCAAGCCTCTATTTTGTATTCATGGTATTTACGATTGCCACATAAATCACCGGAATCATGGTGACAGTCAGAAGTGTTGATACAACCAAA
>JADFRD010000144.1 GCA_022561485.1 Fidelibacterota bacterium | reverse complement strand
ACGGACAAAAAATCGCTCGGCAGATCCGAGCCGGTTCTGTGTGCATTAATGACGTTATGACCAATTACATTACAGCCGACCTGCCTTTTGGCGGTGTGGGGATTAGCGGCATTGGACGGGTTCATGGGCCTGAAGGTTTAAAAAGTTTCTGCCAAACCCAAGCGATACTGGTGGACCGCTTCGGACTGAAAAAAGAACCGTGGTGGTACCCCATGAACAAGAAAATTCAATCTGTATTTCGTGGTTTTACGAAGGTATTTTACGGGTAATTGGATTGTAGGTCAAGCATCCCTGCTTGACCAAAAACCCACATCTATTCCCTGAATAATGTTAATCTGGATTTCTCACTTAAGCCGACAATCCGCGCCAGAGGCGGACAGGCAAGGATGATTGTCGTACACTTATGTCAAATATCTTTATTTGACTGAAATAATCTTTTTTAAAAAATGAAGGTTATCAACATCCATTCATTACGCGATAACCTAAGATGTTTAGTATACTTTATTTTACATAGCTATTAAAACAATACAGTTGATTTAATTTCTAAACCAGTCTGATTTCTCACTAAATTTGTATTTACAACTTTTTAATTTAGAGGAATTTTATGTCAACTGACCCATCCATCCGAACGGTTATTGAACCGTTTATTATAAAATCTGTCGAACCCATTCATATGACCAATCAGCGTGAACGGGAGGATTTTCTTCAAAAAGCACATTATAATTTATTCCAAATTCGAGCCCGGAACGTACTCATTGATTTACTCACTGACAGCGGAACCGGCGCCATGAGCAGCGAACAATGGGCGGCCATCATGCGGGGGGATGAATCTTACGCCGGCAGTGAAAGCTTTGAACGACTCGAGGCAACCATTCACGAATTATTCGGTTTCAAACACGTAATTCCCACCCACCAAGGACGGGCTGCCGAGCGCATCATGTTTTCGGTCATGTGCAAGCAGGGTGACGTGGTTCCAAATAACACCCATTTTGACACGACTCGCGCCAATATAGAAATTCAGAATGCCGAGGCCGTGGACTTGGTGATTCCGGAAGGGAAAAATCCCCAAACTCTCCACCCCTTTAAGGGAAATATGGACGTGGAGAAGCTTAAGGAATTAATCGAAAAAACCGGCGCCGAAAAAATTCCATTATGCATGGTTACCGTGACCAACAATTCCGTCGGCGGACAACCGGTCTCCATGGAAAACCTGAAAGCGGTCAGAGCTGTTTTAGATGACTATTCAATTCCATTATATCTGGATGCTGCAAGGTTTGCTGAAAATGCTTATTTCATCAAATTGAGAGAGCCGGGTTATGAACATAAAACTGTTCAGGAAATCGTTCGGGAAATGATGGGCATTGCAGACGGATGTACTGTAAGCGCAAAAAAGGACGGCCTGGTCAATATCGGCGGGTTGCTGTGCACGAACGATGACGCTCTTGCCCAAAAAGAAAAAGACTTGCTCATTCTTACGGAAGGATTTCCCACATACGGCGGATTGGCCGGACGGGACTTGGAGGCCATGAGCGTCGGATTCCGGGAAGTGCTGGAAGAAGATTATTTAAAATATCGACTGGCGGAAACACAGTATCTCGGCGAACGCTTAGTCAAAATTGGATTTCAGATTATTCAACCGCCGGGTGGTCATGCCATTTATATTGATGCAGCAATGACTCTGCCGCACATTCCTTCTTCTCAATATCCCGGACAGACCCTGGCTGTGGAGTTTTACAGAACCGGCGGTATTCGCACGTGTGAAATTGGTTCTGTTATGTTTGGAAAGCCGGCAGAAAATAGTCAAACAGAAATCCCTTCGCAAATGGAGTTGGTCCGCTTGGCGCTGCCAAGAAGAACCCACACGCAAAGTCATATCGATTATGTGATTGAAATCGCCAGAGATGTTTTTAATCGAAAAGATGAATTAACCGGATTCAAAATCATTGAACAATCGCCTCACCTGCGGCATTTTACAGCAAAGTTTGCGCAATTATAAATATCCTTTTTTGGTAAAAACTGTCGTCTTCAGATAAATAGGGAAGGGTTTTATATATTTTTTATTTTATTTAGTAATACATCCAGGAATAATATCGTCTGTTGTCCCAACTGATAATCTGAATTCCCACACCTTGGTATTGAGAAATAATATTTACAGCATATTTTTTTAACAATTCTTCAGCAGCTAGTAATATAGATTCATTTTCATAGTGGAAAAATCTGCTGGGGTGATCTACATAATGTCCGGCGGGTTGATGGGGGTATCCCATATATGCATTTTCGCTAATTGTAAATTCCTCTATGTTCAAGTTTGATGTTAACGTATCTAGAAAATCTTCATAAATCCATTCTGTTTCATTTGTGGTGCCACAAAGATACACAAAACTGTTTTCCGGATACCTTGTCCACGGTGGCTGTGGATTCGCTGTAAACGATCTTTGTTCATCAACCATAATCAACAATGAGTCTGTTACTGTAATAGTATACCTGTCAGTGACACTATCATATCTTATCATCAGTTGATATTCCCCGTTTTCCAAACCTACGAAAGATCTTCCAATGGCCGGCCCGAGGGCAGTAAGACAAATGTTCTCTATATAAATACCTTTTATATCTACAATAATATTATTGCCATATTGGAGCGTTTCATGAACCACAGAATAATTGATACATGGATAAATAGTTTTTGTGACAAATACCAGACTTGGGGTAAGTGAGGCTACTTCATTATAGTCTTCATATAATTCAATAAGGCCAACATATAGTGAATCCAGCAGAGGTTCGTATATAGAATCTTCTTTAGTATTCTCGTTACAGCTGGTAAGAATCGCCAGAATTAAAAGAATTGAAAAATAGTGTTTTACTGTCATTTTATCTCCGTCCCAGGGAAAATAGTATTAAACAGAGCTATATCAAAACTTTCTTTATTGATTTATCTACTCTTTATACCCCTCCAGCTCCCTGGCGGATGGGTCTACAGCATCAGTCCATTTTGGCATCCAGAAATGGGGAATAAGATTATCGTGTTTACCAAAAAATTGTTGATACACTTTCCGATAATAATAACTCTCTTTCAATAGTGGTTGGCAGTGGCTGATTTTTGCCGATTCACGTTCAAACT
>JADFRD010000071.1 GCA_022561485.1 Fidelibacterota bacterium | reverse complement strand
GAAACCACCCATTAAGTCCCCATAAAATAATCCAGACCAGAAGTACTGTGGACCACCCCATGGCAATATTTAATAGTGCAGAAATGAGTACGCCAAATGCAAAAAACCGCTTCACATTGGCATGATCAGCCAAAAAGCCATTCGTCAGCTTACCAAGCGCATAGGCATACAACAGGGCAGATCCGATATTGCCAAGATCCATTGCCGTAAATATTCCATTGTCAATCAACGGTTTTTTTATCACATTCAATGCCAGTCTTAATGGATAGGCAAGACCATAACCAACCGTAATTGCCAGCATCACCTTGAGACGATACTTTTTGTACAGCTTATCAACAGTTTTCTTATCTTGAATCTCAGGTATATCTTTTCCTGTGGCAAAAAAGTGCAATGGGTTTGTCATGATTCTAACCTCATATAAATTGAAATAACCAATTACGATTCAACTGTAATAGGCCGGTTTTCTTTAAGAGACTGTCCGGCGGCAAGTCCGATTAAAATTGATTTCAAACCATCTTCTCCGGTCACCAATGGGTCAGCACCGGTTTTTAAAGCCCTGATAAAGGCTCGCATTTCCGCCCGGTACGAAGTTTGATATCGTTTCAGGAAAAAATCCAGGGGGCGATCAGATTCAACGCCCTTGGCAGTTGTGAGAACCGTTTGAGTTTCAGTATTATTTTCAGCCACAATACTCCCCTTTGAACCAAATACCTCGATTCTTTGATCGTATCCATAAACAGCCTGACGACTATTATCAATCACTGCCAGCGCACCGTTTTTCAAGCTCATAATCGTAATGGCAGTGTCTATATCTCCAGCTTCTTTAAAAACGGGATCCACGAGGACGGCACCCCTCGCATAAACCTCTACAACCTCAGAATCAGACAAATACCTGACCATATCGAAATCATGAATCGTCATATCCAGGAAAATGCCACCGGATGAACGAATATATTCTGGTGGGGGAGGTGATGGATCTCTGGCTGTAATCCTGATCATATATAGTTGACCAATTTCCCCTTGGACCACTATATCTTTTAATCGCTTGAAATCGGGGTCAAAGCGCCGATTAAATCCTAATTGCAGTTTAACATTATTTTCGCGAACTGTATCCAAAACAGTATTTATTTCAGCAGGATCCAGCGCGATTGGTTTTTCGCAAAAGATATGTTTACCGGCTCGTGCCGCTTGAATAATTTGATCAGCATGAAAATTTGATGGTGAAAAAATTAATACACCATTTATTGTATTGGATGAGAAAATATCCTCCATCTTCCGTACCACTCTTAATTCGTGGGATTCGGCCCAGGCGGAATCAAGAAAAGGATCGTAAATCATTTCAACTACAACATCAGACATCCTCATGAGGTTTTCAGTATGCAGTTTTCCGATTCTCCCGGCTCCAATAATGCCCAGCGATACGGTATTCATGATCCAATTCTTTCAGGTTTATTATGCTTGAATGACTGTTTAGCGGAATTAGCTATTTTTACGGCAGCCAATGCATCGCTAAAACCTACGGTCGGACTGTTTCCCGTGCGAACCGAGTTAAAAAACGATTTTAGTTCCGCCTTGTACGATGCATCATACCGCTCAATAAACGAATAATGAGGCTTATCCGACCAGACTCCATCGGCAGTGCTCACCACCGTCCGTGTAGGTGTAATATTTTGTGCACGAACACTTCCTTTAGACCCAAACACTTCAATTTGCTGATCATAACCGTAGTTGGTTTCCCTACTCACATCTATTACGCAGAGTGCACCATTGGATAGAGTGAGGGTCAACAAGGCTGTATCGATATCACCCAATTTCATGATTTCCTGGTCGATCAGGGCTGCTCCCAAGACAAATATTTCCTTAACCTCGCAACCACTTATGAATCGCACAGTGTCAAAATCATGAATACAAAAATCCATGAATAATCCACCGGAATCAGGAATAAAAGCCAAATCCGGCCGGATAGGATCACGGTTAGTAATTTTAATGATTTGTACAGATCCGATCTTCCCATCCTTTACATTTTTATGAACATGATTGAAATCCGGATCAAATCGTCGATTGAATCCCACCTGAAATAATACTCCAGCCTGTGTAACTGCATGACCAGCTTTACGAATACCCTCAGTATTAAAAGCAATCGGTTTTTCGCAAAAAATATGTTTTCCGGCTTGAGCTGCAGCACAAATGATATCCACATGAGTTGAGGAAGGAGTCGCGATTACAACAGAATCAATTTGAGGATCATTTAGGATAACGTTCATGTCCTGATCCAGAACCTCAATATCCAATTTCCTTGCCCAGTCGAAATCCAGTTTAATATCCGCCACTGCTTTAAGATGAATGCCTGGCAGGTAGTACCTGATATTTTCGGCGTGTATTTTTCCCATTCGTCCGGCTCCGATCAAGGCCGTGGTAATATTCTTTTTCAACAACGTCTAATGCCCTTTCGTTAACTCAAATAGTAGAAATTTCATTCACCTAAAGATGAATCCGGCACCAAATTATTCCTGGTGATCAGTTCTATTTGAACCGGGATATAATCTGGTATTTTCTGTCCAATTATTAAACGATGTGCATACACAACAGCTTGTTTACCCATCTCATAGGGGTGCTGGGCGACGGAGCCATTCATGGTTCCTTGTCGAATAGCTATGCGAGCATCGTCAATCGCGTCAAATCCCACAACAATGATTTCCCCTGTTTTTCCAGCGGCAGCAATGGCTTCGACAGCCCCTAATGCCATCATGTCGTTACAAGCAAATAGTCCTTGTACGCCGGGATGTGACTGAAGAATATTTTGGAAAACATTATACCCCTGGTCTCTTTCCCAATTCGCGGTTTGGGAAGCGACAATTTCGATCCTCGGAATACTATCCACAGCCTGGTGAAATCCTATAAGCCGGGCATCCCCGGTCTCATGACCAGGAATCCCTTCAAGAATAACAATCTTGCCACTGCTATTTAATTTATCAACAATAAATTTGCCTGCTATTCTTCCACCTTCCACATTATCGGATCCTATAAATGTAGCCATATAACCGCCTGCTTCAGTAAGCGTTGCTGCATCGACACGGGTATCTACGATCAATACGTGGATTCCTGTCCGGTTGGCTTTAACCAGAGCCGGTACGATTTCTTTGGAACCACTGGGAGTGACACAAATCGCAGCTACTTTTCGCTGGATCAGGTTTTCAATGATCTGCATCTGTTTTTCGACATCTACCTCGCGTTCGGCTGCTTGAACAATTAGATTAATTCCCAATTGCTTTGCAGCGTCTTCAGCTCCTCTCTGCATATCGATGAAAAAAGGATTATTCAAGGTTTTTAAAACCAGCGCCACCACCGGACCGGATTCAGATGGTTTCTCACTCCGTTGGCAACTCGTAGAAAAGAAAAATAATCCGAAAATTAAGATGACGGTAATATAGGAGATTTTTTTCATCAATAAAGTATTTTTCACATTAATCATATTCTCTGTCGCTTTAAAGCCATATCAATAAGTACTGCAAGGATAATTACCGAACCGATCACCGTCTGCTGAACAAAGGAAGAAACACCCAACAAATTGAGTCCGTTTCTAATAACTCCCATTATCAAAGCTCCGATTAGGGTGCCTGATAGTCTCCCGACACCACCCATCAGACTAGTACCCCCAATTACTGTCGCGGCAATGGCATCAAGTTCGTACATAAACCCGGCAATCGGTTGCGCAGAATTTAACCTGGCAGTTAAAATAATTGCCGCCAATCCGCTGAGCAAGCCGCAAAGTCCGTAGACCATTGTCTTATAAAATTTTACATTAACTCCCGAAACGGTAGCGGCTTCTTCATTGCCACCGATGGCATAAGTATAGCGACCAAAAACGGTACGCGTCAGCAGAAAATGTGCTATCAGGTAAACAATAACCATGATAAACACCGGCATTGGAATATTGAGAATCTCACCTGTCGCAAGATATCGGAAACTATTAGGGAAACCCGAGATCGGTCGACCATTAGTGTATAATAAAGCTGCCCCCCGGGCGACACTCATCAGCCCTAACGTAGAGATAAAAGGAGGAAGTCGCCCATAAGAAATCAAAAGACCATTAACTATCCCGCAAAGAAGTCCAACTCCCAATCCAGTCAACATTGCGATAGGAATGGGCATGCCGGCATTTAACACACTAGCCAAAACGACCCCGGAAAAGGCTAATATGGATCCGACAGATAAATCAATCCCGGCCGTAATGATGACGAAAGTCAATCCAACAGCGATAATAGCATTGATAGACGTTTGCTGTGCCACATTTAATAGATTTGAGATGGTCATGAAATGGGGTGTTAAAATCCAAAGAATAATGACTAAAAAAACCAAACCAATCAACGTCCCGTATTGGCGACCATGGTGAAGTAAATAATCTTTACGCAGCACCTGAAACTCCTAAAGCAGATTGTAGGATTTTTTCCTGTGTTGTTTCTTCCGCCAAAAACTCACTGTTAATCTCCCCTTGGCGCATGACCAGAATACGATCGCACATGCCCAGAATTTCAGGCAATTCCGAAGAAATCATAATGATCGCAACACCTTCTTCCGTAAGACGATTCATCAACTGATAAATTTCCACTTTTGATCCTACATCGATTCCGCGGGTCGGCTCATCAAAAATAAAAATATCCGCTTTACTGCAAAGCCACTTACTAAAGACAACTTTTTGTTGATTACCGCCACTTAAAAACATCACCTTTTGATTCAAATCAGGGGTTTTAATGCGTAACTCTTTGACGTATTGCTTTGCCGCCCGATCTTCTGCTCCGTTATTTATAATCCCAAATCTCGAAAATCTTTTTATGCTAGGAAGAGATATGTTATTTTTTAAAGAGAGTTGCATTATTAATCCTTGTGTTTTTCGATCTTCGGTAAGATAACCGATTCCTAAATTTATCGCACTACGTGGAGATCCTATCTTTCGCCGTTTCCCTTTAATAATAATTTGTCCTGAATTGATTTTGTCAATTCCGAAAATCGCACGAGCTAATTCTGTTCGACCAGATCCTAAAAGGCCGGCAATTCCCAATATTTCGCCGCGGTGGACAGAAAAATTAATATTTTTTAACACATCACTCCGATTCAGGTGCTCCACACGCAATACCTCTTTGCCTATAGTTGATTTTCGTTTAGGATATTGCGCCTTCAATTCTCGATTAACCATCATGCGGATTAATTCCGACTTGGAAACATCACATATTTTTTGAGTCCCAATGTATTTTCCGTCACGCAGCACAGTAACCCTGTCCCCAATTTCAAACAACTCTTCCAAACGATGGGAGATATAAATGATGGCGACACCATTGTTTTTCAATCTTCTGATCATCGTAAAAAGTCCTGTGATTTCGCGATCGGTTAAAGCTGAAGTCGGCTCATCCATAACCAGGATCTTTGCATCCAGCGATAGAGTTTTTGCTATCTCAACCATTTGTTGTTGGGCAACTCCCAAATCTTTTACTAAACGGTTGGCATTAATATCAACACCTAAATCCCTTAAAATATTTTGTGCCCCGTTAAATATTTTCTTATGATCAATTACACCAAATTGATTCGTTTTTTCTCGTCCAAGGAAAATATTCTCGCCTACAGACAATTGCGGAATAAGATTAAATTCCTGATAAATAACACCGATCCCAAGTTCCTGTGCTTGTTTAGGGTTAGATATATCAGTTTCTTGATCAAAAATTGTAATCTGTCCACTGGTTTTATGATACGTACCGCTTAAGATTTTAATCAAGGTTGACTTTCCGGCGCCGTTTTCTCCGCACAGGACATGTACTTCACCTTTCCGTAATTCAAAATGGACATCATCCAAGGCGAGAACCCCGGGAAATTGCTTACGGATATGTTCCATTTTCAGAATGAGTTTATTAGCCATAAAACTACTATAATACCAGAATTACTTTTAACCTAATAGAAAACGAGTAGTGAATTTTACCTGAAATCCGAATAGACGTGACCATGGACCTGGTTATCATTATCTATTAACGATCTTCCAAATCCGGTATAAGTTCATCTTTTTCGCATATTTCAAGATGTGGGTTTCTCCACCATTTCCTACCTTGATGGGTTAGTTTTCCCTCGATATCCTTATGCCTTAAATGGAAATCAGGTTTGGGATCTCCGTCTGCATTTAACAATTCTGCTTTCATTTTATGCCACCATTTCTAAAATGTTGGTTATATAATAGCAGTTATGTCGATTAAGGTTATTTACCAACCTGTAAAACTGATGATCGTTCAACAAAAAATGATTTTAACACGATTTGTTGTGGACTACCGCTTTCTCCGCGAATCCGGCGAAGTATCAAGCGCATGCTTTCCTGCCCCATTTCGTAAAAAGGTTGATGTGTGGTTGTGAGTTTTATTGTCATAAGCGGTAGATCATCATAACCTACGATTGATATATCATCCGGAATTGATAAGCCCATTTTTTTGGCTGCAGAATAGAATAACAATGCGATTCGATCATGGCCGGCAAAAATAGCCGTCATTTTGTCTCTCTGTTTAAGCAGATCAGTGACATAATGCATATATCTTTCCTCACTATAGGGAAGCGAATCAGTAATGATAATCGAAGCATTCACAGATATATTATAATCAGCCAACGCTTTTTTATATCCTTCCAATCGAAGTCTCATCGTATTAAACGTTGTACTGATAACAATTCCTATTCTAGTATGTCCTTTTTTAATCAAATATTCGGTTTGTCTATAGGCACCTTCGAAATTATCTGTTGTTACATAATCAATATCGATTTGAGGGAGGCTACGGTCTGCTAATACAACTAGGATATTACGACGCATAAATTTTTCAATGATCTGATAATTTTTATCATCTGATGCGGCGGTTGGAATAAAAATCACACCACTAATTGAACTGTTTATTAGACGATTCGCGTGAAAATCAGCTTTTACATAAAGATCATCGGTGCTGCATAAAATCAAGCTGTGTTGTGTCCGTGCTGCCTCATCCTCCACACCTCTGGCGAGTTCAGGTGCATTCCCCATACGGATATCGGGTATCATTAACCCGATATTGGTCTGGTGTTGTTTCTCCCTTCGTTGATCAATAACAAAGGTACCTAATCTACGTTTCCGCAGAAGGTAACCCATGCTTACCAAATTCTGAATAGCTTGGCGAATTGTAGCGCGAGCTAAGCCCGTTAAATTTTTAAATTCCTGTTCAGTCGGGATCTTATCATTGGCATTAAACACACCCATTTCGATCTGTTCAATAAGCCAGGTCTGCAATTGAAAATACTTTGGAATTGGACTATTACGATCAATGATCATTAGTAATTATATGTATTAATTGTATATTTGTCTATACAATATAAAATTTGTTCATTGAGGTAATCAAGTCAAAATAGAACTGCTAAAGAATAATTGAGTTTAAACTCATGAATTGTATAATAAAATAGGTCCTATTATTATTAAAAACGGTTTAATATTGAATTGCTTATACAAAATACATTTTTCTCTAATGTAAACTTATCCTTAATAAATGCATAAATAGTAGTTAATAATTTTGAATATTTACATCAGCATAATCTCAAATAGTTATCAATTCTATCATATCACATTTAATCTCCAGTGCACCAACTTATATTGACTTATTTTTGCACAATAGTCTAAAACAAAATACTTGATATTGTAATCTTCTATTACTATTATTGTCTATACAATTATACATTTCAATAGGAAACAAGAGGTCAACAATGAATACAGCATACAAGTGGAATAATCACAATACTCTATTTTTTCTGATCGCATTCTGTCTGATTGGAAGTCAGTTCATCCATGCTGGGGTTATCACCGGTCGGGTTACAGATGGTGCTACGGGGGATTATTTACCGGGTGCTAATATCACCCTGAGTGGTACCAATTATGGTGCCGCCAGCGATCGAACCGGGCAGTTTCGAATTGCCAATGTAGCCTCTGGATCTTATACATTTACTGTCGATTATATCGGGTATGAAGCATATTCAGTCGAAATTACGCTTGCTGAAGACGAATCAATTGTCCTGAATGCCGCTCTAAATGTCAGTTACGTCGCTATGGACGGAATTGTCGTTGAAGGTTTAAGGCAGGGTCTAGCAAAGGCTCTAAGTCAACAAAAATCATCTGACCGTATAATGAATATCGTTTCTGCTGAACAAATCGAAGCTTTCCCAGACCCGAATATTGCGGAAGCACTCCAAAGAATCCCCGGGGTCTCGATCCAGAGAGATCATGGTGAAGGTCGTTATATTTTAATTCGTGGTACTGAAGCCAGATTGAATTCTACTCAAATTGATGGTAATAGTATTCCCTCTCCGGAGGATGATAACCGTAACGTATCGCTTGATGTGATACCTTCTGATCTTATGAGTTATATTGAAGTTACTAAGGCATTGACCCCCGATATGGATGGCGATGCTATTGGCGGTTCGGTTAATTTAATTACCAAGAATGCTTTTGATTTTGACGGCCGTGTTATTAAAGCGGATGTGTCCGGTGGATATAGAAATCTGCGCGGTGATTTAGCGCAAAAATTAACCTTTACATATGGTAATCAATTCATGGGGGGTAAACTGGGATTGTTAATTGGGGGTAGTTATAACAATGCCGATATGGCTACTGATGACTTGGAATTGGAATGGAATGACGAAGCCGAATGGGTAACAAATGTATTAGAGGATGATGAAGATGAAGAATACAAAACAGATGCAATTGATGCAAAAGTTCTCGATGATATGCAACTGCGTGTATATGATCTGAATCGCAAACGGGTCGGCTTAAACCTTAACCTGGATTTTAAACTTAATGATCGTACCTCATTCTATATTAAGTACCTGCATAATACTTATACCGATACTGAAACCCGTCAAATGCTGCGTATTCGTTTCGGAAAATCAATTGATGAAGAAGAACCGGGTACAGGATACACTAGTGCTACTCATGTAGTTGGTGTGCCCATATATCGCGAATTGAAAGATCGTAATTCTGTATCAAAAATTCAGAGTATTTCTGCCGGTGGAAAGCATATATTCCCGAAATTTGATCTGGATTACAATTTTTCCACCTCCTTTGCAGAAGAAGTGCGTAATCCCAGCCGCGATGTTGTTTTCAAACAGAAGGGCTTTGACCTGGATTTCGACATAAGCGATGAAATCTATCCTACATTTAGTGTTACCAATAATCCGGAATTATTGAACGATATGAGCGAATACGAATTTGATGAAATGGAATACAAGGATGGCGAACAAACAAAGGATAAAAATTTAACTGCAACTATTAACATTCAAGTACCCTATTCTTTTGGTTCAGCAGTGGGAGCAATAAAATTCGGTGGAAAATATCGCGATAAGGAAAAAAATTCTGATAAAACCAATGAATTGCTCTATGAATGGGATGGTGATGACCTGATGGCCACTGCTTACGAAACGTCTATCGAGGGTGGTAAATTTATGGATGATCATTACTCGAGCGAAATAGGAATTGACCCGGAAAAATTCGCTGATTTCTGGGAAGCGAATAAGGATGGTGACTTTGTCAAGTTTCCGGGGGTAGAAGCCAACTTTTTTGAAACCTGGGATGCTACGGAGACAATTACAGCCTTTTATGGTATGGGCACATTCAACTTTGGAAAAATGATGTTGTTGGGAGGTGCCAGGGTGGAGATGACCAAGACAACTTATAACGGTTGGGTTGGCAATTTAGGTGATTTGGAAGACGAAGCAGAGGAAGCTAATCCTGATTTCAGCAGTATAATTTCAAAAACAGAAGATTCAAAAGAGTATACAACTTTATTACCGATGATACATCTGCGCTATAATCTGAATGACAAAACTGTCATCCGAACTGCCTTCACTCAATCATTAGCACGACCGGATTATATAAATCTGGTTCCAGTGCAAATGCTTGATGATGATGAACTATTTTTGGGAAATACGGACCTTGAACCCACCCTGTCAACAAATCTTGATTTGATGATCGAATATTATATTGGTTCACTCGGCATCATTTCATTTGGATACTTCTCAAAAACACTCTCCAACTATATTTATATGAAGTACACATTATATGATGATAATCCTCATCCTGATAACGCGGATATTGAGACAGTGATCCAACCGGTAAATGGTGAGGATGCTACGCTTAGCGGATTCGAATTCAGCTGGCAACAGCAACTGACCTTTCTGCCGGGGGCTTTACAAGGTTTGGGAATCTACCTGAATTACACGAATATACAATCCGAAGCTCACTACATATTTGAAGAACGGGAACCCACTACATTGCCAGGACAAGCAGAAACTGTGGGTAACTTTGCTTTATCATATGAAAGTGGTAGATTCGCGGCAAGACTTTCAGCCAACTTCCACGGTAAATATATTTTCGAAATCGGTGAAGAACCAGCTGAGGATATCTATTATGCCGATAATACACAAATTGATCTGTCCGCTTCCTATAATCTGAAAAGCAATATCAAACTGTATGTTGACGCATTGAATATTACGAATACTCCCTTGGTGTATTACCTAGGTGATCCTGAATTCCCAATTCAAAGGGAATTGTATTCATATGGCGTTCGAGCTGGAGTTAGGTTCGACTTATAGGAAGATTCACTAGGTAATAAAGAAAAGCTGGCATTTACTATGTTTGTGTGTCAGCTTTTCTTTTAAAATGGTACCAATAAATAAAAATGAACAAGGATAAACGTCTTTGAAACATATAATTTGGCTACTGGCAATATTGATTGTGGTTAGCTGTAGAAAGAACTACACTATCAATGATATTGTACATCCGGTAACGGCAACAATGGAAACAACCCCCGTTCCCAGTGATGACGATGCCGCCGACGATCCATGCATCTGGATTCATCCTACGAATCCCTCGCTATCAACGATAATCGGTACCAATAAAAGAGAAAACGGTGGTCTTCTCATTTACGATTTAGAAGGTAAAGAAATTCAGTTCGTTCAGGATGGTAGGATGAACAATGTCGATATTCGGTACAATTTTCCGTTGAATGGCGAATATGTATCTCTCGTCACAGCCGGTAATCGGCGTGATAATACGATCTCGATTTACAAAGTCGATCCCGATTCACGCCAATTGGAAAATGTGGCTGCACGCATCCTTCCACTGGGATTGGAAGAGGTTTATGGATCTTGCATGTACTACAGTGTAAAAACAGGTCAATATTATGCGTTTGTTAATGATAAAACCGGAAAAATAGAACAGTGGGAATTATTTGATAATGGATACGGGTTGGTGGATGGAAAACTGGTTCGCACCCTGCAAGTTGATTCCCAGCCTGAAGGATGTGTCGCCGACGATGTACATGGAGTACTTTATGTAGGGGAAGAAGAGCAAGCACTCTGGAAATTTGCTGCCGAACCGAACGCTAAAACTACAAAAACCCTGGTCGATTCTGTCGGTAATCATTTTGTCCCTGACTTAGAAGGCTTGACCTTATATTATGCCAATCGGAACACCGGCTATCTGATCGCTTCCAGCCAGGGGAATAATACTTATGTAATCTATACCAGAGATGGTAATAATAACTATGTTGGAACATTTCAGATAGTGGATGGCGAGAACATCGATGGTGTTCAGGAAACCGATGGTATAGATGTAACCAATTTTGGCTTGGGTCCAGCCTTCCCTAATGGCGTCTTTGTGATGCAGGATGGCTCCAATCCGGGAGAAAATCAGAATTATAAATGTGTACCCTGGGAATCGATTGCAAACCTGTTTGAGCCGGCACTAATAATCAACACCAGTTGGGATCCGCGATTAACTAAATGATTAAATCATTAGTACAATATAACAATTCTTGGCAGTATACGAAGCTTTAAAAGATTAGATGCTATGATTAAGCAGCATAAACTATTGGTGACAATTCTACTTATTGTTGCCGTGTTATTTATCAATATCCTTTTTGGTCAAAAAACTTATGTCTTTAAATATAGTAATTCACAACCCGAACAACATCCGCGTAGCCAATCGATGATTTTCTTCAAAGCAGAAGTTGAAAAACGTACCGATGGAAGGATACAGGTTGAAAATTATTTTTCGGCTGTATTGGGCACAGAGTTTGAACTTCAGGATATGGTTGCCACTGGTGCTTTACAGGGGACGCGTGGTGGTGGATTTATCCATGCCAACAAGAAATATTATATTTTTATGTTGCCATTTCTTGTTGATAATTGGGATCAAGCTCTAAAACTAATTAATAGTGACTTTACAAAAAAAATAAACGAAGAGG
>JADFRD010000070.1 GCA_022561485.1 Fidelibacterota bacterium | reverse complement strand
CTCATTTACACTATCTCATAAACCGTCTCCAAAGTAGTGTACGGCAACCCATAAATCAACGCCCAAAAACAGCGTCTTTTACACATCTAAATCCCATAGCAAAATCACTCCAATTGCTTGGCAATCCTTTTCGTCTTCTAGTTTCATTTATTTGAGTGTAAATGATTGCAGAACGTTCCGAATAAACGCCATTTTTAATGGCGTACATTGGTTGGTGGTGGTTGGCTTCCTCCCTTTATCCAACTTGTATTTTCAAATTGTACTTAATCTGAAACCAGAAACTTTGGGCTCTGACGATGTTTAGTGCCTCTTTCATACGCATAAGCTATTTCAAGTAAAAGAGGCTCACTCCAAGCACGTCCAAAAAAAGAAATTCCAACTGGTAACTCATTAACGTAGCCCATAGGTACGGTTATATTGGGATATCCAGCTCTAGCCGCAGGAGAAGAACTTCCCAACTGAAAACTATCTCCATTAATCAAATCTGTTTTCCAGGCGGGGCTCCCGGTTGGAGCAATTATTGCATCTAGATTATGTAAATTCATTACCTTGTCTATTCCTTCTTCCCTACTGCCTTTAATCATTTTAGTTAATGCTTCCACATATTCCTCAGAAGTCAGGTCGCCCTTTTCCTGGGCCATCTCCAAGTATTTCTGGTTAAAATAGTTCAATTCTATCGAATCCGATTGATTAAAAGCAATAAGCTCTTCAATACTTTTAACTGGTGCATCACTTCCCAAGGATTGAAAATACTTATTCAATCCATCTTTGTATTCATACAGCATTATTTCGAACGAATAAGAACTCATTTTACTGTTTGCTATTTCATCAATCTCAATAATGTCCACCCCTTGGCTTTTCAGAAAATCCACCGCTTTATACATCAGAATATCCACCTTGTAATTTTTTCCTAAAGGCGCTTGGTATAAACCTATTCTCTTACCTTGCAACCCATCTTCCTTAAGGAATTTCGTATAATCAGTGTAAAATTTTCCTCTACTTTCCAATGTTTTTTCATCCGTTGAATCTACGCCAACTAATACCCCCAGGAAAATAGCAGCATCTCTCACGGTGCGTGCCATCGGTCCCGGTGTATCTTGAGTAAATGAAATAGGAATAATTCCTGAGCGACTTATAAGTCCTACCGTTGGTTTAATTCCTACTATACCATTGCTATGTGAGGGACAAACAATAGAACCATTGGTTTCAGTACCAATTGCAAGCATGGTAAGATTGGCCGATACAGCCACGGCTGAACCCGAACTTGACCCACAAGGATTACGATTCAAAACATAAGGATTTTTTGTTTGTCCACCTACACCGCTCCAACCACTTGTTGATAATTCACCTCTAAAATTCGCCCACTCACTTAAATTGGCTTTTCCGATGATAATCGCTCCGGCATCTCTTAGCTGCTTAGCAATAAAGCTATCCTTCAAGGGGAAAGAATTCATCAGAGCTCTAGAGCCGGCGGTGGTTGCCATTTTATCATGAGTATCAATATTATCTTTTAATACAACCGGAATGCCATGGAGAGGTCCTCTTATTTTTCCCTCGCTCATTTCTATATCCAACTCCTCTGCAATTTGAATGACATCAGGATTTACTTGAATAATAGAGTTAATTGTGGGTCCATTTTTATCTATTTCGTCAATTCTGTCCAAATAAGCTTGAACTACTTCCTTGATAGAATAAGTACCATCTTTATATCCCTGTTGAACTTGCGTAATGTCTTGTTCTAGAAATATGAAACTGCCATAATCTGTAATTTGATTTTCCTTTGTCGGAGGTTGACTATAAATTTGTATGACTAAGGGAATTATCAGGATAATTTTAATCTTACTCAATAATTGTTTGCTGTTTATTTTTAATTGTTTGTCCATGTCTGAATTATTAATAGTTTACCACCAATTTCCTGCTAAACCCAATTTTTACGTTTAGCGAGTTTGCTCATCAATTGGAAATTACGTTTTAGTCGAATTATCATATATAGACTCTACTTTTTGGACTTGTTGCCAAAAAACACCGTTTTTTAAAACTTTTCTGAATTGTCTCATATTTAACCGTAAAACTCATTTATACTCTCTCATAATCCGTCTCCAAAGTAGTGTACGGCAACCCATAAATCAACGCCCAAAAAACTGGCAATATTATGTGAAGTGTTGGCTAATTTTCAATCGCTCACTATCAATCCGACCATTTAATCCGCTTCTTTCAAATCTAAATTTTAATAATTCTGCGAAGTCAGCATCATCATGATCATGAGAAATAAAAATTATTTTATCACTAACAATTAACTTTTTCGTTGGCGGTTTTTTTAATACGGATTAAAACCGCAGACATAAATTAATTGCCGGCAGGAAAGTTGTACCATCAGCTATCAAGGTAGGTGCAAAGCTGAATAACAATGACTGCTTTTTCTCGTCCCTGGAGGTTGTAGGATTTTGCCGGCTGACCCACTGGTAGGTGAAATACCAGCCTGCAGTAATACTGGCGATGTCGATCAACCTGGCACTGTCGTTTCTGTAATCGATACCGGTGATGGCTGCAGTCCCCAGCCAAATTAAATAGGAAGCTCCCGTCCCCAAGATCACGATTATCCCCTGTCCTTTTTGTAAACTGGTCTGTCGGGTCAAATGGTTGGCCAGGTAGGTAAACCCATTGGTTCCTGCAAGCAGGATCGCCACGAATGGTTTGCGCTCATCGATGTCCAGCAGGCTATTAAGTAACAATCCGTTGAAAAAGCCCACCGTTGCCGAGGAACTGATGAAAAACGCATCATCTTCAGAATAAATCTTGCCGGCAAACTTATTTTTTGCCAGGAACCCACCAACCACAGCGCCGGAATAAGTTAGCAGGGTATAAATCCGACTCAGATTTTCAGTAAACTCCCAGTCATCACTGTGCACAAGTGCAATCAAGCCTACAGTGTTAGCGGTACCCAGTACCATACTGTTTGCAACCAGCGTAGCCTGACCATTTGACAGCTTCCAACGAGTGTAATATTGATCGGCCTTCCAAATTCCAAAGGGTATCGTCGCCATTACATACGTCCAGGCGATCTTACCTTCCTTGTCAAATTCCGTCCAGTTCTCGAAACCAACTACTGCCATGAGTGGAAATATTGAAAGCCCAGCCAACTCGGCTCCGGCCATCTGCAGCTCCCAGCGCCCCGTGGGAAGATTCATCTGTTTGGTATAACGCAAACTAGCATAAAAGCCACCGCCAAACATTAACAGCCGCATCCCGTTGGCGACCTTAAAATCCTCCACTCCGAGAACATATGGAATCCCGATTCCATAGATCGAATTACCAATGAGCATGCTGCTGTAAATCGTCCGCCAACGTGCCTCCTGATTCAATTCCGGCTGATCGATCTTTGGTAATGCAAGTGATTTCGCCATTTGGTCGAATGGTCTTTTAATAAAAACGATCTCCTGGCGCGGAATAGTCAATTCACCAAAATCAGTATTTAGTACCACACTGGACGAATCTTCTGATATTAGCACTCCGGTGATATTATTGCCATTGGTCATTTCTATTGTAACCCGTATGTTTTGGCCGGCAAGTATGATAATTGAAATAAGTATAATAATTGAAAGACGGATTGTTTTCATATTCCTGTCCTGCTGTTGGTAGTAAATCCTAGATCCGTATCCAAAATAGCCTTTCTGGTATGATATTAACAATCATTTGAGCGGGAAAATGGTAAACCACCTATCATCTTCCTGAATTATCTCATAGATAATCGTAAAACTCATTTATGCTGTCTCATAACCCATCTCGAAGGTAATGTACCACAAACAATGAGTCAACGCCCAATATCAGTCATGGATTAAGAAAATCAAACCGTGCTCATAATATAATTATTCTACAACAAATTACGCATTTTCTTGGAGAGTTTGGATAAGACCAGGTGATACGAATCATCCACAAGTTGATAAAATAAATTATTGGGGATTGTTTGATCCATTGTAATGGTGTTCCAATGTTCCTTGTTCATATGATATCCCGGTTGGATTGAATCGTACATACTGCGTTGAATCTGGGCATCCGCAGGATCACATTTGATTGTGATGCAACATGGATCAGAATCTATAGACACCAAAGCGAATATCTTATCCCCCACCTTGGCCACCATCGGGTCAGGGCCAAAAGGATAGGTTTCCGTACACCCCGGTTTTGATAATAAATATGATTTTAATTGTTGAAAATCCATTGGTTTTACCCTGGAGTTAAGCTGAACGGTTTTGGCTTTACATCGCTTGCGAATTATTCGTTCAATTTAATGAACAGGTGTGGCTTTGTTGTATGCCGTTATGATAAAAATTATTTCTTCAACGGTCTTCCCACGGCAATCACATTTCCATCCGGGTCACTATAGTATGCCGCTTCATCACCCCAAGTACGGCGTGCTAATGACGTAAGCAATCTGGCGCCGTGTGTTTCCAGTCGCTGAATAACTTCTTCCAGACGTTGAGTGTGGAAATAAAATTCCGTCGCTGTGATTGAACCATCCGGCACTATAATTGGTTGCTGCCCCGGATTTATGGCAAAAGATTCTTTTTTATACAGCATAAAATGTTTTTTGTCAGGAAGTTCAAAAATGGTGACAGCTTCCTCTTGCAGGAACAGTTTCCATTGGAAGATTTCGGAATAGAACTGTGTAGATCGTTCCAGATCCGAAACGGCGATTATGGTACTTACCAGATGAACGTCTGATTGATTATTGATTTTGTGCATGTTAACCTCATTATCCACGAATTACTCGAATAAACACGAATAAAATTAAAGATAGAAAAATTGTCTATGAAAATTATTGTTAATAAATAAATATTGATAATTCATGGTAACATCCTTTATATAAATCTTTTGTGAATTTTGTGCCCCGATAGTACCCTGTCGGTATGGTAAACGTTAACGCTAATTCAGGTTGATTACCCTTCAAAAATTATCTTTTTACTTTCTCGTTCCGGTTGTCATTTAAAATCATAAGTGAAATAAAAAAACCGGTTATCCCTGTTCAAACAAATTATATATTAAAAATTGTTCATCCGGATATCGGTCAAGTAATTGGAATAGTGCCGTGTCAACCCTGTATTAGTTCAACCAAGTCTTGTTCTTTTAGCCGCTTACTTCGTTGAATATCTTAACCATAGCTAATGCTTTGTTGAAAATATTCGCCTTGTTATCGACAAAAATTCCTGTTACTTTTTGCACACAACATACTTGACACGACACTAGGCAACTTCCTTGATATTTTTATATTTTTTCATGACATTATGCAGTCTAAAGGATTGAATAATAAAAGTCTCCAATCTCGCTTCGATTACCTGTGGGAATGGATTCCCGTCACTTTCAATAGCGAGGAATGGTAAATGGGGAACCTCTTCCATGATAGCCCTTATCATGTCATCCTTTCTATTTTTAAGAATGTGCTCTTTTCCCATTTTTAAGTTTAGAATAGATTCACTCAGCCGATTAGGCATACAGCCAAATGGACCGATTGCTAAGGCACCGCAAAAATCTTTTCCAACTTCTGCCAAGGGACCCCCCACCGTTATGATTGCTTCTCCAGTTAATTTGGGAGAAATGTAATTTTTTGATGCATCAATAATGTGGTCAATATTTACCAATCGCTTGATATACCAGCTAGATTTTTCCATAATATTTTTAATTGACTTCTCATTCCGAACCATAATACTATTTTTAATTTTAGTTTTCATTCGTTTAGAAAAAGTATTATCATTAATTAAATGTTTATTATTAACCAACCAATCCACATAATGCAGCCATTCATGCAATGGTGCAACGTGTGAAACAATACCGCTCTCCGCAAGCCTCTCCGGTAACCACCTTCGTGAAATTCCTTCCTTCCTGACATATATTTCTCCCACAATTAACACATGGGGTAATGTCTTTAATCGAGCTTTGTGTTCAATTTCTTTTAAATCATTAGCGGCTTTTTCGATTGCTGTATAAAAAGTCTCTTTCCCTCCTTCAATTCCCTTCAGAACCTGTTTCCATATTATTTGGAGTTTTCTCAGTGCTTTTTCGGGATATTTGGCATTAACAATCATGGCATGATAAATGTCTTCAAAAATATCCGAAATAATCACAGAATTCCATATTAATAAGGTTAATTTATTACCCAGCCCCCCATATCCATCCTTACTTGACGTGGATAAAAATGTAACGTTTCTAAAAGTCTGTTTCCTGAACAGATCAGACATAAAATCCTGGTACTGACCAAAACGGCAGGGTCCATCTGCGGTTGGATAAAAGAATACAGTTATTTCGTTTTCCGGGCGTTTATTCCGCAGATACTGTATAATAGATCCGGTCGTCAATTGGAGGGGTAAGCATTCTTTACATGATGAATTACCGCGACCAATTTTTAAATCTTCCTCATCCATAACCGGCAAGGCATGACTATTAATCCCCAGACTTTTAAACGCGGCGGCTATCCCTGGCGTGGAAAAGACATTAATGGAGGCAAAAACAACTCTCACCCTTTCATCAAATAATGACACCTCTTCTCCTTCAGAGGTCGTAATGATCATTTTACTATTTTCCATCCTGGATTGGGCTTGAATAAATCCATTGGTTTTTGACTTATTCATAACCAATTCTTTTTTCAGTATGCGATAACGTGCAACAATATCCAGAAATGCTTCTATCCTGGTTTCCAGTCCGGCATCAGCCGTGTGGTTATCCAGTTCCAGCGTTAATGAGGGTTTAGTGCCCATGATATCTCTGAAATATCCTACAATAAACGAATCGGGACCACATGAAAAATTCGTAATGTAGTTACCAAATAATTGGGGATGGGCTTCGACAATAGCTGCCCCTTTTAAATTAATCTGACCCGTGGCCCAATACATGTGTTTCCTAATAGGGGCACTTTTTAAATCCAAAAAATCTACGGGAATAATTTTAATTCCTCTGGAGGCAAATTTATGTGGGATTCCTTTATTGGCTTCCGGCATAAACGCGCTATAAGGACGACCGAATAATACAACTCCGATTTGATCAGGATTTTTTTCCAAATCCCGAAGCGCTTGTCTACCCATATCAAGCATTTCTGCTTGCATCTCGTTTTGAACGTTCACTGCTTTCTGATAAGCTTTTTTTATTAAACTCTTCGGCAAACCCAATTTACGTCCCAATGACTGAAATCCATCCCGGGGATCTTTTTGATCGGGTCCTAGTTTTAAGACCGGAGTCAATACAATTGGACCGCTTGACCCTAGTTGATCTTCAAAAGTACTCTTTAAATAATAAGATTCGCCTTGTAATAACGGACAAGTGGTAGCATTGTCAAATCCATTTTCGTTATTGATTATAAGAATGTGAGGAAGGAATACATAATCCAATTCCATATCTAATAAATTTTGAAAATATCCATGGGCAATTTCACAGGGATAGCAAAAGGGGGCAGAACACAAATCAACACCTTTTTGATCCACGTTGTCTGCCAATACAGGTCTAATTCCACATTCTTTAAAAAAGTGGGCAAATAAGGGAAAATATGTCCCGGTGAGAAAAGATCTGGAAATCCCTACCCGAGGTGCATTTTCCGGAAGATCACTCAAATCAGGAGCATATTTTTTTAATACTAAATGTTGTCTTTTTACGATTAAATCATTTTCCCCGGCGTTGATTTTTATTTTTTTGCGAAGATTATAATACAGGTTACACGCACCGCCAAATGGATAGGTTTTTCCTTCAATGACCAAACGGTTTATGGAACAGCCGATATCACATTTTTCTTTTCCGCCGGTACAGGTAAAGGAAGGTTTGGTTCCCACTTCTCTGTTAAGCAGTGTTTCCAAGTCAAATATCTGTTCTTCCATTAATCCCTGGTCGATACGGTTCTTCACTTCTAAAGCCACTCCGTAAGATCCCATCAATCCCGGTTCCGGCGGCACAATAATTTCCTTCCCTGATAACGCAGCCATGGCAATGGGCACCGCCTTGTTATAACAAACACCGCCCTGCATGAAAACTTTTTTTCCAACGGGTCGTGCCCCTTTTACACGATTGACATAATTCAAACATATAGAGTAAACCAATCCGGCGACCACATCGGATTTTGGTATTCCTTCATGAAAAGTATTTTTAATATCTGATGAAATAAACGCCGCACATTGATCGTTAAAATTAGGGGGATTCTTGCCCTTCATGGCCCAATCGGCAATGTCCGTCATTTCTATATTGAGTGTTTCTTTAGCAGATTCTTCCAGAAATGATCCCGTTCCGGCAGAGCAAGCTTCATTCATGGCATAATCACTGGCAACACCGTTGGTCAAATAAGTATATTTTGCATCCTGCCCGCCAATTTCAAAGATGGTGTCCACTTCATTATCAAAATGTAAGGCGGCAACAGCGTGGGCAATAATTTCGTTAATAACGCCATCTGTTAATGCATGCATGCCTGCTATTTTTCTGCCGGACCCGGTCACCCCTAAACCTCGAATCACAATTTCTGTCCCATCTAATTCATCCAAAATAGCTTTGTAACAATTTTTTGAAGCGCCCACCGGATCACCATTGGTTCGAAGATATTCGCTGGCTATTATTTTTAAGTCCGATTCCCTTAACACCACAATTTTTGTAGTGGTGGAACCCACATCCAAACCCAATATACAGGTATCACCCGCTTGGGGAAACCCCCTGTCCAATTCTACAAATGTGACCTGATCTTCAAACTGCGCCAGCGGCGGATGGAAATCAAATTGCGAAGCCTTTTTGGAGAAAAGCTTGTCGATGTTTAGATCGTATCCATTCTTATTTTCGGATGCCCAAATGGCCGCTCCAAGCGCCTCAAAATAGATGGCTTCTTCCGGTATGGTAAGATTATTTATTTTAGTTTTCAAGTAATCCATCATGACCTTAATCCGGGTAGTTCCACCGATGATCATAATATTTTCTTTGGGTGTATTTTTTAATAATTCAAGAATTTTGTTGCCCATCATTTGGCTCAAACCAGCAACCACCTGACCTTTAGGAACGCCAATGTTGGTTGCATGAGTGCAATCACTTTTACAAAAGACAGAACAGCGTCCGGATACAATGTGTGGTATTTCATCCCTGCCGTATTCGATGGCCTCATCAATATTGACTCCCATACGCTTGGTTTGCTGTATAAAAAATTCCCCGGTACCCGAAGCACATTTATTACCGGTGAATACCTTACTGATTTTACCGGTTTTATCTAGCTGGTAGACCATAAACGTTTCCCCGCCGGCGCTGATAATGGCGTTATAAGTTTTTTGATCCTTATTGACAAATTTTAGGGCAATTTCTACAGCAAGGGGCTCTGATATGGTTTCCAAGTTGATTAATTCTTTAAAGCGGCGGCCTGTTACAACAATGGAATGAAATTTATCTTTGTTTATTTTAGACAATAAATGGGTGATAACTTCACGTGGATTTCCCTCGTGAGGTTTGGAGTAAACATTCTTGATGGTGAAGCCCTGCCCGTTTTTTTCAAGGCTGACAGAAGTGATTGTTGAAGCTCCTGCACAAATCCCCAAATACATAGTACCAATGTTATCTATATTAGACTCCCATTAAAAAAGTGAAATAGTAGATGATATCTTTCTTTAATATAGATAATTAAAACATATATCACAAATTTTGACTTTCAATTTATTTCATTCATATTTTCGTATAAATCCTTATCGGAAGTGACTACCTTTCTCTAATCAGATATTTCGATATAGGTAATTGCCTTCTCCAGTTGCATAATTACTTTAGAGTCGGTTTCATCCTCCAATGCTCCTTTTAGCGCAGCGAGGAATCTTTTTTCTGGAATAAAAGAAAAGGTGTGGGCTGCAAGATTTCTGATGATTGGATTTGGTCTTTGGAAACGAAAAGCAGGTAACCCAAAATGGGCATGTTGGATTCATGCAACCATTTTACTGAACTTTATTATTGGTGGATTATATGGTGGGTTACGCATGCTGACAACAGACCCTGTCACAGATATGTTGATACGCCGGATGTTTGCATGGGAGGCGTGGTTTTGTTTTGCAGTTGCCAGTTTTTATTTTCTTGCACTTTATCTTAAACGAAAACCAAATAGCAGTGCGTAACGGTTAGGCTATGAGCAGTAGCGGATTTGCGAGTGATTGTCCGTCCGAAGGACAAAGACAATCATACAGGAATCTTCTGATGGCGAAAACCACCAAACCCGCTATTGCTTATAGCTTTTGTTATGCGCTGTAATCTTCTTACATTTTATTTTCAACTGCAATTATTATATCATCTTCAATATTGGAAGTCCTTTTAAGAATTATTTCCAAATAATCACTGCCGATTTTTCTTCTTAAATTTTCAATATTTTGGATTAGTTCATCGTATGACTCTTTACTTGTCTTGTCCGGTAAAACAAGTTTTCTTAATGTATTTGTTGATAGTGTTTTGTAACGTTTTATATCTTTTAACAGAGTATCGATAAAGGAAATATGTGTTTGATCCAACCGTGAATCTTTGTCGGACAGGTTTAATTCATCTCTTTTTTGTTTCAATAATGATTTTAAACTATTTGATGCTTTTTTTTCTGTGGCAAGTTCAGAACTGCCCGATTTATATTGCGGTTTATATCCTTTAATTTTTTCATAAGATTTTTTTTACTTTTTAAAGTGATGTTATTGTTGTAATCTTTTGAAGATAATACTTCAATAAGATCATCGAAAAGTACCTTTTTATATTCTAGTTTAGCCGAAGAGTCTTCAATAGTATCTATAACTCTAAAAATAAGATAAGAAATCATGACTTCTTCATCTAATGGTTTGGGAAGTAGTTTTATACATAATGAAAAGCTTCTAGAAACATCTGGGAGGATATTCCAACATAACTTTAATTCATTCATAAACTCCCTCTAAAATAAAAATTTTCTAAGTAAAATCCTGCTCTTTCTGGATCAAATTTCCATTATTTCGTGTAAAATCCTGCTCTTTCTGGATCAAATTTCCATTATTTCGTGTAAAATCCAGCTCTTTCTGGATCAAATTTCCACTCTGAAGCTAGTTTTCCAGATTTCTTGTAATATGTAGTAAGTAATTTTATCTTAGATTCTGTTAAAGTTAAGCCTCTTTTGGCAGTTTCATCTTTATTATTAGTTTCAGTATGTTTTCTTATTGCCACAGATTTTCTTATCAATGCAGTAAGGTCATCTGGAAGTTCTGGAGCGGTTTTTTTTTCTATTAGAATTTGAGAAATTTTCTTTTTACATAAAGTTCTTACATCTGGAATTCCATATGTATCTCTTAAAATTATTCCAATTTCAGAAGAGCTTTTTTCCTCTTTTGCAAGTTTAACTATCAAAATCTCTACTTCATTTGGCTTGTATCTTAACCATACTGGTAAAGTTTTTTTAATTGGTTTTTTGGAACCAGATTTTCCATGTTTTCTTGAATATTTTCTTGCCATGTTTATTAAAACAAATAAGTAAATGGAAACAAACTAAGAATTTGTCTCCAGTATAAGCGAGCGTTAACCTGCTTATCTATTGATTAGGTTTGGGAAGTTTATGAGGTTTATAAATGTTATTGTTAAAAGTTGTTATTTGTGATGTCCCGAAATGTGTTCACACCTACTAAAAATCAATGTTTAATTTTATCGGGAGTAATTCAAATTAATTTATTATTTATTCATATAATAATTGTCGTCAATGAACAAGACCTGTTATTATTTAACAATGTTTGATTTTATTGCCGTTAAAGTAAAAATAATATTCAATGCAACTGTGAACTAATTATGGGACATCACATTTTAAGGGTCTATTATTAAAGGATATTAAAAGTACAATAATGTTTAAGGTAATAGATAGATTTTTATAATCTTGTGTCGAAACTCTGCCAAGATAATATGAAAAAAAGCAGTATTTCAGAATTTTTTCCATTACATTTATACGGTCAATGCCGTGATATGGGCAGAACTCAAAATATAGCAAAAAAACATAAACTGCATATAATTGAAGATTGTGCTCAAGATCATGGATCACTTTGGGACAATAAAATTGCCGGATCGATGTCTACAATATCTGCTTTATCATTTTACCAGACAAAAACACTTGGAGCTTATGGTGATGCAGGTATAATGGTTACTCAATCCAATAATTATGCAAAAAAGGCAAAATGTTAAGAATGTAGGGTATTAGACCTGACAAAGAATATTACTCCAACATTCCAGGATATAACACTCATTTGGACGAAGTTCAAGCAGAGATTCTTAGGTTTAAACTTACTCAGCTCAATCAGTATAAAAAAAGGACAAGTTATTGTCAAAAGATATGAAGAAAGGTTTAAAAGAAATTTTTTAGTTTGAATTCATTAAACTAAAAGCACGCAAAACAAATGCCACAAATAGAAAAATCATTGAAGTAGTAAATGAAATAATCTAATGGGAACGC
>JADFRD010000069.1 GCA_022561485.1 Fidelibacterota bacterium | reverse complement strand
GAAAAATTTTGAATTGTATTCCATAACTGATGTTGTGTCCAGTGGATGGTCAATTTATCCCGAGCAGTCACAATGCCTACACTGTTGACTGGAAAAATTTCTTTAACTGATTTCCATTCAAGATAGTCTTCAATATCTTTAACATCTCTTTTAATAAAAAAGTAGTAAGGCGATTTTGGTTCGATAGCTTCATAACCACCATTTTTTATAGTATGAGATTCCAGCCATTCATATTTTGGATTTCTTTTACCCCATAAATCGGTATGAACCACCTTACACCCTTTTGAACCTTGCGGAAGTTTGGAACTTCCGCAAGGTTTGTTCTTCACAAACAAAGCTATAGCAACGCCTTGGCGAATGTCAAAAACATTATTGTCAGTACTTCCGTCTGGGCATTTTTCCTTTTTTAATGAATTGCCGTGCAAATCCAAAATGTAGATTTCATCAAAGGTCTTAAGCAGGCTCTGCCGCATACCCCGAAAGGTGGGATTGTCTAAATATGAATGATTGGTTATCATCCCCACTATACCTTTCCCAGCTTTGTGGATTTTCCACTGGGCAAAGCGCAGGAATTTCACATAGTCATCCTGTAACCATTTTGGGTTTCTTTCTCCCAAAGGTTTTCCATCGATAAAATAATAGTCCATTAATATTTCACCAATAAAGGTTTTTTGTTTTTTTCGTAAATCCCTCGTTGCTTTACCCTCAATTGGTTCCACTTTTTGTAATACACTATTCCAATGATAACTTTTGACGTACATATTACCTTTTTTTATTTGTTTTTCTTTTTCAGATGCATTTGCAGAATGCCCGGAATAAGGAGGATTTCCTAAAATGACCAAGATCGGTTCTTCTTTTTTCACCTTCCCCGCCAGTTTACTTTCCTCACTCAAACTTTTGACGAAAGGCATATTCGTCTGTTCAAAATCTTCCATATCCAGCGCATTGGTGAGAAATAGGTTAAAACGGTCATCGTCTTCCATTATATATCCAAGTTCTTCCAGCATAAAGCCAATTTTCATGTGGCCGATGGCATAGGGCGCCATCATGAGTTCAAAGGCATAATAATTCTGTAGAATTTGATTTTTGATGAGATTGTGTTTTCCTCCTTCGCCATATTTAGAAACAAATTCTTTAACGGCCACTTTGATAGCTTCCACGGGAAAGGTGAGCGTACCTCCGGCAGGGTCCAACAGTTTTACATCTTTTGATGCAAAACCGTCTTCCATCCTAAATTTTGTTTTCAGTAAATGATGAAGGGATCGAACAATATAATGAACTACCGGCAATGGCGTATAGTAAACTCCGCGTTTTTCTCTGATGGTAGGATCGTAATGATTTAGAAATGTTTCATAAAAATGGACGATGGGGTCTTCGCCTTTACCGTCACGGTAATAATCCTGAAGGATTTTCTTCACATTCGTTTTTTGCAGGACTTCCGCGATATCGTCAATCATGACTTCCAACGGCATGGTTAAATCTGTTGATGAAACAAACCTGAATACATCCCGAAGAATACCGATGGATGACGGGATATATTCGTAAGCTAATTTTCGATTAAAACCGTCTGAGGCTCGTGTCCGGGCGGCAAACAAACCATAAGCCAATGTTTGCGAAAAAAGGTCTGCAAAATTTTCCCGCGTTAGATCAAAAATCAAATATTTTTTAAAGGCATCATAAAACCCAAGGATATGCCCGGAGCCTGCGGATTCTTCTTCTAGTTCTTCTGCCACTACCTCATCTCTTAAAAAGTGAGTTTTAACCGCCAATACTTTTGCCAATGTTTCAGCATTGTTGATTGCGGGAAGAACAAATCCAAAATATTTTCCTAATAATGAATTGAATCCATCTTCATTTTCGACAGGTGGAATAGTTTTAAGTTGTTTTGCAATGAATTGGCGGCCGATGGAAACACGATCAATCTCTGCTCCATTTCGGTATAATCTGAATTCGTAAAAGTCTGTCAGAATAAGATTTGGAAATGTTTTTAAATAACGTTTGAGTTGATCAGTCCCTTCAATTTGATCTAGGTTTGTTCCTGGTGGTTTTGCTTCGATGTAACCTACAATTTCATATTCCCCGTCCCAGACACGGAAGTCAGGATTGCCTGCTTCTGTTTTTTTCGGCAGAACTGTAATTGCTGTTCTCTTTTTGCCAATGAATTTCCCGTATTCTTCTAAAAATAACTTGAGTGCCGGATAAAAACTCTCTTCACGGGCATCACCGCGGATGATAATTTCTGCAATTTCTTCTAAATATTTTTTAATCAACATTTGTCCATTATAAATTATTCAAAATTTATTTCCGACCAACGCATGCGGTCATCATTATTTAATATCATTTCATTCACCACTTGTATCCCTTCTTTTTGCCCCCGCCAGACTAAATGTTTTTGAGCTTCTTCCAGCGTAACCCATTTATATTCGCTGTGTTCGTTTGACAATATAACGTCATCCGAATCTACTTCAATTCCAAAAACGGG
This sequence comes from Fidelibacterota bacterium, assembly GCA_022561485.1. GTDB lineage: Bacteria > Fidelibacterota > Marinisomatia > Marinisomatales > TCS55 > JADFRD01. The sequence continues at coordinate 9,952 of JADFRD010000069.1, read as the reverse complement.
CACAAGGTTGATGCGGTCGCCATAGGCTTCATAAAAACGGCTAACATGATCAGCAATAAATATGTGTTTTGGACTTAAACCCGTCTCTTCATCCAATTCACGAATGGCTGCCTGCCAAGCTGTTTCTCCTGCTTCGATCTTTCCGGCCACCCCTTGCCATAAATGTTCATAGAGTTTCGTTGAAGCACGCTTTAAAATTAAAAATCTTAATCCATTTTCAGTTCTTCGAAAAACATACGCATCAATCACTCTAACCAAAATATCTGTCATTACATCCCTTTAAATTCCAGCATTGTTTTAAGATAATGATGAGACCATTTATCAAATGATCCGGCGTTAATTTCACGCCGAATGGTTTTCATTAAATCCATGTAATAAGCCAGGTTGTGTAATGATGCCAACCGATGCCCCAGTATTTCATTAACATTCATTAAATGGCGTAAATATGCCCTGGTATAATTTTGGCAAAGATCACATCTGCAGTTTTCATCCACCGGAAAAAATTCTTCTCTATGTTTATGATTGGTAATGTTCACGATTCCATTTGATGTAAACAGTTGGCCATTTCTTGCATTCCGAGTTGGTAATACGCAATCGAACATATCCATGCCGCGTTTTACCGATCGCACCAAGTCCGTTGGCCTGCCAACACCCATAAGATATCGAGGTTGATCTTTGGGGAGTAATTCATCCATTTGTTCGATTGTTTCAAACATATCACTTTTTTCTTCACCAACGGCCAGTCCGCCGATGGCGATTCCACAATCAGAAAACGGTAACAATTCGTCGATGCTGCGTTCGCGTAAATCAGGATATATATTGCCTTGAATAATAGGAAACAAGGTTTGCTCCCAATCATGGATCCCATTGGCTTTGGACACGTACTCCTTACAGCGTCTTATCCAGTTTGTTGTTCTGTCAACGGCAGCTTCCACCGTTACATAATCTGCCTGGCCCGGAGGACATTGATCAAAAGCCATAATGATATCAGCGCCAAGATGTTGTTGAATTTCCATGGACGACTCCGGTGTAAACATGTGACGGCTGCCGTCAATATGGGACTGGAATTCCACTCCATCATCGCTGATTTTATTCAGCTTTGCCAAAGAAAACACCTGGAACCCACCGCTGTCTGTAAGCAATGCGCGCTTCCAATTCATAAATTGATGCAATCCGCCGGCACGACCAATTAATTCATGACCTGGCTTTAAATAAAGATGATACGTATTCCCTAATATAATGTTGGTTTCGAGAGTATAAAGTTCATCCGGTGAAATTGCTTTTACACTGGCGCGGGTGCCAATGGGCATAAAGGCGGGTGTTGGGATTACACCATGATCTGTATTGATTTCACCCGTTCTCGCTGATGATTTATCGTCTTTATGATGTATTATAAACTTCAATTATATCTTATAAAACCTTTCATTCAGTAGGTCGATCGAATATGGATTGCTCATTGTAGTAAAAACAATCTCCGCCTGCCTCATTTGAAAAATATTGAAGTGGGTAGGCTGTCTATGCTACTGCAGATAACTATGTGTGCAGTACTGCTAAATATTAGTTTCATATAATCTTCTTTAAAAAAGGTATTTAAATGCTTCTTGGACTGTACCAACACCATGGATGTTCAACCCCTTGGGTTTTTTGCTATTTTTCATATTTCCTTTCGGAATGACAGCGTGGGTAAATCCCAATGCTGCCGCTTCCTGAAGACGCTGATCTATTCGCGAAACGGAACGTACTTCACCCGTAAGGCCAACCTCACCAATTAACACCGTATTTTCGGAAACAATATTATCCCGATTGCTGGATGCCACTGCAGAAATAATGGATAAATCGGCTGCCGGATCCTGAATCTTTAAACCGCCAACAAGATTCACGAATACATCATTCAACCCCATTACCTGTCCCAAGCGTTTCTCCAAAACAGCCAATAGCATGGAGAGCCGTCGGGAATCAATTCCGTTTACATTTCGCTGGGGAATACCAAAATTCGCTTTGGAAACCAATGCCTGAACTTCTACTAATATAGGTCTGGTTCCTTCCATTGAGGGAAAAATTGCCGTCCCTGCCGCATTCGTGGTGCGCTCTGCCAAAAAAAGTTCGGAAGGATTTGAAACTTCTTCCAATCCCGAAGATGTCATATGAAAAATACCCACTTCATTTGTGGCGCCAAATCGATTTTTGGCAGACCGGAGAATACGGTGGTCATAGCGGTCATCTCCCTCAAGATATAATACGGTATCCACCATGTGCTCTAGCATTTTAGGTCCCGCGATGATTCCTTCCTTTGTCACATGTCCGATCACAATAACCGTAAACCCTTTTTGTTTACACGCCTTTAGTAGCTGTTGACCGCAATCTCTTAACTGGCTGACGGAACCGGGCAAAGAATCCAAGTCTTCGTTGTAAACTGTTTGTATTGAGTCTATGACAACAAATTTTGGCTGAACAACCGAAACTTGCTCAAGTATATTTAAAATTTCATTTTCTCCGGAAACATGAAACCGCTCTGATTTTACGCCCAGCCGTTCAGCGCGTAAAGCCAACTGTTGTTCACTTTCTTCCGCGGAAACATATAAAACATCCTGACCCAGTCCGGCGATGATTTGTAATGCCAGTGTCGATTTACCAATTCCGGGTTGACCTCCAAGGAGAATCATAGACCCAAGTAAAAAGCCGCCGCCTAAGACCCTGTCAACTTCTTTTATGTTGGATAATATTCTCTGGCGGTCCTTTTTTTCCAAGAGTGTATTCAACAGTTGAGTTTCCCTTGCCGGTTGACCATGTGACTTGCGGCGGGATTTGGGTGGACTAAACTCACTCAATGTACCCCATTCATTGCAAGCCGGACATTGGCCATGCCATTTGGAAAATTCATTTCCGCAGTTGTTGCAAAGAAAGATTGTTTTGGATGAAGAGTGTACCATTGTTGGGTAAATAAGTTATTGGTAGCCGGTTATATGTGCAAAACTTACAAATAAAATAAATTGACACTCCTACCAAATACCACTAACCATTCACCAGTGACCAGTTACCTTGCCTGTAGGCAGGAAATCACCGCTGACTAAACTACCAATCCGTACCCAAAGAGAGATAGTATTGCGGCTTGGAATATCCAATATCGTTGATATCCCATGCGGCATCCACTCTCAGAAGAAAATAACCCAAATTAATTTTCATTCCCCAACCAAAGCCAGCTATAGTTTCTTCAAATTCTTTTCTATTATCCCAAGCTGTACCTATATCTAAAAAGATGTGCGAACCCAGATTACTAATCATGAATTTTTCCGGAACACCCATGGCCAGAAGAAATGGAAACCTGAATTCAAAATTGGCTAAAACCACATTCGAACCAACCTGTTCCATAAATCGGTAACCGCGAACCGGTGTAACAAATTCAGAGAAATACACATCCACCAAGTCATTATTCCCATCAAGGATATCCCTACGCCACTGGCTTTCATCTTTGACACCATCGGTTTCGCCCCTGCCAAATATCCAATTCGACACTCCGCCCAGAAAGAATTTTTGTCTATCAGCGCCTTGGCTTGTTCCCAGCATCATCCTGCCAGCCAGACTAGAATAACGGCCGACTTTTAAATATTTCCGGAAATCTACCTTTAATGTCTGAAAAATGAGTTTCTTGCTTCCCCACCCAGGGCTGATAACTATCGATGTATTTTGTCTGAGCCCATCAATGGGACCGGTGTAACCATAAATCGTATTGTCAAATACCCAGCTTGCCATGGGGAGTATGATAGAAAAAGATTCTTCACGGACTTTTTGAAAATCATAAGGACTCACCTGTTCCCACTCGCTGTAAGAAAAGGAGTGATATGACAAACCACCTTCCAATCGTGTAAAACGAGTAAATGGGCGAGAAACAAAGCCCATGAGTCCAAAATTTTGTAACAATCCTCTGACTTGTAACAATTGCTCTGTATATCCAAGAAAATATTCGTTTGCTGTATGATATATTGAAAAATAGTAATCCGTTGGATGCGTTAAATAGGCATAACTGAAAAAATAATCGCTGCGCTGCAGATCTATCACCATTTCTGTTCCAAGATATATTTGATGGTTACCCAAAATATCACTGAAGGCGAACATAGCCATTCCCTGAGCCCCAAACACATTATTAAACGTCGCATAGCTGTTCACCATATCCAGAGTAAACCTGGTTTTGTATTCTTTTGGAATGTAGCTATTTTTAGAAAAATCTGTTGTATCCGGAACGGTTGAATCTTCGTCTTCATCCCGAACAAGAGATTGATTATAATAATCATACTCCTGAGCAAAAATCCAGTCAGAATAATCGACACTGGATGTTCTTCCGGAGCTGTATGCGTTGCGTTTGTGTCGGCGAAGGTCCGTCAAATCTTCTGTAACTTCATCCTTTTTCAAAATATATTGAGTCACCGGAACATTGACCGATTCTTTTTCCAGCGGCTGAGTTATACTGTACACATCCCAACCCAAATCGGCATAACCGGCAAAGACCAGCAAACCATCATCTTTTGTTAGACTTAACTGGAATGCGCCAGTGAGAATGTTGGTGATAGCTAACGGTTGATCATGGAATGAGGCATCATCCGTATAGGGTTCATACTGTACATGAATTGGTTCACTTGGATCAGGATCAAATTCCCGAACAACAAAATCATGACGATAAATATTCCAAACACCGCTTTTGTCCGCCACATAGAAAATCGTGTTTTCTTCTGTGTGAGCCCAGACAGGATGATCTTCATTGTACTCTGTATCCGTAATACGTATTATGTGGTGGGAGGCAACATCGATAAAATAAATATCTTTCTGTGAATAATCATGGCTGAACATATCTTCAGGAGGATTTTGACCTTCCACATCATCATTGCGGTCAGAAATAAAAGCCAATCTTGAACCGTCATTGTTCCATGCCGGCTCTGAATCCGAATAAATATCATCAGTTAACTGCGTCAATTCTTTGGTATTGAGGTTGTAAATATAAATGTCACTGGTTCCGGCCTTGGTTCCGACAAATGCTAATTGATCACCATTTGGGCTCCAGGAAGCTGTGAATATTCCGTCAAGATCAAACGTCAGTTTCTCCCTCTTTTTCGATTTTACATTAATGAGATACAGTGCGTCGGATTTCCCTGCCTTTGCCGCAATAGCAATCCGTTTACTATCCGGTGACCAGGAAATCCCAGGCTGTAATAGCTTTAATTCTTCAAAATCAACCGATCGATTCCCTTTCACTAATCGTTTGATCACACTACCATCAATAGCGTTCAAAATGAAAACATCAAAGTACCCTAACCGATCTGACAATACTGCGATTTTACTTCCGTCAGGCGACACAGCTGGGGAAATATTGTAATAATTTTTCAGCTCTTTATGATTTGTTAAACGCTTTGCAATATCTTCAATTTCATCCATACCGGCTACATCCGGCCAATATTCTTTTTTCAAATATTTATGCCATTGTTTTGTTAAATCTTTAAAATCCATTCCCAGAGCGCGTTCAAATCCTTTTTCAGCATTTTGAGTCATTTTCATGGCGTTGATGATTTCACCAATTTTTTCACGTCCATATTTTTCAGCAATAAATCGCCAAACGGATTGACCCCCTTTATAGGCCATATAGTATTCAAGCTGTTCTATGGTAGGCATGTCTTCATTGATGGAAAGATCCCGCATGGTCATATCGGCTTTGGTATCCCAATTCATAGAAAGATATTCAGACAGACCTTCGTTCACCCAGAGAGGAATTCGCAGTTTGATCCGGCCGGAAATGATACTTTGAATGCTGCCGTCATAAATCATATCATTTAATATTGCATGAACAAGTTCATGATGGATCACATGACGAAATTGCTCGTAATCCCCTTCGTATGGAAGGACAACCCTATTCTTGAATAATTCCGTTACACCGCCGATTCCTTCTTGCATATATTGCCAGATTACATTGGTTTGCTGGAAATCGTTATGGGAGTGATAGACGATAATGGATACTCGTTTTTTCAATGTCCATCGCAAATGCTTGGAAATCTGCTCGTGAGCTTCTTCAGCTACATCGGCTGTGAATTCTGCAAGCTGCGGATCGTCTCCATAAAAATACACATCAAAATTAGGAGACGAGATTATCGACCAGTCAAAATTTTTGTATTGGACTTTATTTTGCCCAAAGGACTGAGCCAGAAGCCCCTGCGTAAGCAGTGCAAGTATGATTAAAACTCTTCGCATGTATGAAAGTTACGTTATTAAATTTAATGAGTTCCATAGTCGGATTCTAATTAAAACTAGGTTTGTTTCAGCGGGAGATCAACTATTTGACTCTATTAAAGAATAAATGGTTAAATAACGACATTTCATTTGCTGGAACATCTCTGAAAAAGTAAGTTAGCCACTATGCAATTGCCCGTCTATTTTATTTCCGATATTCATTTAGCGCTTGATCATTCCGAGCAGGAAAAAGAGCGACAACAAAAGTTGTTCCATTTTTTTGATCATATAATTCAAACGAATGGGACTTTGGTCATCGTCGGTGATTTATTCGATTTTTATTTTGAGTACAAGCATGTAATCCCAAAGGTATATTTTCCTCTTTACCAAAAGTTATATTCCCTGAAACAATCCGGTATTGAGGTTCACTTTATTACCGGTAACCATGATCACTGGATACTGGACTTTATGGAAGACACATTAACCCATCGCGTATATACGGATGATACAACATGGGAAATCAGTGGGAAAAAATTCTACCTTACCCATGGTGATGGAATTTTATCTTGGGATAGAGGATATCGGTTTTTAAAATCCATTCTGCGAAACAGACTGTTTATATGGCTGTATAGGTGGATTCATCCGACCATTGGCTATGCCATTGCCCATGCGATTTCTAAAAGAGGGCATCATTATGAACATTCAGCGGAATATAATGAAAAGGTACTTAGTGAATTAAAAGTCTTTGCTGAAACTATTTCTGCAGACGGTTTTGATTATGTAATCACCGGACATTATCATCAGGCAACGATAGAAAATGTAAACGGAGGGAAGCTGGTTGTTCTGGGTGACTGGATTCAGTATTTTTCTTATGGAATTTTTGATGGGAATGAACTGGAACTTAAATTTTGGGAATCAGATGCGTAAGCTGACTATTATTCTTTTAGCCGCTTCTCTATCGTTTCAAGGATGTTCGATGGTTAAAGGCTTGTTTAAGAAGGATAGAGAGAAAGCCGACGTCAATATGGCTGAAGTCGAAAATCTGCGACGTGAATATCAGGATGGACGGGTGCAGGCGCTGCAAGAAATAATCAGTATGTATAACGATTCCAACCTGCCTTTTGATGTGCGCATCGCTGCCGGTGACGTTCTGGCCCAAACACAACATCCCACGGCGTTGAATGCCATCGCCAAGGTGGTTTCTGAAGCAGAAGCTCTCGATTTGAGTTTCATGGAAGCGTCCATTGAACTTCTGGCAGAGTTTCGGGAAAACCCCGCCGCCGGCGATGCCATGGTCCAGGCCATGCATACCATCGATGAAAAATCCAATCAACTCCATTTGACGTTAGTAAAAAACTTGAATAGGGTTCGCTCAAAAGATCAGATCTTGGCGCTGCTTGAATTATATGAAACATCAAAAGCGAATCTGTCCAGGACGACCAAACTAATTACCGAAACATTAGGAGCCATCGGTTCCGATGAGGTTATTCCTATTCTGGTTATTATATCAAAAGATCAAAATTTAAACATTGCTGTCCGCAACAGAGCATTGGAAATATTAGGCAAAAAGGATCCTCATGAAGTTGCCCCTGCTTTTGCTGAACTGCTTGGCGACCCCGAAATGAATTTAGAAATCAGGGAATTTGCTATCAACACCATGGCGGGAGTAAAAGAAGAAAATCTGATTTTAGCATTGATCGAAACCTACAATACAGGCAAAAAACAATATTTTAGTATGCTGAACACCCTGTTGGATGCCTTGGGAGAATTTGATGATCCTCAAGTATATAAAGCGACAGTTGACATTGCCAGGAATAATGAATTCCCCGTGCACATTCGCGCCAAAGCTATACGCAGTTTAGGTCGTTTTGCTGATGATGCAACCGTTGTAAAAGTGCTCCCAGTTCTTGAAAATGCCGATAACTATCCCTTGCGGGAAGCCATGATAGACATGCTTCACACCATGGGTAAAACAGATCAGTATGCTGAAGATCTTCGCCGGATGGCTTTTAAAGCTCAACAGGAAGCCATGGCCCAATGAGAGTTTTAATATTATTACTGTTTAGCGTTTTTCTTTTTTCCCAAGAAAGCGATACGACAAAGGTTGATTCTACCAAAGAAAAGGGCACAGAGTTTCCAGAAATCAAACTGGAAAGAGAAAAACCGGAACAATTGCCAATGGGAGAACTATTTTTTGATTATAAAGATGACTTAGAAAATTTACAGACTCAAATCGATTCTTTAAAACGTGTGCTCCGGGTCATGGAACGTAAAAGGGCCATTCCTTCAATCAACGAAGAATTGCTGAATCTCATCAAGATTCCGGAACTGCAGCATCGAATTGAACTGACCAATGGAACAGTTGTCATCGGCGAAATTATTGAAGAAACAGATTTACATGTCATCATTCAAACTGCCATTGGACAACTATCCATTGAAAAAGATAGAGTGGTGAAGATTGATGAGGAAAGGCCACCCGCTCCTAAAGTCGAACTAATGAGAGAACCATTTGTTGATATCTATCCGGACCGGGAAGAAATAAGAGGTGTCGTAAAAAACACAGGCAAAACGCGAGCTGACTTTGTAAGAATCATTGCAAATCTCTGGACCCCGGAAACGGAACTTGGGTACGTTGATTCAGCCTTTGCTAAAGGATCCACGCAAGTATACAATACCGGTGTTATAACAGACACTGCTATCGAACCGGGAGCCACAGCTGAATTTTATATCGTGGTTCCGATTGAAGATGCCGCCAAGGTTGTTGAATATCGAACTTATGATATTCACTGGATGGTGGTTGGCGAACGGTGAGTTGTGGATTGATTGGATGATTGATTGATTGATTAGGTAAGTGATGAATGCCTGCCCTGTGAAATGCGAAGAATAAGCGTATTTCACAAGGGGTAACTGGTGAGTGGTCCATCTACACTCTGTTACGATGGATAAATGGTGAGTGGTTAGTAATCTGTTATTATTTACCCTAATAATTCACCATGAGAAGTAATAACAAATCTAAATACAGGAATAAAAGCGGATGGAGTAATCATAAAATTTATGTTCGATAGCACTACTGATTCTTGAATTTTTTAAAACTAAATTTCAAAACTGATGAATTAATGAGGTTACAAAAAAATAATTTCTTTTTTTCATAATTCAACTATACCATTTTTCTAATATTCCATCATTCTCACTCCACACATTACGTTTTAATATTAATGTTTTTTCTCTGCGTTCTTTGTGACTCTGCGGCTACTTTTACCTCACTTCATCAAAATCAACTTTTGCGTTTGTATAAAACTCCCGCTTATCAACCGTACAAAATAAACTCCACTGGGCTGCTGTGTTGCATTCCAGGTTATTGAATGATTTCCGGTGGGTAATTGTTCTCCGCTTATCAATGTTTCCACCAGCCGACCTGTAATATCAAATATGTGTAGAGACGTTGCATGCAACGTCTCTACTACAGAAAACCGGATGGTGGTGACTGGATTAAACGGATTGGGATACGCCGGTACCAATTTAATTTGCTCGGGAATTTCCGGTTCATCTTCTATTCCCACTTGCGGCATTACCATTGCAGCCAATTGAATTGTTCCATTGGAAATATTGATAGTTCCCGGCGGAATCACAGGTTGAATTGCACTCACATTAAATTGCCCTACAATTGAATCTGTTGAAATAGGGTTAAGATTGATTGACCCCGAAATTCCAATATAGGCATCTCCGTAGATAATGATTAAAA
>JADFRD010000143.1 GCA_022561485.1 Fidelibacterota bacterium | reverse complement strand
ATGAGGAAGAAAGTCGTGCAGTGAGAGAAGGGTTAGATGAGGAAATTCTGGCTATTTATGATCTCTTGGTAAAACCCGAGTTGAATCCTCAAGAAATAAAAAAGATAAAAAAGGTTGCCAAAGAACTGCTGAAAACTTTGAAGGAAAAACTGAAAAATTTGTATAAGTGGCAAGATAAAGAACCAACAAGAGATGAAGTTAAAGTTCTCATTAGAGATTTTTTATGGGATGATAAAACCGGTTTACCCGTGGATTATTATAATCAAAATGATGTGGTTAAAAAGACAGATGCTGTTTATTATCATGTCTATCGTGCATACCCCACAGTGCCATCACCATATTACGCAACTATTGGGAGTTGAGCACTTAACTCAAAAGGTCTAAATAAACCTACATCCCCGTATGTATAGACCGGGTACATAGGTTACACACGTTCGGGGACATAGGTAACAGTTTTTTAATAGTTTTTTCATGGATTTCTCAAATCAATTTGTTTGATTTTCTTATGACAGAAAAATACATTATAGATTCCATCTTTGGTTGTTGTCCTCACAGCCACAGGATACTTTATAAAAGCTTTACCCACTTTAAACGTTTTTCCTTTAAAAGAGATTTCTCCTTTTTCTTGCACTTTGCGTACCTGATCATCAGGGCCGTATTCTATGTGAGGCAACGTTTCAGGATACGTTCGCTGACTGGGCTCATATCGGCTGGCCGGAATATCCATATCCAATGCTTCATGAGGACGTTCAAGATTGTAGATATTTCTCCAATGATCAAATCTCTTTTGAGCATCATCAATAGTACCAAAGACATGATTATTGATCACTTCTGCTTTCAGTGTGCGGTGGAACCGTTCATCTTTTCCCATTGTCTGGGGATGGTAGGGTCTGGAATGGATGACGTTAATCCCAAGATGAATCAGCCATACAGAAAGTTTTGTGTACCGGGATTGGCCTCCAGCTCCCCAGGGGGGACCGTTATCCATCAGAAAACGATCCGGCAATCCGTAACGGCGGAAGACATATATAAGATGACCTCTTACCGTCGATTGTTTTTCATTTGCACAGGCTTTAATGCCGATAGAGAACCGGGAATGATCATCTAATATGGTTAAAGGATGACAATGGCCGCTTTTCAGAGAAAAATACCCTTTAAAGTCCATCTGCCACAGTTGATTGGGCTTTTCATACTCAAACCGTTTGAATGGTGTATGTTTAATCGCTTCTTTTTCATCCAAACAGTTATGACGGCGAAGTATCTCTGTGATGGTCGATGCAGCCGGAACAGATGTATACCCCTTATCAAGCAATCGCCTTCTAATCTTACGACCACCCCAACACGAATGATTTTCCCTTATATCCAGCACAGTTTGTTCCATCTTATAAGGTGTTTTACTCGGACTGTGATATGGACGACGAGATTGGTTTTCCAAACCATAAATGTCTTTTTCTGCAAACCGGTGCAGCCATTTATAGCCGGTTCTGCGAGTAATACCGTATTGATTGCACAATTGAGTCATGTTTGTTCCTGGCTTAAGAGCCATTGTAATAAATTCAAGTCGTTGAGACATGAGCGATATGTCCTTCCATGGCATAATAAAATTCCTTTCTTAAGTTTATCATACCAAGTTATGAATGTGGATACCATGTCTCCGAACACTTGTATACCATCTCTCCGGTCTATACAATAAGGAGGGGACTTAACGATTTTGAGCAATTTAAGGAAAAGATGGAAAAATTGACTATTTTCAAACACCCATTTTTCAAGGGGCTTTTTTATTTCAATAAGAAACAACTCTTTCAATTTGATGTATATTTATATGTAACGATAGATTAACCAATTCATTATGCCCATAAAACAAACCATCACAATTGGTAAAGTCCCGGTATACATTTATTCTGATAAAGTGGAAGCAAAGGCAAAACAGCAGTTAGAGAATGTATCAAAATTACCTATTATCCACCACCATGTAGCGGCTATGCCCGATGTCCATTGGGGAATGGGGGCGACAATCGGATCGGTCATACCCACAATAAAAGCGATCATTCCGGCAGCAGTTGGAGTCGATATTGGATGTGGAATGATGGCGTGCAAGCTGAATCTGAATGCAAATGATCTCCCGGACAATTTGTCTTCTGTACGGGTGGAAATTGAACAAGCTGTTCCTCACGGCAGGACGAACAATGGCGGTCGCAATGACAAGGGTGCCTGGCGGAATCCATCCGATGACATATTGGCATTTTGGAGTGAAAATGATATTAAGAAGAAAATTCCTTCAGTCTTGAACCACCATCCTAAACTGATTGGCAGGCGGACAAATTCCTATAATCATTTGGGTACTCTCGGTACTGGAAACCATTTCATTGAAGTGTGTTTGGATGAAAAAAACGATGTTTGGATTATGCTTCATTCCGGTTCTCGGGGAATAGGCAACAGGATCGGAATGTATTTTATTCGTCTGGCTCGTAAAGAAGCTGAACGGCAGCAGATTCATCTTCCGGACAGAGATCTAGCGTATTTACCGGAAGGATCAACCATTTTTAATGATTATATCAAAGCAGTGAAATGGGCGCAGGATTTTGCACTGGTCAACCGCCAATTCATGATGCAGGCCATTTTGCTAGCTGTTTCCAAGGCATTAAAGAAACCCATTGTTGTAATAGAAAAAGCCATTAACTGCCACCATAATTATGTGGAAATTGAAATCCATTACAACAAAAAAGTATGGTTAACACGCAAGGGGGCCATCCGCGCTCGTAAGGGCGATTTAGGGATCATTCCCGGAAGTATGGGGACAAAAAGTTATATCGTTCGCGGCAAGGGCAACCCGGAATCATTCCATTCCTGTGCTCATGGAGCCGGCAGGACCATGAGCCGAAATGAGGCCAAAAGACGGTTCACTGTTACAGATTTAGCAGAACAAACTTCCGGAGTGGAATGCCGGAAGGATAAACAAGTCATTGATGAAATTCCCGGCGCCTATAAGGATATTGATTTGGTTATGGAAAACCAGAATGACTTGGTGGAAATTGTACATACCTTAAAGCAAGTGGTTTGTGTAAAAGGGTAACGGCAAAGCTCTGCGGCACCCAAGTTATTGTTTCCTTTTATGTAAATCATTGCCTGATACTACTCTTTCTGAAAATCACACTGGTCAGCTTCGGCGTCCGTTGCAGCGAAAGTTATATTTTTTTCACCTGTTTCTATTTGGAAGAATTGAAAGCGGCCAATATTTCCAATTTATTCTTCCATCATACAGGAATCTT
>JADFRD010000142.1 GCA_022561485.1 Fidelibacterota bacterium | reverse complement strand
GTCACTTAAATCTATTGCAGACCTTTCGGCGAGAATGCACTTTGTTAACGTGGCGTTGAAAAATATCAATCAAGACACCATAGGATCACTTCCGGGAAATGTGATTCTTGTTTTGGACGCTGAAACTGATCATGCCATGGCAGAAATGCGCTTGGCATTCTTTAAGCTAAAAAAATTGAACTGTGGACTTCCTGTGATTCTAAAACGTGATTTTGGGAAAATGGATAAAGAACAATGCCGCTTATACAGTGCCACAGATTTTGGCGGTCTATTGCTTGATGGATTTGGTGATGGCGTTTGGTTGAAGTCAGAATGCGATATAGATTTCATCAATCAAACCGTATTTGGCATTTTACAGGCCACACGGTCACGTATTTCCAAAACGGAATACATTTCTTGCCCTTCGTGCGGTAGGACTCTTTTTGATCTCCAGAAGATCACTGCAAAGATCCGTGAGCGTACAGATCACCTGAAAGGTGTTAAAATCGGCATTATGGGCTGTATTGTCAATGGCCCCGGTGAAATGGCTGATGCCGATTATGGTTATGTTGGAAGCGGAAATGGAGTTATTTCATTATATAAAGGCAAGGATGTGGTTCGTAAAAATATATCAACTGAAAATGCCGTAGATGAGTTGATTGATTTGATTAAAGAACACGGCGATTGGGTTGATAAAAAAATGGTTAGTGGTGATTGGTAACTGGTGGAGTGCCTGCCCGCCGAAGGTACGTAGGCGGGGTAACTGGTAACTGATGAGCCTGTCCTCCGAAGACTCGAAGGGCGGGAACCCCTTCCTGAAGTGGACTCTATAATTAAACGCTTATTTTAATCTGATTTTAATTATGAAAACCTTGAAGGTTAGAAATTTCTGAAGATTGCAAAGCCCTCTAATAATGGTATAATCATAGTCTTGACCTTAAAACTATAACACTATTTTTTATTAAGAATGGAGATTGGAAATGATAGGTCTGTCTTTGTAGGTTCAGACTGATAATTCGATAATAGGTAATATATGAAAAAGTTATTTATCCCAATTTTTATTATTTCAATTTTATGGTCGCAGGATTTTGAGCCAACAAAAATGTCAGCTATCGTGGCTTATTGGAAGACGTTATCGCAAGAGCAGAAAGAGACATATTTGTTTTCATACATGACTCAAACCTATGAAACATATGTTGATCTGAAGGACGAGTTGGGTCACAATGAACTTACGAAATGGTATTATGATAATCGTGCTGAACAGGTGTTTGGAATATTTGATCAATTGGAAGAAACGGATTTGAAAGAATTTGTCGGTTGGATTGACGAGTTTTATCGTCATGATGATTTCGTAGATAAACCATTCTATGAAGCCATGGCATTTGCTTTTCGATTTCAGCAGGCAGCAGGAGAAACACTTTGGGAAAAATATGAAAATGTAAAATATGGGAAAATAAAACCCAGCGAAAATTAATGACCTTCTTAAAGCCAAAATTCCTTATAGAGTGGAATAAAATCCGGAAAGAGGGGGGTTATAAACTATTAATCAAGAAAAAAGGATGGAATGTGGTGATTGCATTTATTGTTTTCTATCTTGTTCGTGATTCAATTTTATACCTGTTGATTCCCTACCTGGCCATCAAGGGAATCATTACATGCAATTGATGCTGTCAAAAGTATTAAGTTCAGCGATACTTGGAATTGATGCGTATATTGTCGAAGTAGAAGCTCACCTGACCGGAGCAAAGTTACCTCAATTCAGAACGGTGGGTCTCGCGGAGGGCGCCGTAAAAGAAAGCAAGGAACGAGTCCGGGCTGCTATAAAAAATACCGGGTATACTTTTCCCCATAAACATGTGACAATCAATCTGGCTCCGGCAGATATTCGCAAAGAGGGGAGCGCCTTCGATTTACCCATTGCCGTGAGTATTTTAGCTGCGATCGGGGAAGTCAGGCATACCTATTTAGAAAAAATGCTATTACTGGGCGAACTGGCTTTGGATGGATCGTTACGACCCATTCGCGGTGCATTGCCGGTGGCATTATGCGCCAAAGCAAAAGGAATAAAAGGGGTGGTTCTTCCGGAGGAGAACGCCAGAGAAGCCGGTGTGGTGGATGGAGTCAAAGTGGTCGGTGTTAAGTCCTTGGCGGATGTCATTGCCATATTAAATGATGAAGGAACTTTTTCTCCCATCGAGGTTGACCAAAAAGCGCTCTTCAAAAGTTATCAAAAATATAATGTGGATTTTGCAGATGTAAAAGGACAGGAACAGGTAAAACGGGCATTGGAAGTCGCCGCCGCCGGCAGCCATAATGTGATTATGATCGGTCCTCCGGGAAGCGGCAAAACTATGCTGGCAAAACGGCTGCCAACCATTCTACCGGATCTTGTTTTGGACGAAGCGTTGGAAACAACCAAAATTCATTCTGTTGCGGGATTATTGGCGGAGGGTCAAGGAATCATTGCCACACGGCCTTTTCGAGCGCCGCATCATACCATCAGCGATGCGGGACTCATTGGAGGCGGATCGGTGCCGAAGCCCGGAGAAGTCAGCTTATCCCATAACGGTGTTTTATTTTTAGATGAACTTCCGGAATTCAAGAAAAATGTTTTGGAAGTGATGCGCCAGCCATTGGAAAATGGAGAAGTAACCATTGCCAGAGCGGCCATATCCCTCAGTTATCCATCCCGATTTATGCTGGTGGCTGCCATGAATCCATGTCCGTGCGGTTATGCCACGGATCCGCAAAATGAATGTGCGTGTTCCCCCCAGATCATCCAGAAATACATGAGTCGAATTTCCGGACCCTTAATGGACAGGATCGACATTCACATCGAAGTCCCGGCTGTTCCTTTTGCGGATCTTGCTGCGAAAGAAGATGGTGAAAAATCTGAATCCATCCGCGAACGAGTCCAGGAAACGCGGCGTGTACAGTTGGATCGCTTTAAATCTACAGCCGGTATGTTCAGTAATTCACAAATGGAAACGGGAGATTTGAATACGTATTGTAAGCTAGATGAAGAAACCTCCGGTCTTTTAAAACAGGCTATGGAAAAACTCGGTCTTTCTGCACGTGCTTATGATCGTATTTTAAAAGTATCCCGTACAATTGCTGATTTGGAATCTGAAGAAAATATTCAATCCCAGCACGTGAGCGAAGCCATTCAGTATCGCAGTTTGGACAGGCAGCTTTGGTTGGAATAATCAATATTATTGAATGCGGATGGAGTAACCCGGCATATAATTTTTAACATTTATGAGTCCACTCCAGAAAGGGGTTAAAACCCCTC
>JADFRD010000141.1 GCA_022561485.1 Fidelibacterota bacterium | reverse complement strand
ATTTAAGAAAGAAGGTATATTCAGAATCGGAGACAAAACTAATATTCATGCTATATTCATAGCTTCTGCCGGCATTTCCAGAAAGATATCGAAAAGGTTCAATATTGGATTAGAGCACCAGATTATGCTCTCTGATAACGACTATCTGGATGGTATAAAATTCAGAACAGCATCGGATCAAACGAATAATGTAGATATTGCGCATTACACTAATTTGAGATTGGGCTTCAACGTAGGCAAAATGACTAAACGGACAGAGCCGCTTTACTGGCTCAATCCTCTATCGACTTTATATGGGGAATTGGCCGAAATGAAAACCAGGGCACAACTCGATTTTACAGATACTGATAACGATGGAGTGATAGATATACTGGATCAGGAAATAAATTCTGATGCCGGTTGTCTCGTAGACACCAGAGGAGTGTTATTGGATAGCGATGGTGATGGCATATCAGATTGTAAAGACATAGAACCGTATTCCCCACCGGGATACAACATAACCGAAGATGGCAAAGCCATAATTCCAGAATCCAACCCATTGACAGAGGCCAATGTTGTAAGAATCAACGAATCTACTTGCGAAGGATACCAGAATCAGGCATTATCTACTACAACACTTCCGGATGGGCGAATCATATACGGCACTTCCGGAAACGTCAATGAGGCGACTACTTTTGTCAATTCGGCTTGTGGCAATTGGTTTTTACCAATGGTCCATTTCGATTTGGATAAATATAGAATTAAACCCCAAGCCTATGAATCTATTCATCACGTGGCAACAGTGATGAAAAATTGCTCAGCAATGTGCATTACCGTGCAAGGTTATACAGATGTAAGAAATAAGAATGACTACAATCGCGTACTCTCTTACAAAAGAGCAAAAGAAGTGATAGACTATATAGTATTGAATTACGGCATAGAAAGATCGAGATTCATACTGATGTATGGAGGCGAAGAAAATCCTCTCATACCCAACCTGCCAGATAATCATTTCATTTCGTTTGAGCAAGAAATAATGCAGTACATGAATAGAAGAGTAGAATTCAGAGTATGCACTCCCACAGATCTTAATATGTCTGCACCCGATGGTCCAAACGCCGGACTAAGAACCAGCGGTTCTTCAAGACCCGGTTCTAAATATAGTGGAAATAAAAATTCTAAGTATTGAAGATTATCATCAGAGGTAAAATTGAACACAGAGTTAACAATTAGAAAGAAAATACTATCACCGCCGGGTGATACCATACAGGAAACGATTGATACAATCGGCATGACACAGGCTGAACTGGCGGAACGGATGGGACGTCCGAAAGAAAAAGTAAATTACATCATTAAAGGGAGAGAACCGATTTCTATAAATACGGCTATACAATTAGAACGTGTTCTTGGAATCCCAATTTCATTCTGGATGGAGAGAGAACGGATTTACAGAGAAGCATTGGCGCGTATTCAACAGGAATCAACATTAGAAAAAATGGTGGACTGGATGCGAAGCTTTCCTATCCGCGAATTAAAAAAATGGGGCTGGCTACCAAAAGTTAGAGATCAAGTCCGCATTAGCGAAGCTTTACTTGGTTTTTTTGGAGTTGCTTCACAAAAAGAGTGGGAACGAATTTACATTGACGATAAAATCTCCGTTGCTTTTCGGCTTTCTCTGGCATATACAAAAAGTCCGCAGGCAATGTCCGCCTGGCTGAGAATCGGGGAGTTGGAAGTTTCCGGATTGCAATTATCGGATTTCGACCGGAAGAAATTTCTGATTACACTGGATAGTATAAAAGCGTTGGTGATGAATCAACCGGAAGATTTTAACACTCAATTAAAACTCCGGTGCGGCGAATGCGGCGTGGCGGTTATCTATACACAATGCCTTCCGAAAGCGCCGATCAACGGCGCCACGCGCTGGGTCTACGGACATCCGATCATTCAACTCTCCGACCGGTATAAACGCAATGATCAATTCTGGTTCTCTTTTTATCATGAAGCCGGACATATTTTGTTGCACGGGAAAAAGGACGTCTTTCTGGATGACGGCCATACTTCCGACCCGGTAAAGGAGCAGGAAGCAAATACCTTTGCATTGAAATATCTGTTTCCGAAAAATTTGGAAGATGAAATTAAGTCATACAAGCAATTAAGCGGAGAAATCTTAATAGAACTGGCTGCAAAATACCGGACTCATCCAGGAATTATTGTTGCCCAACTACAACGCCGGAAAATGATCAATTATTATGATGGTGTAGATTTTTTTGAAAAAGTATCGTTGTTTGATTGAGAGAATAGGGACAAAGGAAGAATATGAGGAAGAGCGGGAAAGTACCGATGGATAATGGAGGCGCAACTTTTACGGAACCTGCAAATCCATTAATAAGGATGAGAATAATGTGAAAACAAGTGTCACACGAAGGAAAAAGTGCGGTATCCTCACATATTGACACATAAGTTGGAATCAGTGGATCAGCATGTGTTGGGAGAAATCCCGGCAAATTATCGTTTCTACCGGGCGCTGAGTTATGACCGTTTGGTGGCACGTATTTGGATGGTGATGGAGGGAAAGCAGTAATGAAGAACGCAGCATATTTCAGGTATTGGGGGAAGACAGAAAAGTATGGTGAACGATATCACCTTTTACCCTATCATTGTTTGGATGTGGCAGCGGTGGAGTGGTATTTATTAGCTCCGGAGAAACCGCTTTGTCAACGATTAGCCGCGCAATTTGGAGTTGAACCGATATGGTTGCAGAAGTTTTTTGTTTTCTGCTTGGCTCTGCATGACATAGGAAAGTTTGCAAGAGCCTTTCAGGGGTTGAGGCAGGGAATGTCACCTGATCTGGTTAAAGCTAATTCAAGAATGAGTTATTCCGAACGACATGACACGCTGGGGTTTTGGTTATGGCGTAAGCATCTCATCTCTGAAGTTTCAAAGCTGTATCCTGATAACAGTTCTTGGTTAAACAAAATAGAACCATGGCTGGAGATTGTTACAGGCCATCATGGTATGCCCCCGAAAAAGTCAGGTGGACGAATGGCCGACTTTTATGAGTCTGAAGATGAGGAAGCAGCCACTCTTTTCGTTCAGGATATTTCCGGATTGTTTCTCTCTGCATTCGATTATTCACCCTTGCTTGATAAAACCATAAAACAACGCTTGAAAACTATATCCTGGCAATTGGCAGGCGTTGCTGTGCTGGCAGACTGGGTGGGATCGAATCAGGATTATTTCAAGTATTGCATTAAGCCGATGCCAATGCCCGACTATTGGATAACCCATGCCTTGCCTTCGGCAGAAAAAGCAATTAAAGC
>JADFRD010000068.1 GCA_022561485.1 Fidelibacterota bacterium | reverse complement strand
AAGGAGTCTGGTTTATCCAGACATGAAATCGGGTATGCTATTTCAACGGGATATGGGCGGCATATGGTCCCATACCGGGACATTACCGTTACTGATTTAACGGCTACTGCCCGGGGTTCAAATTATTTCTTCCCCAAAACGCGAACGGTACTGGATATTGGCGGACAGACCATGAAAGCCAGCCGCCTGGATGACAAAGTGAAAGTAAAGTCCTTTCGCCTTAACGATAAATGCGCTGCCGGAACGGGAGCCTTCCTGGAAAAAACAGCTCGTTATATGGGCTTTGAAACAGAAGAAATCGGTCCATTAGTTCAAACATCAAAGGAAGAAGTGCCTATTTCCGGGGTGTGTGCCGTATTTGCAGAATCGGAAGTAATCAACCAGTTGTCTTTAGGTTCAGCTCCTGCTGATATTATGCATGGCGCCATGTCTTCATTGGTGAAACGTGCAATTCAGTTATTAAAACGCGTTAAGATGGAATCACAGATTACGCTTACCGGAGGCATTATGCGTTTTAAGACCATGGTTGATGTACTAACAGAAAATGTAGATGAAATAATTAATGTACCGGAAGGAGATATGGTTCAGTTTACCACAGCGCTCGGTGCGGCAACACTTGCTCTTCAACGTTTAGAAAAAATGGGTGCATCTGCATGAGTGAACTCTGCGGTATTGCCGTTTCGCCTCGGGATGAACGGTTAATAATAAAGGGATGGGTAAAACAATTTACCTGCGGAGAACCCCGGTTATCTGAATCCTGTGAATTATTTAAATCCATGGGTAGAGACGTCCATTTAGAAAAAATGGCAAAAGAAGATCAACCAATGGGGGCTGAATGTGATTCATGTTTTATTGCTTGTAGTGATGAAATGAAAACGATTTGGACCCGTCCAAAAAAACTAATATTATGACAGAAAGCAATATTTACACCAATTCGATCCCGCTGCCGGATTATGCTGTCAACTTAGCTATTTTACTCAAATCAAATGCGGGGAAATTTTCTGAAAATCCAATTTATCAGGAAGTAATAAGTGGAACGTATGTAACATTAAACTGGAAACAGTTTTCTCTTCATGTACAATCCATACAATCTTGGTTATTATCTAACGGATTTAATCCGGGTGATCGTCTGGCATTCTTGTCGCAAAATTGCCAGGAAATGCTTGAACTTGAGTTAGCTGTTATGGCTATGGGTGCAATTTCAGTACCCATTTTTGCAGGGTATTCAGCGGATCAAGCCGATCGATTGCTGCAATTTTGTAATCCCACATTTGCAGCTGTGTCAGATCAAGATCAATTCAATAAAATTGAATCATCAGAACTCATAAAAAAGATTATTCATTTTTCACCCATTGAAAATAATGGTCATCTAAATTTAATTTCTTATAAAGACCTGATTTCTCATACCTCGGACTCCACGGACATAGTTGGGTTAGATGTCCCTGCCGATACAATTTCATTAATGATGTACACGTCCGGAACCATGGGAAAACCTAAATGCGTACAGTTAACTCATAAAAATATTCTTTCTCAGCAGGCGGCTATGAAAGCCTTATGGGACCTGAATCATCATGACCGGTTTTTATCTTATTTACCTTGGCATCACAGCTTTGGCGGAATCTTCGAAAAGTTTGCGGCGATTGTAAATGGTGCAACCTTATCCCTGGAGCATGGGTATGGCAAGAATATTGATACACTGTTGGATAACTGGGAGAAAGTGAAGCCAACAGTTTTTTTCAGTGTTCCCCGTATATTTCAGGAAATTGCAACACGGGTTATGCAGGATAGAAACGTAGAAAAAATGATTTTTCATGATGAGTTGCGATTTATTTTTACAGCAGCTGCGCCATTACCGAAAAATATTGCAGACCTTTTTGATGATCATGGAATTCCCGTGGTAGAGGGCTGGGGTTTAACAGAAACATCCCCCTGCTGTACCATTACCGATCCGGCAATTCCAAGAGAACAGGGCGTTGTGGGCATACCCATTCCGGGTGTGTCAATAAAAATTGCCACCGATGGGGAAATCCTGGTAAAAGGTCATAACGTGATGACCGGTTATTATCACAACCCCGAAGCGACCGTAGACGTAATGGAAGAGGATGGCTGGTTCCGGACTGGCGATGTTGGAGAATATACTGATACCGGCTTGAAACTCATTTCGAGGAAAGATAGAATTTTTAAGCTGTCTAATGCTGAAAAAGTGGTTCCCACAGAAATTGAAAACCTTATTGCAAAAGATTGCGCCTATCTTGCCCATGCAATTATGGTTGGCAATGGCCGGGATTATCCGGTTATTCTTCTTTTCCCAAATAAAAATTTATTTTCCCAACACCCGGAAGGGGCTCTTCTTTCCAAAAGTTGCAAATGTCCTGCCGGGATGGATGATTATTTTCGTTGTTTGAGTAATTGTTTACAGAAATGGAATCAATCCATAGACACAAAATACTCCCGGTATAAAAAAGCGATGTTGATCGACTATGAGCTCAGCATTGAAAACGAGGAATTGACACCCTCCATGAAGCTTGCTCCGAATATAGTTGGAAAAGTATTTAAAGCACATATTGAATCTCTTTATAAACCGGGAGAAATGAAATCCGAAAAAGTGTATGTAATTAATCTGGAGTAAAAGATGGCTCAACTGAAATCACAACTGATACTTAAAGGAATATTAAAAGACTATTTTACAGGTATGAAATCGCCTATTGCCTGGTGTACCAGCGCCGGCCCGGCGGAAATACTTCGTGCATTGGGATTTGACGTCTATTTCCCGGAAAATCATGGAGCGTTATTGGGGGCCTCCCGAGCTGCTGAAAAATATATTCCCAGGGCTCACAAGGAAGGATATGACAGTGAAATATGTTCATATCTAACCGCGGATATTGGGGCTTGGCTTATGAAAGAAACTCCCCTGACAAAAATATATGGATTGGAATCGATCCCCAAACCCGATTTAATTGTGTTTAATACAAATCAATGTCGGGAAGTTGCAGAATGGTTCAATTTTTTTGGCCGGGAATATGATTGCCCGGTATTCGGCATTTTTCCACCGCGACATTTGGAAGAAATCGCAAAAGCGGATGTGGATAATGTTGTAGTACAATTAAAAAGGTTAATCACCGTTGGTGAAGAAATTATTGGAAAACCTTTAGATCCGGAAAAATTATCTGAAACAGTCCGTTTGAGTTTTGAGGGGTCTCAGCTTTGGAAAGAAGTGCTGTCCACTGCAACTCATTCACCTGCCCCGCTCACTTTTTTTGATGGTTGTATTCTCATGGCACCTATTGTTGTTCTTCGGGGAACCCAAATATGTGTCGATTTCTATAGAGAAACATTGGCAGAGTTAAATGATTTTGTTGCAAAAAATGAAGGCGCTGTTTCCAATGAACAAGTACGAATTTATTGGGATGGCATGCCCGTTTGGGGACGTTTGAGATTCCTATCACAACTCTTTGCTGAAAACCAGACATCCGTTGTGGCTTCCACGTATTGTAACAGTTGGGTTTTTGATGATTTTGATCCCCAGAAACCACTTGAATCCATGGCTTTTGCCTACACAAATATTTTCATCAACCGGGGTGAAAATGCCAAATTAGAAATGATGAAAAATATCATGGAAACCTTCAAGGTAGATGGTGCTGTATTTCATAATTCCAAAACGTGCTTTAATAATGCCAACAGCCGCTTTGGATTACCTAAACGGGTTAATGAAGCAACCGGAATTGATACTGTTTCCTTCGATGGTGATTTGGTGGATTTGAGATTCTTTTCTGATGGACAGACACGGACAAAACTGGAGACATTTATTGAACAGCTTAAATTTAAGAAATAAGCCAGACAGTGAGAAAAATATGATAACCAATACAAACACCCAATTAAGAATCGGTGTTGTGGGTGCAGGACCCGTTGGGCTGACATTATCTGCCCACCTTATTGAAGCCGGAGCCTTTGTGGTTATCTGTGATATTTTAACAGGAAAAATGGATAAAATAAAAAGATCCGGCATCAAATTGACACATACCATCCATAAACAAATACCCGCGGATCATGTCTGTTGTTCTATTGATGATTTAGCAGCTTATGATCTGGACTTGGTTGTTGTTTCCGTAAAAACGACAGCTTTAAAAATTGTTGTTGACCAATTATCTCAAATAGATTCGGGAAAAATGTTTATCATGTGTGCTCAGAACGGAATCGATAATGAATTAATTGCAGCAGAAAAATTTGGTATAGATAAAACATTAAGAATGGTTATCAATTATGCCGGCGGAATGGAAAATCTGAATACGGTTGATGTAACATTCTTCAACCCGCCTAACCATTTGGCTGCTTTGGCTGAAGAGGGAAAATCTATCGCTGAAAAATTTACTGCTCTTTTAAATTCAGTCAAACTGGATACAGAAACGTGTGCATCAAATGAAATTCAGTACCACGTCTGGGAGAAAGCAATCCTGAATGCAGCATTAAGCGGTCTTTGCGCTATATCGCACCGCACCATGAAAGAGGTAATGAGTTTTTCCGAAACAGTTGATATAGTTACGGGGATTATTGATGAATCTATCCAAGTTGCAAAAAAAGAAAATATTGAAATAAGAGACGGATTTCGGGACGATGGCATTCGCTACTTAAAAAAAGCAGGTCATCATAAGCCGTCTATGTTAATCGATATTGAGAATGGGCTAAAAACTGAAATTGATCAGTTGAACGGTAAAATCGTTGAATATGGAAAAAAACATGACATAAACACACCCTTGAATCAAGCAGTAACAGCGTTAATTCATTTGCAGGAAAGAAAAGAAAATGATTGATTCCTATCTCGGTATTGACCTTGGTTCATCTTATACAAAATTTGTTGTAACAGATGACTCCGGTGGACTTGTGTTCAATAACGTAATACCGACATTAAGCCGAAATAAAGACATGTTCAAAAATCAATTCGAAGACATAAGTAACATGTTTTCAATCAAAAAAATATGTACCACAGGTTACGGGCGCGATACGGTTAAAGGTGATCTTAAAAAAACAGAACTCATTTGTGCAGCAGCAGGGATTTCAGCATTATTCCCTGGAAATAAATGCATTATCGACATCGGCGGTGAAGACATCAAAATCATTGAAAGCGGCCCGGGTGGAGAGGTGATCAATTTTTATATGAACGATAAATGTTCAGCAGGTACGGGAACTTTCATTACGGAAATAGCTGACAAAGCAGAACTGGAAATTGGTGAAATGAGCGAACTTGCCAAACGATCTTCCGGTTCTAATATCATTAACAGTTTCTGTACTGTTTTTGCCAAGTCAGAAATCCTTGGATGGAAATTCAACAATATACCCATCGAAGAAATATCAAAAGGTATTTATTTGTCTATCGTATCACGACTACGAAAATTACCTGTTAAAACCAATATTCCGGTCATTTTATGCGGAGGAGTTATTGCCTATCATCCCTATCTGCAGGAATTATTATCAGAAGAATTTTCGGTGGATGTAACTATTGCTCCAAACCCGCAGTATATGGTTGCTTTAGGGGCATCTATTTTGGCGATGAAATATGAAGCGTAAGAAATAATTTTTTCAGGAGTATTGAGGAATGAATAAAATCCGTGCTTGGCAGATGATTGGGAAAGATCGTCCTTTTGAAAAAGTCGAATTGCCAATGTCCGAACTGAAAGATGACTATGCAATAGTTGAAGTTGCCGGTTGTGGCGTGTGTCATACAGATTTGAGTTTTTGGCATTATGGAGTTCCAACGCGCCATGATCTTCCTCTGGTATTAGGTCATGAAGTCAGTGGTACAGTTGTAGATGGTCCAACCAATTTGGTCGGTAAACCAGTCATTATTCCGGCCGTAATACCCTGTGGTGAATGTGTTTTATGTCAGACCGGGAGGAGCAATATTTGTCAAAAGCAGCAAATGCCCGGGAATGATTTTCATGGTGGTTTTGCCAGTCATGTTATAACACCTTCCCGATATTTAACGGAAGTATCTGATGATGTTTTATTAAATCATTCATTGCAGGAATTAGCCGTAATTGCCGACGCCGTTTCAACGCCCTATCAGGTGATGGTGAAAAGCGAAATTCAGGATGGTGACTTTGCCATAATTATTGGCGTTGGCGGTGTGGGTATTTATGCAGCACAACTTGCGAAAATATTTGGCGGAAACGTATTGGCATTGGATATTTCCCAAGAAAAGCTGGATCAACTTGAACAAGTGGAAATAGATCAAACAATAAACATTGCCGGAATGGATGTGCGAGAAATTAAAAAAGCAGTGAAGGGAAAATGCCGGGAAATGGAGGCGCCACCCAATCGCTGGAAGATTTATGAAATGTCCGGGACAAAACCGGGGCAGGAATTGGCATTCGCTTTGATAGGGATCGCCGACACATTGTCCATCGTCGGTTTCACTATGGACAAACTGGAAGTCCGGTTGAGCAACCTCATGGCATTTGATGCAAATATTATTGGTACGTGGGGATGTAAACCGGAATTGTACGCGGATGTTTTGCAATTGGTTGCTGATGGAAAACTAAAAATAAAACCATTTACGGAAACATTTCCCATGTCACAAATCAACGAAATATTTCAACAAACATTAGCACATAAATTAATGAAACGATCCGTTATGATACCGGATTTTGAATAGGTTTAGCCACAGAGGCACAAAGAACACAGAGGAAAAAATATGGGCAAATGGATTAGCCGCAAAGACGCAGAGAACGCAGAGAAAATAATATGGATAAATGCGGATAAAAAAACCGCCGATGGCAGGCATCGACTGCTTTACTAATTAGATTAGCTCAAAAGACAGCTAACCGAATCACCATCTGAATGAAAGATATTACGATAGGAGTATAATATGAACAATAATTTAGTGAACCACAATTTAGTAGATATTGAATACAAGGAGATCATCTATGAATTACGCCCATGTTTGGATCATGACGGCAATCCGGTCGAGGGATTGAACAATGCATGGATTTTCCTGAATAACCCAAAACAATATAACTCTTACACAACAGCAGCCGTAAAAGAAATAATCCTTGCCTTTCGTGAAGCTTCCAACGATCGCACCGTAGTGGCAGTCATTTTTTCAGCTGTGGGCGATAGAGCATTTTGCACCGGTGGAAATACAAAGGAATATGCCGAGTATTATACTGGCCGTCCATTGGAATACAAACAATACATGCGCCTGTTCAATGATATGATCACCTCTATTCTCCACTGCGATAAACCGGTGATCTGCCGGGTAAATGGAATGCGGATCGCCGGTGGTCAGGAAATCGGCATGGCTTGTGACTTTACCATCTCTAGTGATTTGGCAGTCTTCGGACAAGCGGGGCCTAAGCACGGCAGCGCCCCCGATGGCGGCAGTACGGATTTTCTGCATCTTTATGTGGGAATTGAACGGGCCATGCAGAGCGGTGTCCTGTGTGAAATGTGGACTGCTTACAAAGCGAAAAATATCGGGTTGATTACTGAAGTAGTACCTGTTCTGAAAGTAGATGGTGAATTTATTCGGAATCCACTCCTAATTACGGATAAATGGATCAATGAATCAGGGGATTTGGTGTATGGACAGAAGAAATCCGGAGAAGAATATGCAGCGGGTAAAGAGCTGCTCATGAATGGTGAAATTGACCTGACACCACTTGATGCTGCTGTGAATGCATTGGCCACAAAAATGATGTACTTAATGCCTGAATGCACCAGCAAAACCCTGAACAGTCTCCGCAAAAAGAAACTGGAGCATTGGAATCAAAACAGTCAAACCAATCGTGACTGGCTGGCGCAAAACATGGTTACAGAAGCACGGGCTGGATTCAGAGCGTTTAACGAAGGTCCGAAAGGCAATCGTGAAGTGGACTTTATCAAACTGCGTCAAATGCTTGCTGAAGGGCATCCCTGGGATGATGAATTAGTAGAAGCTATTTTGCCAAAATAATTTGTTGCCACAGAGACACAGAGATACAGAGAAATAAATGAATAGTAAACTAATGAGAAAAATATTACACATTACGATTTTGTTATCTCTGATTTTTTCAGGGTGTGCCGGATTAATTCCTAATAAATCAAAACTTGAAATTGATGTTGAAAAGAAATATTCGAAAAAACACTTGAACAACAATAGGTATATATGATAGTATACTATCATAATAACCGGTTGATATGATATCCATTCCGCATATATTATGAAAAGAATTATTACAAAAAACATTCTTCAGGAATTGAGTCATCTCAAAAGAAAAATTGTATTGATTTTGGGACAGCGGAGAACAGGCAAAACTTATGAGCTTCAACGCTTGTTGAATGACAATGACAATGCCTTGTATTTTGATTTGGAAGATTTTGGAAATCGAGAATTATTTGCGCCGTCTGTTAGTCATCTTGAAAGTACCCTTGGTGATAAAAATAAATCAGGGATGCTGTTATTGGATGAAATTCAATATTTAGAAAATTCAGGGTCAATTTTAAAACTATTGCATGATCATTTTCCAAAATTTAAAATTGTTGTTACCGGTTCTGCTTCCTTTTTGATGTTAAAAAATATTGGTGATAGTCTAATGGGAAGATATTTTTCATATCCATTGTTTCCATTAACTCTGCGAGAGATATTTGAAATTAATGACAATAAATTTTCAATTGGTGGATATCCGAGCCGTCTTAAACAGCCTGAAATATCAGGGTTACTGAAAAATATTTTGGTTTATGGTACATTACCGGAAGTGCATTTGGAATCGAACAAAATTCGGAAAAATGACTATTTGAAATATTATGTGAATAGCCTTTTGTTTAAGGATATTTTTGAAATTGAGGGTATTCGCTATCCGGGATTATTTAAGCAATTATTACAGGTACTGGCATTGCAAATCGGTCAAGAAATTAATCCGAATGAAATTTCAAAAAAGTTTCAGATTCATCGTAAAACAATCATGGATTACATATACTTATTTGAAAAATTTCATATTATCAAAGTGACGCATAGTTTTAGCAATAATCCACGGAAAGAAATCACAAAAGGATTCAAGGTCATTTTTACGGATATTGGAGTGCGAAATGCATTAATAAATCATTTTGCTCCCCTGCATCAACGAAATGATATTGGTGCGCTTTTCGAAAATTTCGTAATGAATATATTTTACGCAAACATCGATTATTATCATGCACCCTACAAAATGTATTTTTGGAGAAATATTAAACGGGCGGAAGTAGATTTAGTATTAGAAAATACGGAAACAGGAAAACTGGTTCCCGTGGAAATAAAATGGAATAAAAATAAAATGCCGTCTTATGCTTTTCGCAATCTTTACGGAGATAATATTGAAAATGAGTTTTATGTTAATAAAGATAATCTCTGGAAATTTATTTGATTGAAACATGAAAAAGTGAATTTAATGGAGTGATGGAATTTTGGATGAATGGAAAAAAACAAAACTTTGCGGAAGTTTCTCCCTACGCCTCCATCTACGCCAAGGCTTCGATGGACAAAAAGGAGGCTTCGGGAGACAGGTCAAACTTTCGCAAAGTTGATAAAATTCGGAGAAATTGTCAAACAATTTGGAATTAGAGAATTAAGTGAGTAAAAAACAAAACAATTTAATACTTCGTGTCTTTGAGCCTTTGTGGCAGAAAAAAGGAATCGTATGAGTAAAATAATCAGAGAAGAAATATTTGACGGACAGGTCATTCGGTTATCACTCAATGCACCCAAGGCAAATATCCTTGATGGGGAAATGATGGCGGAATTGCAATCTGAACTTGGGATGATTGATGATGATGTGAAACTGCTCCAATTTACCGGTACGGGAGATCATTTCAGTTTTGGAGCATCCGTTGCTGAACATACCAAAGAAAATGCTTCTGAAATGCTGCGGCAGTTTCACGAATTGTTCAAGACAATGATTGAATTGGGAGCACCAACAATGGCATTGGTTTCCGGTCAATGTCTTGGCGGCGGCATGGAACTGGCAATTTTCTGCAATTTCCTCTTCTTGGATGAAACAGCACGCATGGGGCAACCTGAAATCAATTTAGGTGTCTTTGCTCCACCGGCATCGCTGATTCTACCGTTGAAAGTGGGTCAAACAAAAGCAGATGAATTGCTTCTCACCGGCAGAAGTATGAAACCCAATGAAATAATGAATTCCGGTTTGGGTACGAAATTATTTGATGACCGGAAATCCATGAAAAAAGGTGCAGATGCGTGGGTAGAAAAGTACATCCTTCCTAAAAGCGCTTCTTCATTGCGAATTGCTGCATCGGCCTCCCGAACTGAATTCAATCGGAATTTATCAACAAACTTGGATGGACTGGCAGATTATTACATCAATGAATTAATGGAAACCCACGACGCCAATGAAGGAATCAAATCATTTCTGGAAAAACGAAAACCCCAATGGAAAAACAAATAAATACACATCAAAAGCCGATAAGTGCACGAAAATTCGCTAATGGCAAGAGGCTGTCTTCTCTAATTATGGGATTAGTATTTTCAAATATTCACGGGATTAACATTTCGAAAAAAAACAACTAATTATAAAACAGGATCATTAAATGAATAAACAACTCGACGGAAAAACCGCCTTGGTGACGGGGGGAAGTTCAGGCATAGGAACCGCTATCGTCCAGACATTTGCAAAAGCAGGAGCTCATGTTGCTTTCACATACCACAGCAATAAGCAAGGAGCGGAAACAGTTCTTTCTGAAATAGAATCTATGGGTGTTAAGGGCGCATTTTTTCAAGCGGATATGGCCGATTTTAAAAAAGCCCAGGAAATTGTTGATCAAGTTATTGATTCTTTTGGGACTCTGGATATTCTGGTAAATAATGCCGGCGCTAACCAGGATAAAGTTATCTGGAAAATGACCGAAACAATGTGGGATGAAGTGATTGATACTGATTTAAAAGGTGTTTTTAATTATATCCGTGCTGCTTCACCCAATTTCAGGGAAAAGAAATCAGGTCGAATCATTACCATTTCATCCATTAATGCACTTCGTGGAAAATTTGGTCAATCAAATTATGCAGCTGCAAAAGCAGGTGTGATTGGGTTGTCGAAAAGTGTGGCCAGGGAATTAGGTCGGTCGAATGTTACCGTAAATGTCGTGTGCCCCGGTCTCATAGCCACAAAAATGATACAGAGTATGCCCGATGATTTTAAGGAAAAAGCATTGGAAGAAATAATATTAGGACGCATTGGTACACCGGAAGATATCGCTGAAGTTGTTGCATTTTTAGCTGGCGATGGAGCCCGGCACATCACCGGTGAAGTCATAAAAGTCGACGGGGGGCAGTACATATAATGAAACAGGTTTTTCTCATAGATGGCTGCCGTTCTCCAATCGGTCGAGGGCATCCGGAAAAAGGAATTTATTCCAATCTCCGGGCAGATGAGTTATCCGTTCAGGTTCTCCAGTCTCTAATCGAACGCACGGGACTTGATCCTAAACAGATAGATGATTTTTATCTTGGATGCGTTGGCCAGCATCTGGAACAGGGGAAAAATCTGGCACGGTTGATCTTGCTTTTGGGAGGTTTTCCGGATACCATTCCCGGGGCAACTGTCAATCGACTCTGTGCGTCCAGCCTGACTGCTTTACAAATGGCAGCGGATAGCATCAAAACAGGAAACAACAGTCAAATGCTGGTTGGCGGCGTGGAACATTTAAGTCATGTTCCCATGACAGCAGCGTTGAGTTACCATCCTGAACTTTTCAAAGATTATGATTTCCCATGGACCAATATGGGCCTTACAGCTGAAAAACTTTCTGAAGATTATCATATCAGCAAAGAGGATCAAGATTTATTTACCATAGAATCCAACAGGCGGTATTTTGATGCACTCGAAACTGGTTTTGTTGATAAGGAAATGGTGAAAATTACCCTCCCCAATAGTGAAACGATTGATAAAGACCAGGAACCACGAATTTCGACAATGGAATCACTTGCTGGATTGCGGACAGTTTTCAAGGAAGATGGCACTATCACAGCCGCCAACAGTTCCGGAATCTCCGATGGCGCTTGTATGGCTTGGATTGGAGATCAATCCGTTGTTGAGCAGTATGGCGGTAAACCCTTGGCAGAAATCGGGTCAACTGTGAACATCGGACTCAATCCGGAAAATATGGGATTGGGGCCTGTTTTTGCCATCAGGAAATTATTGGACAAGACCGATCTTACAATGGATGAAATTGACTTGTTCGAGATCAATGAAGCCTTTGCCGTGCAGGTATTGGCGTGCAGAGAAGAACTTGGCATTGATCCGGAAAAACTGAACATCCACGGTGGAGCTGTAGCTTTGGGGCATCCGTTGGGAATGTCCGGGTTGCGGATCGCAGTCACATTAGCTCATAGTATGAAAGAGAATCATTCAAAATATGGAATTGCTTCACTCTGCGTTGGGCATGGTCAAGGAGTTGCAATGTTGCTGAAGCGAGAACAATAACCAAATATGGAGTTGATTGACTATGTTAATCCAAGCATTAACACAGTTAATACAGTCCAAAAAGGATTAATTATAATCTTTGTAAAGAGTCTGAAAAAATGGGTTTAAAACAAATAGAATTAACTGTGAATAGTTTTTCCCATCCTTTGCTGGTGGAATCTGATGAGACACTATTATTTACATTGAGAAACCGACTATACTTAACCGGAACCAAAGAGGGATGTAATCAAGGGACCTGCGGCAGCTGCACTGTGCTTCTGGATGGAAAACCGGTTTTATCCTGTATGACTCCAACGCTTAGATGTGTGGAGAAAAAGGTTATCACTATTGAAGGTATCAGTTCAGGGGAAAATTTGCATCCGGTTCAGAAATATTTAGTAAAAAACGGTGGACTGCAATGCGGATTCTGTACTCCGGGTGTGGTAATGACGGCTGTGCCCTTTCTTGAAGAAAACCCTGACGCTTCACGTGAAGAAATCAAAGAAGGTCTTTCCGGTAATCTTTGTCGTTGTACCGGTTATAAAAAAATTATTGACGCAGTAGAGAATGCGGT
>JADFRD010000140.1 GCA_022561485.1 Fidelibacterota bacterium | reverse complement strand
ATACATTTGTTTTTTCTTTCTGTATTTAATCTTATACAGTCCCGCTCTTCATGCACAAACCGCCGGTTCAGGTTTTACCCTCGTACAAGAAATTGAAGTAGGTAGTGCATCCACCGGTGTGATTAATGATCTGTTAACAGGAATTGATTTGGATAACGATGGTAACGGTGAAATTATTATTCAAATTGGACATTCAACAAATGCAAAAACAATAAATTATGAATGGGATGGTGCTTCTGTTGCAGCCGCAAATGAGAATTTTTATCCATATTGTACAAGTATTGAAAACAGTGGTAGCAACCCATCAAATTGGAGTACATCCGGTTTTTCAGTATCTACAACCTCACCCAATACCGGTTCTTACTCTTATCGGGCGAATGCTGGTCTTTCATATGATTATATTTTTTTACCGTCTTTTAACTTAAGTAATGTAACCAGCGGTAACGGGAAAATGGTATTTTGGGTAAGAATTACATCAAGTGCATACAATGATTTTGGGGAAATAACGGTTTATGCAGATTTAGGAGATGATGGTGTTTACGAGACAGAAGTTCAAACTTATTCAGATAATTCTTCCTTCTCAAGCGGATCATACACCAAGATTGAAATCACCCTGCCGGATGATATCCTGGGTCAGTATAACGTACGATTTAGATTTGCCTTCAAGCGAAGCACTGGAAATGGTGGTAACTGGAATTTTGATGATTTCAGCATAATAAATAAATCATCTTCCGTGTTATTCATTAATGAAATTGATTATGATGATCCCGGCGCAGATGATGAAGAATTTGTTGAAATTTGTGGTCTTGCAGGAAATTATAATAATGTTACTATTAAGTTAATTAATGGATTAAATGGATCAGTTTATGGCACAGTTGAATTAGGTAATATATCACTAAGTAATGAGTCAGAGGGGTATGGTTTTTATGTATGGGCACCTACAAATACAACTGATTCAGAAGTAGATGCCAGTACGAATGGCTCTGGAGCCAGTAGTATTCAAAACGGAGCCCCTGATGGCATTCAGATTGATGTAGATGGTGTAATAGTGGATGCAGTCAGCTATGAAAATGGTGGTACAGCAATGAATGATGCTGATGGGAACGCAATGGAACAGACTAATTTTGACGGCTCATCCGAAGATGATGCAAATACTACATTAGGCAGGCAAGGTCTGGATGGCAGTTCTTGGGAACTCCAGATTCGTACTATTGGTACGAAAAATACTCTGTCAAGCGGTGGTACTCAAAATTATGGCCAGGTTATCTCCGGCACCTCCGGTTTCCGTATGATGAGCAGTCCGGTATCGGGAGCGATATACAGCGATTTACTGTCCGAACTTTGGACACAAGGCATGACAGGCGCAGATGTAGAAAACGGTACTGCCAATGTTTGGATCTTTAATGTTTCCGAACAGATTTGGACCGTACTACCCAATTTATCAACGGCATCATTGACAGCCGGAGAAGGATTTCTTGTCTATGTGTATTCTGATACGGATTATGACGGTGATGATGATTTACCGGTTACATTAAGTGTGACCGGAACTGTAAACAGTTCCAGCGCCACGGTACCCAGCTCCGGTTCAATTGCTGATAACGCATGGGTTCTCGCCGGTAATCCCTATGCGTCTACCATCGATTGGGATTTGGTAACCCAAACAAATGTGACTGCGTCAGCTTATGTTTGGGATAATTCAACATCAGCTTACAAAAGCTGGAACGGCAGCGGGGGAGGTTTAACAGATGGACTCATAGCGCCTTATCAGGGCTTCTGGGTTAAGGGTTTCGGCGGAACCGGATCCGTTACCATAGAAACAGCTGATAAATCCTCCACAGCCGGAACATTTTATAAAACCATGAATGACAGCGCCGGCAGTATGAGTTTTACCATCACAGCCGGGGATTACAGCGACCAAACTTTTGTGTCGTTCATGAATAATGGCGAAGCAGGCATGGACATTGCCGACGCCTATAAACTGCTTCCCATGACGCCAAGTGAACGAGTAGTTGGCTTAAGCTATGCGGAAGGTAATGGACTGGATATTAATAATCTGCCTTATTCTTATGAAGGCTCCATATCCATCCCCTTAGATGTAATGTACTTGACGTTAGATGAAAATTATAACTTTATCACTCAAGATCAAGAAGTAACCATAACTTGGGATTTGAGCAATCTGCCTGATCATGTCTCTATGACACTGACTGATAATATTACAGGAAACATGATTGATTTAACCCGGGACAGTGAATACACATTCACCACAGAAGAAAAGGGAAGTTTTCCTGCGTATGGTTCCGGGGGCGTAAACATTTATCCGCAAGTGGGAGAAAGTTATTTTACACTGACCGTATCCTACAATGCGTTAGGCACAGAAGATGAACCAACAAATCTGCCGAAAGCATTTGCTTTGCTTCCGGTCTATCCCAATCCGTTCAATCCCAGTACAACCATTTCCTTTGATGTCCCTGTAGAGACGCAGCATGCTGCGTCTCTACAGGTGTATGACATCAAAGGACAATGGGTGGAAACATTGATCAATGAAGTTCTCACTGCCGGCAGGCATAGTATCCAATGGAATCCAAAGAATCTGTCATCAGGATTGTACATTGTTCAGCTGAAGGCCGGAAATAAAACATTTAACCGGAAGATTACATTCATTAAATAAATAACAAACCTTCGGAAGGCTCTGGATTAACAAATGAGCATAGAATTAAGCGTTGAACCTGGAATTTTCAAGAACCTTCCGAAGGTTAATAAATGAAGGAGCGTAAATAATGAAAACCAAAGTAATACAAATCATAGCTTTGACACTACCGCTAATCACAATCATCACCGCCCAACCGGGTTTCCCCAGCTCCCCTAACCAGGCGCCAATCGGCGGACTTGGGTTATTAGCGGCAGCCGGCGGAGCCATGGCATTGAAAAAATTGTATGATCACCGTAAGAAATAAACTGTCTCCCCTCACACTTTTTCTATTGAAAGCCGGTGGTGTGTATGCTGCCTGGCAATTGCTTTATGATTTGGTCATATTACCCGACGGCAGATTGGATACATGGTTAAGCATTACTGGAGTAAAACTTGCTGCTGTGGGTTTATCTTTTTTAGGTTGGGAAATTGAATCAACCGGTCGCGTAATTGCCTGTGTAGGAAACAGAGGTGTTGAAATCCAAAACGGCTGCAATGGATTTGATTTGCTCGGACTTTACGCTGGCTTTATTATTGCTTATCCCGGTGATATTAAAAAAAGAGGTTTGTTTTTAACGGGAGGAATTGGACTAATATTTATTGCTAATGTATTTCGCATTTCATTTTTTACTATATCCAATTTGTATTTCCCTGATTATTGGGAGCCTGTACATATTTA
>JADFRD010000067.1 GCA_022561485.1 Fidelibacterota bacterium | reverse complement strand
GGTAGGTTTGATGTCACCTGGTTTAAGCTGAATAAAACGCTCGAATTCGAGTCAGGAAGCGTAACGTCAGATGATGGGCTGGAAGTAATAAGCGGTAAATATACTGGTCCAATTTTGAACACGAAAAATTGGGCATTTATGGCTGGGCGAAGAACCTGGGAACTAAATCAGGATTATTTTACAAGTGTCAATGAAATGCTTGAAGATGGATCCTTAACGTTTCAGGCGTCAAAAGGATTTTCAATTATAGATATTAAAAATACGCTGCAAGTTGAATCTGAAAAACAATTTTTCAATGGAGATCGTTCTTATTATGACATTGATGGATTTCAAACGGAAGATAAAATTGCTGAAATGTCAAGAATCACCAATGCACTGGCATGGGTTTCACGATGGGTTATCAATAGCGATAGCCCTATCATTGATCATATTAATTGGGAGTTCAACTACAGATTTAACAGTATCAAATCAGTCATTGATGAAACAACCCGTTATTATACAAATGGAATTCTAAATAATGATATCATTTTAGATTCCAACGAGTTTTCAACAACTATTTCCAGCAAAAGGCTGGGTGTACATGTGGATGGACAAACGAAAAAGCTTCGTTACTCATTATTTGTAAATTCAGGAAATAATTCGCGTTTACCAACCTTAAGTGACCAATTTCGTTTTGTACATGCTGATCTTGACAGCTCAATGGATACGGTGCTAATTCGAGAACATTTATCTGCAACGGAAGTGAATATGAACATGACGTTTATGGATGTTCAGACAGACCTGCCCATTTCAGAAATAAACCTCGTTCTTGGTGTGTTTATAAATGATTATACAAACAAGATTGCTTATCGCACCGTTGAAGAAGGCCCGTCCGTTCCCTTTAATGACCTTACGGCAGATATCCGCGGGTTCGAAGCTGCGCTAAAGATGCAAATGTTCAACGGTAAATTTTCCGTCAGCGGTAGTGGAACCTGGTTAGGAATCAGTAATATACGGGTCTTCCCGAATAAACCTGAATACCGTTTTGTTGCCACGGCAGAGTTGAACCTTGGGTGGCTAACGATGAGTTATGATCACGTAAATGAGGGAGAACAGTTTTATTATATAGCAGGTTTCGGAGAGGGAGTTCGTAAACCAAGGGAAAACTCAAACTTGCACATCACACTGCAAAAGAAATTCTGGAATGTGAATTGCAGTCTATCCTATACCGTCAGAAATATTATGTCCAAAGACGAGCTGGATTTAACTCTGGAAGAAAGCATCCGCCTGGGATTTAATTATTTTGAGCGTTACCGGGAAATTATCACGTTCAAAATAAGTATATAGAGGGCTTTGCAAAACCTAATGTGTGAAGAAAAAAGAAGTAAAATTTGCTTGATTAAGGCGGGAAACGCAGTCAATAGTGGGACTATGGACAAGTTTTCCAACGAAAAACAAGCGGATTTTGCACTTTTTAATTTGGGCAAAGGGTTTTGCAAAGTCCTCATTTAAAGATGAAACGGCTAATTCTATTATTTATAACAATTTTTCTTGCGTGTGAATCACCCTTTTCCACCCAGCCGACGGATGACGATATTTTTAGTGTGACTCATGATTATAATGGAGAAAAAATATATCACCCAACGCTCGTTACATTAGAGTGGTCGAAAATAACTATAAAAAAGTTTAAGGAATTTTTAGTTGAGCGTTCCGCCGCTTACGGCGACAGCATTGCATGGGAAGAGAGAGCCCATATTCAAGACTCTCTGCAGGTTACATATGTTGATACGATTGATGATGATGTCACTTTTCAATATCGAATTCGTATGGTGGATCAAGATAATCAATTTATCCATGCGTTATCTTCTCCACTGAAAATTCCAAATGTATCTTCCTTGAAAGTTCCGGAACAATATGATAGTCTGCAAAAAGCTTTCGATTCGAAATTCATTGACGATGGTGATACAATTAAAGTTTTTCCCGGACTTTATCAGGGGCATTTTGAGTTTTTGGATAAAAATGCGGTTATCCGAGCGGTCATAACTCCGGAAATAACGTTGTTAGCCGCCGCTTCCGGGATAGGTTCTGTGGTGACGATCAATAATGGAGTACTAGACGGTTTTACTGTCACTGGGGGCAGGGCCCTGGCTGGAGGAGGGGTGCATGCCAGCGGTACAGCAATCATCAGAAATTGTATTGTTAGAAAAAACAGAGCCGTAATTGATGAGGATGCCAATATACAGATTTATCCCAACGGTATGGGCGGTGGAATGTATTTACAGGATGATGCACAATTGGTCGATACCAGGGTAACAAGAAATGTTTCGAGTCGGGAAGGAGCCGGTGTTTTAACAGATGGAAACAATTCAATTATAACGTGTACAATTGATAACAATAATACAATGATGTGGAACAGTGGAGCTGGCCTGTACCAACAAGAAGGCCAGCTATTAATTCGTAATACTAAGTTTAAACGAAACATAACAAATAGCATGGGAGGGGCAATCATTATCAATGGTACGACGGAAATCTATAATTGTTTGTTTGAGAAAAATAAAAGTAGTCAAGGAGGCGGATTAATAATTGGAGAGACGGGTAATGCGAATATAGTGAATTGTGTTTTTTACAAGAACTGGACATTCAGCACAAATTATAGTGGTGCTATTGTCAATTTTGGTGAAGTTGCAATTATTAACACCATTGTTTGGAATAATTACGGTGAAAAGGATTACAAATTTTATCCCAATTATAGTGAGTATACACTATCCGACGAATTCAGGCTTTTTTTAGGTGTTGGAAATTTGAAATTAAATCCTTTGTTTATGAATATTAACAAAGGAGACTATCATCTTTCTACAAATTCTCCCTGTGTGAATGCGGGCCATCCAGGCGAATCATTCAAAGATGTTGATGGGACGAGAAATGATATGGGTATCTACGGCGGCCCGTACGGAGAAGATTGGTAGAATAGGCATAAATCCTCAATTTTTTGACTATGGTGTCGCAAAATAATGTTCAATAAATTATATATGAAGGAAAGAAGACTTTCTCGATATTAATCAAATTGAATCTGTACAATCCGGATGCTAAACATATCAGATTTTTCACAGGGTAAATAACTAAATATTGTCCTTTAAGTCGTAATTTCCAAATAGTTTGTTAATATTAATTATTTATTGACTGTCTTCTTTCAATCGCTTAATATCCAACTCATCATGAACAGGTGCGGAGTTCTTTTTCCTCAATGAACACAATTAAATTAAATACACATAAATTAAATAAACGGAGAATGGTTATGTTGAAACATTCCATCAAATTTTTAACAATAGCTCTTTTCATTGTACTACCGCTGACAATATTTGCAGGGGATACAGGAAAAATCACAGGTACGGTTGTGGACAAGGAAAACGGTAATGTACTTCCCGGAGTAAATGTGTTGCTGGAAGGCACATCTATGGGAGCTGCGACAAATACGGACGGTGAATTTTTTATTCTTTTTGTTCCTCCGGCTCTGTACAATATTAAATTTACTTACATCGGGTATGCCACTGTGACTATACAAGGGGTTCGGGCGACCAAGGATTTGACCACAAATTTGTACAGTATTGAATTAACCACCGAAGCGATTGAGGGTCAAGAGGTTATCGTGATAGCTGAAAAACCTCTAATCGAAATAAACGCAACAAATGAAGTACGTGTAATACGAGCCGAAGATCTTCAAAACATGCCCGTGAGAGGGTATAATGCGGTTGCCGCATTGCAAACGGGTGTTGTGGCAGATGGCGATGTTTTGCACATCCGTGGCGGCCGTAGTGATGAAACAGGATATTATGTTGATGGTGTTTACGTAAACAATCCTTATAATTTGAGCAGATCGGGCGACGTTCCGAATTTATCCTTGGAAGAAATATCATTTCAAGCAGGTGGATTTAATGCTGAATATGGTTCCGCCAATGCCGGCATTATCAGCGCCACCACACGTGAAGGACGGGAAAAGTTTCAAGCTTCTTTTGAAAGTTTAACGGACGCGGCTCTCCCAACATCAGGAGATCCATCCGCGTTTTCTTATGGTTATAACATGATCGCTGGTGCTATTTCAGGACCGGTTCTCGGTATAAATGCAATACGTTATGCCTTTGCAGGAGAGTTTCGCAATTTGGATGATGCAAGGACATCCTGGGGATCGCATCCTGTGTATACCGGTGAGTTGGATCCAAACTCGGGATTGCCGGCAAATGGTGAAGCATTTACTGACGCGAATGGTAACGGTGTTTGGGATAAGCAGAATTACTGGGTGACGGATGGAATCGTTTACTCAAATTCATTAATCGGACCTTTGCAGGAAGAAGCAGAAAAATTTGTTGATGCAAACGGAAATGGTAAATATGACGCATTTTCTATCTCAGGCGATGATATTGAATATAGGAACGGGCCCTTGCCAAACAACGGATCCACCCGGTCCATGCTGACTGGTAATGTTGTCATGGACATGAAAAGCTTTATTGGTCTGCCGTTCAAATTGAAATTAGGCGGATCTTTTTTCAGTGAAGAACGCACCACTTATATTCATAGCTACAGTTTATTTAATTATTACAATGACAACGGGTCCTTAAAACTCCGCTTTCCAAAGAATGAATCGTCCACAACAACGCTATTCGCCCGTTTGACCGGAGCGTTGTCAAAGAATACATATATTTCTTTTCAATTGAGTAGTTTTAATGATCTGTATGAAGAATATGATCCAGTATTTGGCACCGGCAATGGAAATTTTCTATTTGATGACGGCACCACCAGTGAAGTATACCCATTTCTGCAATACGGGAAGCGATACGATTATACGACTGAATCGTGGGTAACACCTTTACTTCCCACCGCCGGCATCAGGCCGGGGTTAATTGATTCGGTGGCTCAGTTTGCCTTTGCAGGCCGAGTATGGGATGATTATACCAAACAAAATATGAGCCATTTAAGCATTACCGGTTCCATTACAAAGCAAATGGGGCATCATGAATTAAAAGCCGGCTTTGAACATCGGGATAACACCATCCGCTTTTATCGTATTGCCGCCCCCATGAGACTGGCTTCAACATTGCAGCGAACTCGTCCATATTCATTGGCTCAAAAAGATTCCCTGATTGGATCTTCTTACGATGTAGATAATAATGATGCAATCAGCGGTGAAGAATATGATACGTATTATGATAAAGTTATTTTTGATACGTATATGAATGCTTACGCCGAAAATATTGGTTATGATTTATTAGGACAAAAAGAAGTAGATGGTGGATTAGATGGAGCCAGAAAACCAAAAATTTCAGCATTATTTATTCAAGATAAGCTGGAGTTAAAAGATTTAATTTTGAACCTGGGCATTCGGTATGACAGAATCGATCCGGACAATATGCGGTTTAATCCGGAAACAGGCGGTCCGCTGAATATAATTATTGATGGTGAAACCGGTCAATTGGCGGAAACTGTTTATCTTGAGGATTCCAATGAAAACGGCATTGCTGATGATGAAGATAAATATCGTAGTCTTACTCCTACAGAATTCGATAAAACAGGTAAACCGCTTCAAATTAAATCTAACATAAGGGAGCTCTGGAGCCCAAGAATCGGGATGGCGTTCCCGGTGACAGATAAAATGGTATTTCATGCTCAGTACGGGAAATTCATTCAGCAGCCTGAACTAAACCGCATGTTTATCAGCTATACGAGATTTTTGGCAAATATGCAGCAGGGAAACTATACCACAAGCGGAAATCCTGACCTGCAGCCGGTGGTTACGACACAATACGAACTTGGCTTTAAACAATTGATTACCGATGATATCAGTATTGACGCCACTGTTTTTTATAAACAAATGTCCGGTTATGTAACAATCCGTAACGTGACCGACGTAACTGGTGCGGCGTATCCGTTAAATTATGCCATATATGTGAATGGTGATTACGGAACTGTAAAAGGATTATCGTTCGCTTTTGGAATGCGTCGAATCAACAATGTACAAATCAATGCAAACTATACATTATCATACGCCGGGGGGACGGGTTCAAACTCCACCAGGCAGTATACAATTGCGTGGCAAGGAGGAAACTCCCCGACGTTTGTAT
Organism: Fidelibacterota bacterium; assembly: GCA_022561485.1. Taxonomy (GTDB): domain Bacteria; phylum Fidelibacterota; class Marinisomatia; order Marinisomatales; family TCS55; genus JADFRD01. The sequence goes on along the minus strand of JADFRD010000067.1, from coordinate 7,249 downwards.
CTCCCCTGGAATTTGATCAGCGCCACACCGGGAATATTTCCTTTGATTATCGCACCGGTGATCGAGGTATATTATCAAATTTTGGAGTTAATATTCTTGCAGAGTTCGGGTCAGGCATGCGCTATACTCCGTCAGAGATTAGATCAGAGATTTTCGAAAGCAGTGCTCCATCAAGACCGATAGCCGGGCTGAACACGGGTGTGATGCCGGCGACATTTAAATTAAGCCTGCAAATTGATAAAGGGTTTAATGTAATGGGTGCGAAGTTGAATGTATACCTGCAAATTAAAAATGCGTTAAACAGTCAGATTATCAGAGATGTTTATGCGGCTACAGGTGAGCCGGGGAATGATAATTGGTTGGCAACGGCCGAAGGACAAGCCGTGTGGTTGAATAAATACGGAGAGACTCTTGGCACAGACCTGTATAACGCAAAAATTTCCCACCCTTATAATTGGGGTGAGCCGCGACAGATTCGATTTGGTTTAAGAATAAATCTGTAAGCGATAAAAATAAAAAATTGATACACCGTTTGGTTGAAGGAGAAAAATGAATGGATTTTGGAAACAAAAAACTAAATATGGCGCTGCTGATAACATTTTTTGTTTATGCAGCATTACCGGTTTATGCAGAAAGACGAACAGTAAAGGATGACGCAAACTGGCATGAAAGAATGGCTAAAACAGCGGTGTTGGAATTTGAACTATGGGATGGAAATCAAATTTCCACTTATCATAAAAATAACGGCGCCTTGGTTGATCATACTGCTACGGGAGATTCCGGACTGGAATGGCCAAAAGGCAGTGGTAAAACAGCCATCTTCGCATCAGGTCTTTGGCTGGCTGGAATGGTGCAGGGTGGTATTCGTACTGCCGTCGCTGAATTTGCAAGAGAATTTCAACCTGGAGCCTATGGAGAAAACCCTAACGATTCTAAGTATCGTATTTACAGGATATACAAAGCAGAAATAGAGGGAATGAAAGCAGGTAATAGTACAGCGGAGTTTGACCTGAATAATGATGGCGTTTCGGAGACCATTAACATCCCAACAAAGGATTATAGGGAATGGCCCGCAGATGATGGCGCTCCTTTTATCGATGTTGACGGCGATGGGGTTTATGATTATACTGTTGATTTCCCTGATATATTGGGGGACCAATTCCATTGGTATATTATGAATGATGGCGGTTCAACACCGCATGCTGGTGTGTTTACAACACTTCCCCTTCATGTTGAAGTGCAAACATCCATTTTTGGATTCGACCGTGCGCCTAATGACGCCCTGGGTAACACAATGTTTGTTCGTTGGGTGATTATAAACAAGGGGGAAGAAACCATTGATTCAATGTTTGTCTCTATATGGCACGATGCTGATGTGGGTGATGCAAATGATGACTTTGTTGCGTGTGATACCACGTTGAGTATTGGGTATACGTTTAACGATGGCCGGGACGCAAGATACGGTGTCGCAGCACCTGTTTCGGGGTCGGACTTTTTTCAAGGTCCCCTAGTGGATGCTCCGGGCGATTCAGCTCTATTGTTAACTTGGAACGTTGACTTAACCGGGGTTGATGATTTAGGCAATCCCATTTCAGGATATAATCAGAGGAAGGTCTACGATAAAAGAATGCTTCCCTTGACCAGTTTTGTTAAATATATAAATGGGGATGATGAACGCGGAGACCCGGAAACAGCTGAAGAAGCATATCGATATATGAATGGATTAATAGGGATTAACGGTAATTCATATATCAATCCCGAGACTGGTGAACCCGGTGTATTTGTTGCAAGCGGTGATCCAGTTGCCGGAACAGGATGGCTGGACAGTGACGAACATCCTTCAGGTGATCGACGATTTTTAATGTCGTCCGGTCCCTTCACCATGGCTCCTGGAGATCAACAAGAAATTGTCGGTTGTTTGCTGGTGGCCGCTGGCCCGGACGCGTTAACCTCCATTAGAGTGTTCAAATATTTTGATAAATTTGCCCAAAATGCCTTTGACAGTAATTTTGACCTCTGCAGCCCACCGGCTCCAAAGGTAACTGTGTCTCAATTGGATAAAAAAATTATTCTGTCTTGGGAAGATAATGTGAGCGACGTAGTTGATTATACATGCTTAGGATATAAATTTCAGGGATATAATATTTACCAGGGTGGATCAACTGTTGGTCCGTGGAAATTATTAAAAACATTCGACATTATAGATGATGTAAAAATAATTACTGACGAAACATTGGATTTGAAAACAGGCTTACTGCTTTCAGCCCCAGTGCAATTTGGTAATGACTCCGGTATAAAGCATTTTATAGAAATTACAGATGACGCTGTACGTAATTCACAACTGATTAATAATCGAAAATACTATTTTACGGTGACAGCATACGCTTATGATAAGGAGACGGCTCCCGTCACGGTGGAAAGCGCATTTAAACCGTTAACCGCTGTCCCCGGATTATCCGGTTTAGGATCCGATTTAGATTCTGAATTTTCCGATGTTTTAACCGTATCGAATGAATCAGGCATTTCGGACGCCATGTTTATTCCCACGGTGATTGATCCGTATTTATTAACGAATCATACGTATGAGGTTCAATTTGCTGCGGTGAACGATTCCACACATATGTGGTATTTAATTGATATAGATGAAGCCGATACGTTGGTTGCTTTAGAAAACTTTCCTGTTTCTGTAGACTATTACGATAAAATTAGTTTGGGCGGCGCAATCGTCCCCGTCGGCCAAGAAGTATCTTTAACCGTTACAGATGGATTTATACTCACATCGAAAAACGCGACTTTCAATGCGCCAACGACCTATTCAGGCTTTGAAACGGTCACAGATGACAATGATGATACAGAAATCGTTTTTGCGGGAACATATGTGGGCTCCCCGGATGGATTATGGGCCGGATTTATTGAAGGGCCGCCCGGATTAAATCCCTCTGGGCGACCAGGCGCCAATGATTTAAAACTGGACTTGGAGTTTCGTTTTACTGAAACCGGTTCCAATGCCACATATTTCAACGCATCATTAACGGTCATAGATACCGTACACCTTCCTTTTGAATTATGGACAGTTGAAGATGATACGCAGATTGATGTGGCTATTTATCAATCCGCCGGTTCAAAACCGATTTGGGGAGAGTCTGCCACAGCAGGTATTTTTGAATTCACCAAGAACTTTTTTGTACTCCCCGTTTATAAGAATTACAGTAACCCTCAAAGCGCTTCAGATGCGTATCATTATGAAAGTGATGCAAATTTGATGGGCTGGATGCTGGCGTTTGATAAAGATAATACGCTGTTTGAAAATGGTAATGTTTTCCAGATAACGTTTAACAATCAAATCGTACCGGGTGAAGATGTATTCACATTTGTGACTTCCGGGAAGAGGGAGTCTGATGCTGCTCTTTTAAACTCACAAATGGATGCCATTACTGTGTATCCAAACCCATACTTTGGATCAAACTGGGAAGAAAATAATCCATTGGATCGTAAAGTATATTTTACGCAACTTGGCGTAGGAACAACTACCATCAGGATATTCACTCTCTCCGGGGCTCTTGTTTCGAAAATAGAACACACGATTATTTCTGAAAATGATAGCGACAGAAGAGCAATTTGGGATTTACGTAATAGAGCTGGCGTTCCTGTAGCAAGCGGCATGTACTTGGCCCATTTGGACTTGAGAGATTCGAACGGTAAATCTGTTGGGGAAAAAGTACTAAAATTGGCAATCTTCCAACCGGAAGAACGCTTAGACATTTATTAATAAGTTTTGGGAGAATTGATGATGATTAAATATCAAGCACGATTGGGATTATTATTAACAGTTTTTATATTGTTAGGTGCGCAAATAGAAGCCGGAAGTAAAAATAGAAGCGGTACAGCCGGAGCTCAACAACTCTTGATTCCTGTTGGTTCGGGCGGTACAGCGATGGCCGGTGCAAATGTTGCCAGCATTTCCGGCATCGAAGCAGTGGAATGGAATATTGCCGGTCTCGCCAAAATCAGCGGCACAGGTGAAGCAATGTTTTCCCATGCGACCTGGCTGGATGGTATTGGTGTTTCTTATTTTGGAGTTGCTTCTTCATTTGGCGGCAAGAGTGTATTTGGGATCACGTTTAAATCATTGGATTTAGGCGATATACCCGTCACAACCATGGAAGCCACAAGCGGTACGGGAGAAATGTACTCGCCTAGCTTGGTCAATATAGCATTTCTTTATGCTCGAAAAATGACAGATCGAATTTCGTTTGGCTTTGATTTCAAAATTGTTTCTGAAACCATTATGAGAGTAAACGCGACGGGAGCGGTTATTGATGCCGGTGTTCAATATGCTACAAGTGAAACCGGTATCCATATAGGCGCGTCCTTAAGAAATCTGGGATTAAATATGATTTTTACCGGTTCGGACCTGGAAGAATTTGTCGATCCCTTTGGTTCAGAGCCCGGTACACCCACAGAACCGAGGCGTATTACACTTCAGGATTTTGAAATGCCAACCACGTTGGAATTGGGAGTGTCGTATGGCCCTATGAACTTTGGGCCGGCAAAAATTCTCTTATCAGGATCGTTTTTAAACAACAATTTTTATTTTGATGAATATCGATTTGGTGTTCAAGCTAATGTATTGGATATTTTATATTTGCGTAGTGGTCTTGCTATTGGATACGATCCGGAACCGTGGGGTAAAGATGGTGTGCAGGATACAGACGATGATAGCGAAGATGAACAATTTGAATGGGGTACTGAAGAATTTATGTGGGGCCCCTCTTTTGGTTTCGGAATAAATTTATCTAAACTTACAGGTTTAGGGCTGTCTGTTGATTATGCTTACAGAACAGCAGAATATTTCGACGGTGTTAGCTGGCTGACAATTAAGGCAGCTTTTTGACAAGTCGAAAAAAAATGAAGACGAAAAGCAGCGGACATTTATTCTTTGTCCGTTGTCGTCTTTCTTGCAAGAAAAAAAAGTAAGGAGTTAAAATGAATAAGAAGATAATAGCATTTGGATTAAGTTTTATCTTAGTCCTTTCGCTTCATGCAATCCAACCAGGCGCAGACAATGCTGTACGCCAAGCCGGTAAAAAGGCGTTGCCGCACTTAAACATAACTGCCCAGGCCGGAATTACTGCATATAGCGCAGATAATGAAGCAATTCCTTTGGGAGAACCTGTTCGCCGTATTTTCAGGAATAACAACTCTCGGGGGACGGTGGATACCCTTGATTGGGGCATTGGTGGTACGGTAAACTTTGGCTTTTTCCCCGGAGATGTGATGATGGAGGTGTACAAAGCGCCCACAGACCTTATAATGTATGGGGTTGGTGTGGATGTCTATGGGTGGAATACTGACGGATTTACACCTTCATTGAAAGTTGAAGTATGGCGTCCAGGCACAGGCGGCTATCCCTATTTAACTGATGGGACCACCTATCCAAGTTCAGTTATGGATGGTGGCGGTTGGGTCGGCTACGCGCATACGGCAGACAATGATACTACCCATTATCCCGATACCAGTTATGTAAGTGACAACCTTTGGAATGGTTTTACCTATGGTGTCTGCGATAGCGATACTGTGGTAGCTAATAATCAACCACTGATGGGAACGAAAGTATTACCTAGCGGTTTCATTGATGCCGTAATTACCAACCCCGGCGGAACCGATCCTGCAACCGGCCTTTATTGGATTGATTTTACCCAAGATGGTGGCGCCACATTCGCGACCGATGAATACATTGCAGTTGTGGTAACATACCTGGAAACTGGCGCTGGAGACCCATTAGTCGATGCCTCACGTATTGGCTTACTCTCTGGAGTTGCTGATGCGATTTATCCCCACGTCGGACTGAAGTTCTATAATATTCCAGACTGTGGTGGTACCGGCGGAGAATCTGGCTGGTATATTCGTCAATACAACTGGCGTTTTGCTTATGCGGTTGAATTAACAGGCGACATGCCTCCGATAATCGAAGACTTGAGCCCATTAACAACAACGTTATCAACAGCAGATCGCGCTTTCGAAGCAGAGATTACTGAGACAAACCCCAGTGGTGGAACAGCCGGCGTTGCTTCTGCAACGTTTAGCTATCAAATTGATTCACTAACTGCAACAGTTAAGACAATTTCACTGACGATGACCTCTGGCACTGCAGAAGATGGAGTGTGGGGAGGAACAATCCCCGGTCAGGCAATCGGTACAGATATATACTGGTCGCTAACAGCAGTTGATGTTAATGGAAATACCACTAGTACAGTAACCTACTTCTACACGATCTTTGAACCAACTGCAGGGCTACCTTTAGTATTCAATAACCAGGACGTTGCCGGTATTGAAGATTACTTGGATTGGACTGCGAGCTATGATGTGTGGGAATCTGCATTCGGCGGTCTCTCAGATGAATTGCTAGTCCACTATGATTTAGTTATAGAAATGGGCGGTAAAGGTCCGGACAATAATAGTGATGATGCAATCATAGCATGGTGGGGCGGAGGCAAAACCTACATTGTTTCAGCTGATGAATGGCTATATATTCGCTATGGTAGCACTGGTGTTGTTCCTGCGGGAACGAATGTTGCCCGTTCTGTGTTAGGCATAGATAGCTTCGAAGGAGACATCAACTATAGCGGTTCTGGGGATGATGCTGCAATATCTCGTCTTACTGCAGTTACCGGCGATGCCATAGGTGGAGCTCTGGCTACCTTTCTGTCTGATTCGTCACTGTATTTGAACTATGATCCATCTTATGAAACAGGTGGAACTAACTGGCTGGACAGTGTAGACCCAGTTGATGGATATACAGTTGCATTGAAAGCTTACCCTGGAGTATTAGATAGCGCAGATCAAGCAAATCCCGATACAACAACATTTCCTGTTGCCATTTATGGTCAGGCAGCTAATGGTGGAAAGAGTGTTTTCATGTCTTTCGATGTTGAAGCCTTGAATACTGCGCCCGATTATTTTTGGGTAGGCGCTCCATATTACAACGATTGGTTAGATACTAATTATCCAGGGCAGTATGTTGCTGGGCCTCTGCCAACAATGTTGGTGAATCCTCTTTTGGCTTCCATAGCGTGGGCTGAAGGTGTTGTAGGAACGGGTAATGAAGCCTCCATTCCTAGCAGGTTTGAACTGAAAGGGAATTATCCTAATCCGTTTAACCCCACCACCAGCATTGTTTATGTTATTGATACAAAAGCGGATATATCCATACCAGTATATAACATGCCGGGTCAGCAGCTTGCTAATC
>JADFRD010000066.1 GCA_022561485.1 Fidelibacterota bacterium | reverse complement strand
TGAAAGCGCCGTCTTTTTCCATTTGCTTTGCGGAGGCGACAATTTCTTTTCTCGCATTTTCCACTTCCCGTTTGGAAACGGCTCCTTCCACAGGTTCATACATGGCCTGTTTCTTTTTAGGCAGGTTTTCAATTATCCTGTTCACAACGTCTTCTGACATTCCTTTCAGCGCCATTGCAATAGAATCCAGTTCGATAGAATTCATTAAATCGCGTATAATGTTATTGGGTAAGACATCAAACAAGACATCCCAGGTTAAATGGTATTTTTTTATATCTTCGGCCAGTTCCGGGTTTTCTCGAGCAATATTTTCAAGAAAAAGTTTCTCTTCTTCCGGGTTTAGTCCACCCAGAATTTCTGCTATATCTTTTCCTCCACCCCGGGAGAAAGCAACTGTTTTGGGTAATAATTGAGATTTTTTCTTCAAGTCTGTCGCTATGCTCACGATGGCTTCTAATGGAATATCGTTTAGATTCCCCATTTCCATAATTATTTCTCCCCTCGTCATCGCATCAAACCGTTCTACAGTTTTCATGCGACGGTCTCCCTTAACCTGCGCTAAAACAATGGCTGCTACTGATGCGGACTCGGGTTTAATAAGGGCAAAGAGCTGCTCGTCTGTGATGTCTTCAATAAAAGCGAATGGTTTTCTTGGCTCATCAGAATCTTCATCTTGAAATTTTTCACTGACGAAACTAAAGTAAAATTCTTCCATGACTCTTTTTTTAACTAAAAACGAGACACTATCTAAATCGCGCATAGCCGCTCTTACTTTTCGAACGTCTGTCTTTGAAAGTTCTTTAACCAACGACAAAGCTAACCCTTCGCCTAGAACAGAGAAAAGAACGGCTGCTTTTTGCAGACCGGAAAGTCTATTATAATCTGTAATCATAGTGTTGCCTTACTTTTTCTTTTTTTTCTTTTTCTTTTTTCCGTCATCTTCTTCCTCTTCAGCCTCCTCTGGAACAGTTGATTCCGGTTCTGGCGGTGGAGTGTCGTCTTCCATCCATTCTTTTACAATTCGTGTGGCAGTATTTGGTTGACCAACGCTCATGGAAACAACAGCTTGTTTCATATCAGCCACTTCACTTTGCAAAACAGCCGTATCTTCTACGGGTTGAGGCGCTGGTGCAATGGGCGCTGATTGTGCTGAGACTTTCACTGGTTCATCTTTACTTTTTTTTTTCCGTGGTCTGGGCGGATACATCCAGGGCGGGGGAAGTTGTTGCTGCTTTTGCTTATTCCCCATAATCATAATGACAAGTACCACCACCAACACAATCACTAGGGCTCCTAAGAGAGAAACAAAAACGATCATCATTGTAGATGAATCGCCACCCATATTGCGATCAAGATCGGATTGAACCGCATCAAGCATCGCTAATTTTTCAGCAATTTGTGCATCCAATGTCTCTTTTTCACTTATTTTTTCACCCATTGCATTTTGGGCCTGATCGACTTCATCCCCAGAGACTTCAGCAGATGCCATCATAGATTTCAAGTCTTCTATTTCTTTATTTAGCGCCTGTAGCTTTAAGGAATCACGTCTTAGAATGTCTCTTTTTTCAGCTTGATACGCTCGGTCTCTTGCAGCTGCTTCTAAGTTGGTAAGTTGTTGCTGAAAATACATTTTGTCCTGCTCGCGTCGTTCAGCTTCCTGCGCTTTATAGTTGTCCAGCTCCTCTTTCCAGTTTACAGAACTTTCACGTGATCGTTGTTGTTCCAGTGACTCAAGTTTTTCAGCAATATTTTTTAATAAAATTTGTTCCGCTGTTTTTTCATCTCGACGTTCTTTAAACGTTGCTGTCATGATACTTAACGCATCACCCCGGGCGCGATTGAATCCCGATGATACCATAACAATTTGACGAATATTTTCAATAAGTTCGGGAGCGGCGCCCTCTTGCAGAATAATACTGATATCCAGTTTGGTAATCTTCGCTGTAGAAGGACGCCTATTGGTCACTGTTCTCGATATTACTTTATTTTTGCCGGAGCTTAAGGGTACTGTTCTTTGAGTTAAAGTTTCAGAAGCAGTTTCGTTTACGATGGAAGACGATCTTCCCGCATCTGATTCAAACTCAAATCCGGGGATTGGTAAACCGCTTGTTAGGCCGGAAGATCTTCTAGACGGCACTTCTAATGCTTGATTGATTTCTGATGTAACATCTTCTAACGCTTGGCCAGACAGAGGTTGTAGAACATCTCCCATAATAGTGATTTGTTCTTCCGTGCCATCGGTAATCTCAATTTCAGCCTTAACATCAATAACATATTGACGGTCATCAATAATTTTAGATAGAGCATCTGTTATACGCTGACGAAAATCATTTTCAACCATCAGTTTTTGGGCTAAATAACTATTGCCTTGCCCCCAGCTCACACTGAAGCAAAACGCTGCCAGTATAAATGATTTGCAATAAATGTTAACTTTTCTCATGATAGTTCCTTTGCTTATCGAAATTTTTCTCATAATTCAATTGGTTATGAATCGTCCGTGCCTTTATCTTCGCTAGCCCTGCTATAATATGGGGCCAAAAATGTAATTTCTACCCGTCTGTTTCGGGATTTCTGTTGAGCCGTGATGTTATACTTTAGAATCACCTTTTGTGTGATCAACTCATGAGACGCTCGATCCCGGGGAACAAATTCACCATAACCCACAGCCTCTAATCGTATAGGGTCTACGCCCAACTGGATTAATTCCCTTACAACTGCCGATGCTCTGGCAGATGATAATTCCCAATTGGTTGGATATTTTTCCCGGAGCACTTCCGGTAGTTTTTCATTGTCGGTATGTCCTTCAACGGCGATTTGGAAATAAGATTTCTCTATTGTAGGTACAATCTTTTTCAAAATATCTATAATCTGTACCTTCGTTTTTGCTGACCCGGATGCAAAACTGATATCAGATGAAATACCAATCGTTACCCCTTTCGGCCCTGTCGTAACTTCAACAGGTGTCTCCCCTGTCTCGGATTCTTCCTGCATTTTTTTTATCATATCCTGAACTGCTTTTTTAACGTCAGCTAGATTCATAGCCTGACTCTCTTTTTTTATTTTTGAACCTATAGATTTACCCATGGAATCAGCCATTTCCTGAAGTTTCACAGGATCGATAGTCGAAATAGCAGCCAGCAGAACAAAAAAGGCAAAAAGCAACGTCATCATATCGGCAAATGTACCATACCATCCAGGTAGACCTTCCTCTACAAGGGACTTACCTTTTTTGATTCCCGCTTTATAGGCTTTTTGTTCTCTATATGTTTTGGGCATTTAATTATTCTTCTTTCTTCCACTCCTTAGGTGGAATAAAGGAATTTAATTTTTCCCTTACGATTAACGGGTGTTTCTTCTGATGAATTAACCGCGCTGCCTCGACTAGCATTGCTTGCATTGTGCTGGTAAAGCTAATTCTTGTGTTTAATTTTTCGCTCATTGGCAGAAAAAACAAATTAGCAAAAACAGAACCATAGAATGTTGTTATCAACGCAGCCGACATACCGGGGCCAAGAGCATCTGCTCCGCCTTCACCGCCAAAACCGGCTAACATAATGACCAAACCAATCAGTGTTCCGATCATTCCCCAAGCCGGCGCCATGGTCCCCATTGATTTAAATAAACCCGCTTGAGTTTTTTCACGTACCTCACGGTACTCAATGCGCGTTTCCAAAATTTCAGTTAATTCATCCAAAGAGTAACCGTCTACAACCATTTGTACACCATCCCGAAAAAATGGATTTTTAATACTTTCTACAGATTTTTCCAGTTCAGCAACTCCTTTTCGTCCAATTTCAGATGCTTCTACAGCATCATCAACCACGGTGCCAAGTTTAATGGTTCCGCCTTTAAACACCGCTCTTATGGCCGATCCCAATTTCATCACATCTGACAACGGAAAGGCAACGGATACAGACGCCACCATTCCTCCAAACACAATGGTAAAGCTTGAGAGGGAAATGAATCCAGCCATACTTGCATTTGCTGCAGAAGCGGCTAAAAAGATTCCACTAAAAATGGCCCCTAAACCGATTATAATACCTACTGATGTTGCAATATCCATGTTTTTTACTCCTCTACTACACTCGTCGATTTTAAGCGATTTTCGTGCAGTGCTTTTAGAATGTTTCGTACATCATCATATTCGGGGTCCATGCGCAAAGCTAAATTCCAGTTAATGGTTGCCCGCTGAATATCTCCAAGTTTATAGTAAATAGATCCTCGCCTGGCATAGGCCAAGGCTATATTTGGGTTCAGATCCAAAGCAGATTCCACCTCTTGTAAAGCAACTCTATAATCTCCTGTGTAAAAATATCGTAATGATCTGGATAGATGCCGCATCGCTTCATTCATATTTTTTTCATCAACATTACGATTCAATTTCATCGCCAACAGTGAGTCTTCTAAAAATTGAGACTGCTGCTGGATCGATGCCAATTGAACCATCAGGTTGCGCATTGCGTTTGTCAACATCTTCATGGAATCCCGTATGGTATGCACGGCAAAGTCAGCAAGCGCCAACGTGGAATCCATTGAGGACGATAGCGGCTCAAATTGACCTGTTCCTGGTAGCTTTAATTGAGCTCCTGGAAAAGGCGAAGGGCCGCCTAATCCTCTAGGCAGAGAACGGCCGCCAGCTCTTGGTACTACCATATCAAAACCCAGAGTAATCCCGGGATGCCCTTCCCAATAACGAGATTTCCAATCCGGAAGTTTTTCTATGTGGGTGAATCCTAGGTTCAAGCGATAATCCGAGGTAAGGGGGATGCGGAGTCCCACATTGATGCCTGTCCCGTCAAATTCACCCACAAGATCAATACCACCCCATTTTTCTAAGTATGGAGTGTTCATAATTAATCCTATAAAAACACCGGCTTTTGTACCCTGGCTTGTGGCTTCATCGCCAGAGGTTGAGCCATCCGTTGCACCGCCGGTCATGTTGCTTATGGTATCTGCAGCTGAAAATCCACCGGACCCAAAACCCATGTAGGTGCTTAAATGATATTTCCCAAGGGCTTTCTCGCTGCTGATCACTGCAAAAAAGGAGAGCTCTTCCGGGTTAAGTCTTAAACCGTTTCCGCCATTGCTCTCTGCGTTTTGAAATACAATATCCTGGAGACCAACGGATAGGGAAATATAATTATACGTATATACTCTTTGCTGTAAATGAAACCCAAATTCTACAGGAGGCGTGTAGCCGGTTGCCCCCAACAAAGCAAGCGAAGTTGTATCTGCCGTCTGTACAGATGAAAAACCAAATGTAAAGTTTCTTCCCAGTTCCATATCAAAATAAATTCCCTGGGCAGAATTAAACGGATCAAAGTTGTGCAATTCTGTTCCAAAACCTGTTCGGAATAAATAAGGCGCTTTTTGCACACTTGATGTGGGGATTTTCATCATAAAACCCGGACGAGTATATGCCACCCGTGAAGCGCCAACGGATATGGATGTTATCAACAATAATATTGCAATTGACCGGTATAAAAATTTTCTCACTGTAAAGCCATCTCCACTCGTTTTAGTTCCATACTTGCCAAGCGAGTATACTCACTGTTTGGATACTCGTTCACTATCCGGCCAAATGCTTGCATTGCTAAATCCAAATGACCCATTTTTTTATGGATCAGCCCCTTTTTCACCAAGGCATCATCCATGCGATCCGAATTTTGATTTTTCAATAATTTATTTAATACATCAAGCGCTTTTTGATTATCATGGACATGCTGATAAGCATCGGCTGTCCAGTACATTACATTATCTGCTGTTTCCATCGATGCTAATTCCAAATGTAACTTAGCAAAATATTCCAAAGCTGAAGTAAAATCTTCTCTCTGATACGCAAATACGCCCGCCATATATACCCGCTGATTAAAGGTTTTTTTGGGTGGAAGGGGTTCCATCTGAATACTGTTTACTTCAGGCAATGAAACAATGGTTATATCATTTTCCAATTGAGGCTCTGGTGTGGCAATAACCATATTTGGCTTTTCGGGTTTATCCATTATAGGTTGAAAATTCGCCAGCATAGTTTTCAATTCATGGTTTTCAACTCTCAAAGCCATTAATTCATTTTTAAATAATGTTTCCATGTCAGAAATACGGACATTAATCCTCTCAATCGCACTCAGCAATTCCCGGGAAGCGGCCATATACACAGATCCGCTGTGAACCTTTTTTATCCTAAAACTTACTTCCTTAGATGGAGCTTGTATCCGTCGGGAATACGTTTCTAGACCTGTTCTAGGCTCAATCACAATGCCAAGATCCAGTAAAAATATTTCAGAAAGCGATGAGGAAGAGTATTGCTGTTGAGCAAACAAGGGGACGACAAATAAAATGGTGATGCCTATATAAGAAACAAGGCGAAGGTGATAACTTAACACCGTCATTATTCGTATTCCTCCCAATCAATAACGTAGGAATATCCGATAAAAGAACCAAAGTCATTTGGAATAAACAGCTCAAATGCGCCTACCGCCCCCGGCAGGAGTGTTGCATCAGTAGTAATTCCGGAATCGAATGTATGATATGTTCCACGAATAAAAGTGGTTAGTGTTTTGGTTTCACCACTCCAGTTTTTACGAAAAACAAAGTCAACTTTCACAAAATCAGCTCTTCGCCCGCCAATATTTTTAACCTCTCCGGTAAAAATGATTGCTCCTTGATTGTCCCTGCGTTCACTAATGTTTCCAACCAATACACAATTTGCAGAGTATCTTTTACTCGCTACACGGCTGAGTGGATCAGCAGAAGTATATTTGGGTTGTGCCAGTTTTGGCATCGGCGGCGGGGAGTAACTGTCTCGGATTTGCTCTGGTACATATTCCTGTGTTTCTTCGGTTATAACATTATCAATCACCCTTACTATATTTTTACGTTCAATAATTAGATAGCCAACTAATGTTTCTATTTTGAGGGTTTTTTCATCCTGATAAACGATTTTTCCAAAAAGAGTACTTCCGTTTTGTAATATTATTTCTTTGGAATAAATAGCGAGAGGATTAATCCACATTTTACTTAACGCTTTGAGATCCTCTAGTTCTGAGTTTAAGTGCTTGATTTCAGCGGCCAATTTTTTCAGTTCAAAACTGAGTTCTGTTGTTACGTATTCAGGAGTGCTCCCCGATTCGGTTGCCTCGTCCGGTATTTTAATTTTACCTCCTCCTGCAAGTACCACTTCTTTTTTAACTCTTTTTACCGATAAAACCAATTCGATGTCTTCTACATTATCATCGGAAACCGTAATGGAAGTAGTTACTTTTCCTTTAGCGCCTCCATCAACATCTAGAGTATAGTCGCCGGGAAGGACATCTTTAAATTTGAAATTTCCACCACCTATTCCCATGCGTGGTTTTGATGTGTTGGTCCGTTGAGACTCAACACCATCTGACGTGAGAAGCAAAACCGTAACACCGCCAACTTTTTTATCATCCTTATCGATGACAATGCCGCTTACTTTATAATCTTTCGCAAAAAGAATCGTGTTATATGAAATAAGAAATAGGCTAAGAATAGCATATCTTATTAGCGATTTTTTATTCATTTACTTACCTCGGTTAAGAATATCAAAGGCTAATGTCTACCTTGGACGGATAAGTTTACTTCCATCTTTTACCAAGTGTCAAGCAGAAATGTGTAGAGATAATTCCTGAGAATAAATAGGAAAAACCTGCAGAATGTTTTATTCAATACTTATATTGGATAAATTTCGCTGTACTTATTACGCAGGTAAGTAATAAACGGTTTGGCGGTAAGATTTTCCCCCGACAGTGATTGAATCATTTCTTTGGCTGTTTGTTTTCTACCCACTTGGTGTATATTTTTTTTAAGCCATTCGCGCAAAGGAGAGAATTTTCCATTACTAATATTATTATTTAAATCCGGTATATCTTCATTCACCTTATTAAATATGATAATATTGTAAAGATTGCCTAAAGCATATGTCGGGAAATAACCAAAACTGCCATGAGACCAATGGACATCCTGCAAAATACCTTCAGTATCTGTTTCAGGCCTAATGCCTAAGTACTCTTCCATTTTATCATTCCAAAGACTCGGAAGGGCAGCGACTTCAATGTTGTCATTAATAATCATTTGTTCAATTTCAAAGCGCAGCATTATATGCAGGTTATATGTCAATTCATCGGCGTCAACACGAATAAAGCCGGGTTTTACGGTGTTGATAGACCGGTAAAACTCATCCAGTGAAACGTTTGATAAGTTTTCCGGGAATACTGTTTGAAGCTTTGGAAAATAATATTCCCAAAAAGGTTTACTTAACCCCACCAAGTTTTCCCAAAGGCGCGACTGGCTTTCATGAATTCCGTATGAAATAGCTTCACAAAATGGTGTACCATACCAGTCTGTGTCTAATCCTTGTTCATAAAGAGCATGGCCGCCTTCATGTATTGATCCGGTTAAACAATCCATTAAATTGTTTTCATTAATACGAGTCGTAATTCTTACATCTGTTGGGTGAAAATCTATGGTGAATGGGTGAACCGCCTTATCCTGCCTGCCGCAATTAAAATCATAACCCATATCTTTTAAAATGACTTCCGAAAATTCCCATTGTTTGTTCGCATCATAATGCTGTTGGAGAATCTCTCGTTTCGTATCCACGCCGGAATCTTGAATCGCTTTAATCATTGGAACCAAATCCGTTTTGAGTTCGCTGAATAATTTTTCTACATCCTCTGTCGTTACACCCGGTTCATACTCATCAAGCAGAGTATCGTACGGAATACTATTGCTGCCCAGGTAGCTGATTTCTTTATGTTTCAAGGCAATGAGTTTCTCTAAATGCGGGGAAAATAAACTGAAATCATTCTTTTCTCTCGCTTCGACCCAGACAGGATGAGCGAGAGATGCGGTTCGAGATAATTCTTCAACAAATTCTTTTGGCAAGGCAACCGCTCTATGATAATCTTTCCATATTTCAAAAGACAACCTTTCTGTATTGCTGTCCAAACCATTGAGCGATTTTCCGGAATCTAAATCAACAAGTTCCCCCAGCGGTTTGGAAACGCCTTCACCAATAAATCTTTCATGGGCCATTGCTTCGAGCATAGAAACTTGCCTGGCTCGTGCTTCCGTCCCACCTTTCGGCATATATGTTTCCATGTCCCAATACAATAAATTGATAGCGCCTTTTAGATCTTTAATTTGTTTCAATTCATTTTTCAATGCATCAACAGGGTTCATCTTTTCCTCCTATTTCCAGAATTCTTTAAATATTTTTTGTTGTTTTTTGACAATGGCCAATCTCTCTTCGGTATCTTTTTTCAATTTATTTGACAGGGTACCGATCAACGCTTTTTCATATGCTTCCACAATGAGCTCAAAATCACCATCATCTTTTTTCTCATATGCACGACCCATCCAATAGTGCGGCTCGCCTTTGGTGGGATTGTAATACAATGCTTTTCCAAATTGTTCCATTGAATCCCATAAAGCCGAGTTGCTTCCTTTTTTAAACAGGCGATGGCCTTTGATCATTGCCAAACCGTACTTTGCTTGTTTACTTTTACTATCTAATGCCAGTGATTCGTTAAACTGCTTTTCAGCTTCATCAAAATCTTTCGCCTGCAATGCGGCATTGCCCAAATTATTGTGGGCATTTACCACGGCCGTTATTGTTTCTTCCGAAACAGATTTTCCGGCAAGCAACTCGCTTTTTTTGGCGATGACTGCCTCCGGATCGATCTTGGCGAGTTCAGCAATCGACGGTGCGCAGTTTGTCAACCAATAGCAAATGACTGGAATTATATATAGAGGTTTATTTTTAAACAAAGCGTGCGCGATCGTTTTAACCTTCGTACCAGAAAATGTCTTTGTTTTCATAATATGAATTGTATAAATCTGTCATAGAGTTAACGGTATAATACCTGTCTTGAATTTCACTGTAATCAAACCGCGTCATCACTACATCTTCAATATCAAATGGAATAAATTGTGAATGGTCTGAATTGCCTTTTGCACATTCAATAATATTATTCGTTTCATCATAAGACGAAATAATCCCGGCCCCGTATATTTCATAATCAATATCGTTTGCCTTGCGACGGAGACTATCAGTTTCTCCTGTGTTTTTTACAAGACCAAACTCATACGTCCACCAGGCAAAGTTTTGGAGGCGTTTCAGGTTATGTGAAATTAGTTCCGGCCCCAAACCTTTTTCATCTTTAATAATTTCATATCCAAGAATACCCATATCGTGCATGAAATCAGCATAGTCTTTGTTCATCAAAAACGGCACGTGGGCCTGGACATCGTGGAACACGTCCGGCTCCGGTGTATAGCCTTCATCGTTCTGTATATCCATTCCAGCATATTTTTCTTCAAAGCGCGGTGATTTACGAATAATATCTGTCACGGGAAATTTGCGGTTGGCGTTCAAGTCAAAAAACAATTCTTCATCCAAAAATCCCGCTACAGATATTAATGACCATCCGGTTGAATTTTCTATGAGTGGGGATATGGCATCAAATTCTGGAAATCGATCGTGGGGGATTGGGAGTGTCCGTATGCCGAGTAAATATTCTTTCGATGCATATTGATCTAAAAGCCGTTCCAAATTAATAAATAAATCTTCCCATATCTTGTTTTCAAGATTGGTAACAGCGTCGTATTGCTGCGGTTTTTCGAAAGGATCATTTTTGCTAAAAATTCTGATTCCGCCAACTGCATTGGGAATCACATTTTTAAAAAGGCGATCGTATTGGGTGTATTGTTTCGTCATAATAAATTCTTTTAGGGTTCAATTTACATCTTACACCATCAACGATTCAATTCACCAGAGCCATATATATGTCACAGATCTGTTTTTCAAACCAAGGTGCGGGTCTTTGGGGTTTCCACAAGCGGATCTCATGTTAACGCTTTCTTGGTGAAACATATCATAGTCTTCTCCGTAAATCACCGCTTTGAAACGCCCTTCTTGTTCCTCGCACCATTCCCGAACAGCGCTTCGCAAAGCGCCCTCGCCATGCCCGTGGACGATTTTCAACGCGCGGACTTTTCCGGCGAACATAGCCTTGCTTACTTCTGTCTCTAAAACAGACAATGCGCTATCCAGGTGATAGTTTTTATGGCCTATATCAATTGTTTTTAACAAAATCTTTTATTTTACTTGTGCCCGAAAATACGAAATTACTTTTTGATGGATAAGGAATTAGGATAAGGATAAAGATTAGGAAAGTGGGATTATTATCTCAACCATTTTCCACTATTCATTTTACATCTTCCATCAACCATCATAAATCTATGAATAATTCTACCGAAAATTACCGCTTGTTTTCCTAATTTAGTCTTTAAATAAAAGGGAAGAAATGCGCAAGATAACATTAGGAAGAACCTGCGCTGAAGTATCAGCCATTAGTTTGGGCACATGGTCCTTCGGCGGCGCAAACACCAGCGGCAAACAAGCCGTTGGGTGGGCCGGACAATCCGATAATGATTCCAAAGCTGTTTTAATCAAATGCTGGGAAAACGGCATTAACCACTGGGACACAGCAGATGTCTATGGAAATGGTCGTTCTGAACAAGTCATTGGTTCCATGTGGGAGACGGTTCCACGAAGTGACATATTTTTAGCAACAAAAGTCGGATGGGATCGCGGGAAATATGATTATTGGTATCATCCCGACCACATGCGGCACAACATAGAACGATCACTAAATCTTTTACAAACCGATTGTGTAGATTTACTGTATCTTCATCATTGCAACTTTGGAAAAAATGGTGAATATTTTGACGATGCTATTGAGGTTATTCGGCGTTTCCAGGAAGAAGGAAAAACACGATTTATTGGTTTATCCGATTGGGATTTATTTAAAATCCTGCGTTTTATTGAGCGAGCAAACCCCGACGTGGTGCAGCCTTACCGCAATGTTTGGGATGACACGTACGAATCCAGTGCACTTAAAAAATATATAGAGAAAAACAATTTGGGTGTGTGTTTCTTTTCTCCACTTATGCATGGATTTTTAACAGGAAAATATTCTTCACCCACCACCTTTGAGCCTGGGGATTTTCGGGAAAATATTGATGCATTTAAAGATCAAGCGATCATAGATAAAGTAAAACAAAATGCCGTTCTGCTTAAAGAACGGTTCGCCGCTCATCCCAATCCGGTGATGTACGGAGTGATTAATACACTCATTTCCGATTCTAATAACAGCTGTGTTTTACTGGGTCAACGCAATGTTCAACAGGTTAGCACCGCTATATCCCTTGGTGATTTATTACCAAAAGAAGATGTGGATTGGGTAAAACAATTATATAGAGGACTTTGCAAAACCTGATGTGTGAAGAAAAAAGATGTAAAATTTGTCTGGTTAAGGCGGGAAACGTAGTCAATAGCGGGGTTATGGACAAGTTTTCTAACGAAAAGCAGGCGAATTTTAGACTTTTTAATTTGTGCAATAGGTTTGGCAAAGCCCTCATATACTCATTGAAAGGAACACCATGGAAATACTATCCATAAACCCTGCTACTAAGGAGCCCATCGGTTCTGTTCAAACGACATCTCTTGAATCTTTAGATACAACGTTTGACCGGGCAAAAGAAGGAGCCAAAGAATGGGCTGGCTTACGCTTAACACAACGATCGCGTAAAATTCGCCTTGTGCGTAAAATGCTGGTGGCTCATATGAATGAATTGTCCAAGCTCATCGCTGCGGAGGCGGGCAAAACAAATTGGGACGGATTTCTGGAAGTATTTACAACGGTTGAACATATGCGACATGTGAGCAGGCATGGGCCTCAACATTTAAGAACCGAAATCCGTTCTCCAGGGATTTTACTGAATAAAAAGTGTTATGTGAATTATGTTCCCCATGGTGTTGTGGGTGTTATCAGCCCCTGGAATTATCCCCTGATTTTAACCGCTGCACCGGTGGTCGAAGCCCTTATGGCCGGGAATGCAGTTGTGCTAAAACCGTCAGAGCTAACCCCTTTAACCGGCAAGCTGATGACCGAGCTGTTCCACGAAGCGGGCATTCCTGAAAATGTTCTGCAAACGGTGTATGGCTACGGCGAAATCGGCGCAGCCATTGTGGATAGCTCAAAAACGGATATGATCTGTTTTACCGGCAGCGTGGAGGTGGGCAGGAAAATTGGTGTTGCCTGCGCTGAAAAACTAAAACCGGTGGTGCTGGAGCTGGGCGGAAAAGATCCCATGATTATATTGGAAGACGCCAACCTTGAGAGGGCCGCCGGCGCTGCTGTTTGGGGCGGTTTCAGCAATTGTGGTCAAACATGCATTTCTACTGAGCGAATTTATGTGGCGGAAAAAGTGGCTGATGAATTTATTGAACTAGTGAAAGCCAAAACGGAAGAACTCTCTACCGGACCTGATAAGGTGGAGGGGGAAATTGGTGCGTTGGTCAGCGAGATTCAGCATGAAAAGGTCATGGCTCATATTAACCAAGCCGTTGAGTCC
Source organism: Fidelibacterota bacterium (assembly GCA_022561485.1). Classification (GTDB taxonomy): domain Bacteria; phylum Fidelibacterota; class Marinisomatia; order Marinisomatales; family TCS55; genus JADFRD01. The sequence goes on along the minus strand of JADFRD010000066.1, from coordinate 353 downwards.
GGTGCGGAGGTTGTTTCCGGAGGAGAAGATCTTTCAGAACTTGGCGGTTATTTCATCAAACCAACCGTGCTGGAAGTAAAGGGCGACCAGACAGACATCATGCAAAAAGAAACATTCGGCCCTGAAATTTGCATCATGCGCGTAAAAGATGATGCGGAAGCTGTTGAAAAAGCCAATGCCACCGGATATGGATTAAGCGCATCGGTATTTACCAAAAATAAAAAACACGGACAAAAAATCGCTCGGCAGATCCGAGCCGGTTCTGTGTGCATTAATGACGTTATGACCAATTACATTACAGCCGACCTGCCTTTTGGCGGTGTGGGGATTAGCGGCATTGGACGGGTTCATGG
>JADFRD010000139.1 GCA_022561485.1 Fidelibacterota bacterium | reverse complement strand
TACAGTTCAATGGCTTCTTCAATATTATGTAATGTGACTTCTCTTGTGTCACCTTCGGAGATACAACCCGGTAATGATGGTACTAGTGCGGTATACCCGCCTTCTTCACTTGGTTCTAAAATCACTGTGAATTTCATAATAAATCTCTGTAAATATTTTAGTCAAATGTACGGTTTAAGATTATTATTGGCAATGTAATCGAATCCTTGATTCACCGCTACATTATGCCGACCGTTTGCGGTCAGATTAACAGTGTCAATATGTCGAAAAATTTTCTTCATATCACTATTATGTACTCGAATATAAAACTACCTGTTAAAATATTATCATAGGAATCTGCTTGCTTGGTCGCCTGCCTACCTTTCGGCAGAGACTCAGTACCGGGCACTTTTGATTGATATAAGCAATGGTAACTTGTTTTCTCACCATTGATGGAGTAAGAGGTTATTGTTGAACTACTGTACCGATATGGTACTGGACTCAATCTCAAGTTCCGGGATAGCCACTTCATCACCATCAGAATCATAGAAAACCAATTCGGTGGGAATAATCTCAATTGCGCTGCTACCTGGTGAATTTCCCGTGAATGTCAATGCACCTAGCTTGCCTGATCCACGTTCTTCAGATTGCCCCTGAGTTAAAGTAAGCGCTATATGAATAACAGAATCTTTTTCTTCAATAAAAGAAACGATGTCATCACCAAAAAAATTACCCATAGCGAATCCAGCTGAATCAGAAAAAGTCACAACATGCGGATCGTACATAATCCTCATGGTAACTCCAAAGATACGCACCCTAAAGTCTTCAATCTTAATCGACAACTCACCGCTTTGCCCGGTACTGAGAGTCAAAGTCTCAGGTCGGAACAATATCCTTGGGTCCGGCTCTGATTCCTTATCACAGCTATTGAAAAGAATCATTAATAAGAATAAGTAACTGTATTTTTTCATAATAACTTCCTTATTTGATCACCAACATTTTCCGGGTTTTACTCCACTTCCCTGTATGGATACGATAGAAATAAACACCGCTACTGAATCTGCCGGCATCCAGAACTACTTTATGCATTCCTGCATCGTAAAGCTTATTGTTAACAAGAACAGTTACCTCCTTTCCTAACAGATTATACACAGTAAGTGTAACTTGTTTTGGTTCCGGCAATCCAAACCGGATGGTAGTCCTTGGGTTAAACGGGTTTGGATAATTTTGAGATAAAGAATAGGTTAGCGGAACTTGTATATCAAGGATAGTCCTCAAGAGCGTTTTCATTGCCCTCACTGCTTCACTCTCACCCGAGAGCGAATTGTAGATTTCCATAAATGAATCCTGGTGTTCTTGTAATCGGACTGTGTCAGTAAGACTGATTGCATAACCGGGTGAAGAAGTTTGGTGCGTATTTCCCCAATTTACACCAATCGCAATGACGTCCCTTTCATCAATTGTTCCATCTCCGTTGGCATCGGCGTAGGTGGCTGCAGGTTCATTCCACACAACGGCTGATAAGTCTTCCCAATTGACTCCATCATTAATCCGAGGAGAACCAATTTGTTGAAAGTACACGCCAATTGGGAGAATATCCATAGCATCCACAATTCCGTTATTATCCGTATCTCCGGCATATATTGTTGTTAAATATGTTTCATAAGCGCCCATATCCGGCGCTGTACTAAAATAGTCATTTGAACCCAGATTGATGATTGTATCCCCCTCCCAGACAAACAAGGATGTTCCGGCATCAATGGAGGGTGAACCAATATTTAGGGTATATACGGCATTAGCTGTATCGGCAAAGAGCGGATCATTGTCCAGGTTACCTTCAAGCCAATTTACGTTGTTGGCGTTTCCTGCAATTCCAGCCAAACCACCTTCAATATTGGAATATCCAATCGTAACAGAGCTGGGGTATTCCTCATGTAAAAAGATTTCATTGGGAGTATTATTGTAGAGTATTGTATTTACAAGTAAAATATTAGAATCAAATACCGAATAAATCCCACCCCCATCATCATCCCATTTTAAGTAATTACCGGTAATCGTGCAGTTGATAAAAACGGGTTTGGAAGAATCACCAATGCAATAAATTGCTCCGCCCCTGGAGTTCGCTGAATTTTTTGCGATTAAACAATTCTGTAAGATAGGCAACGAAGGAAAATCATAATCGTCCTCAATATAGATACCCCCACCCGTCGATGCATCATTATTCATAATAACAGTACCTTGAATATCCGGCGATGAGCCATCCATATAAATGCCCGCACCATTACTAGCAGAATTCTTGGATATCAAAGTATTATTAATGGAGGGGGAGGCGCTCCACAAATAAATACCACCGCCCCAATCCCCCACATTCTCTGTTATTAAACAATCCTCTATAATGGTTGCTCGTCCACCCCCTAAAATTGTGATACCACCGCCATATCTTGATTCATTGTTGGAAATTTCGCAATGTGATATTTTAATCGCTGAAGAGCCAATATAAAGACCCCCACCATATACATCATAACTCCAGCCGGATTCATCCGCTTTGGCATATTCAATCTTGCAGTAGGCCATTTCCGAACCATAATCGGCCCCCCTGAATCTGATCCCACCCCATTTGCTTGATTCCGTTGCTTCATGGCGAGTAAAAATGATGCTGTCTTGTTCTGTGCCCATTGCTTTCAGTAAACCGAAAACATTGAATTTATAATGACCGTTAAATCGTAATTCCACTCCCGGATCAATGATCAAGCTATCACCATTGGGAACCTGAATATGGTCAATTACAACGTAAGGCGAACCCTCGCGTGTAAATTGTCCCGTGACCTCCCCATAAATCGTTGAACTGCTAATCCCTTGTCCATGAAATTCAATACCGGCACTACCAATCCCGGTGATACTGAGCGTCAGACTATCGCTGAAAGTGCCTACGTTACGGGGTTGAAAGCGCACTTTGAAAGTCTTGCCCGAGTATGGGGTAATGATTGCCGGGAAAACAGCATCAACTAAAGTGAAGTGCTCTGTTGAGAAAGACGCCGAAGTTATCTCAACGGGCTCGTCATCGGCATTATACAGCGTCCATTCGGTTTCTTTATTGGTTATACCCGCTTCACTCACACCAATCTCTTCAAAATCATAAGAAACAAAACTGGGTTGCAGCCATCCCCCACCGGTAAATCCCATATCATTCCTGCTGCCATCACGATCATTGAAAAGGGTGTTTGGATTCCCTGCATCGATGCAGGGGCTTTCGCCTTGAAGGCTATAATCGCCGGCATCGGGGTCTACAAACAGTGGGTCGGTATCAATATTTCCCTCAAGCCAATTGACACTACCGTTAATACCTTCTTGTCCACCTTGTATATCCGAATATGAAATGATAATACTGTTGGAGAATATCTGTGTAGGCGTATTATTCCATATGATGGAATTTGAAATAGTAACTATAGAACCTCCACTAAAAATTCCAGCCCCAGTGGGAGCAGAGTTATTTGCAATTGTGCAGTTTAAAATAGTGGGTTTGCTGCCCTGCTGAAAGTAAAGCCCTCCCCCAAGAGCTCCAGCAGAATTGTTTGTAATC
>JADFRD010000065.1 GCA_022561485.1 Fidelibacterota bacterium | reverse complement strand
TTAGGACCTGATGCCACCGCGCTTGGACAGGTTTATTGGTATACATTGGAAGGGCGTGATAAAGATGGAAATCCCACCGGCGGCTGGGATCTGGATGAATTGAGATCAGTGCAGGACTGGTACGTTCGCTACGCCCTGCTGTCAGCTGGTGGAGTGTCCGAAGTCGCATCCGTGGGCGGGTATGTAAAAGAATATCAAATCGATGTGGATCCCGCTGCAATGCGTGAATATGGAATTAAGTTGTCGGAAATATTTAATTCAATTAAAATGTCCAACGTGGATGTGGGGGCACGCACGATTGAAATAAACCGTGTGGAATATATGATTCGCGGGTTGGGATTCATTAAATCCCTTGATGATATAGAATACTCTGTCATCAAAATGGTGAACAATATACCCATCTATATAAAAGATGTTGCTAATGTATCCTATGGCCCCGCCTTAAGACGCGGCGCTTTGGATAAAGAAGGCGCTGAAGTGGTGGGTGGTGTCGTGGTTGTCCGCTATGGAGAAAATCCCCTGGCCACGATTAAAAATATCAAGGAAAAAATTAAAGAAATCAGTCCCGGCCTGCCCAAAAAAACACTTCCGGATGGGACGGAATCGCAACTTACAATCGTCCCTTTTTATGATCGGACTGGATTGATCTATGAAACATTGGGAACCCTGAAGCATGCGCTGCGGGATGAAATTTTAATTACCATCATCGTGATTTTGGTCATGTTGATGCATCTGAAATCTTCCTTCCTGATTACCAGTCTGCTGCCCTTGACCGTCCTTATGGTTTTTGTCGGGATGAAACTCTTTGGAGTTGACGCCAATATTGTCGCTCTATCGGGAATCGCCATTGCCATCGGGACCATTGTTGATATGGGTATCATCGTCTCGGAGAATATGTTGAAACACTTGGATGAGGCTAAACAAAGTATTGAGAAAGGGATCAAGACTACTTTAGATGTTATACGGAGCGCAACTTCTGAAATCGGGGGAGCCGTTTTGACCGCTGTGGCTACCACGGTAGTTAGTTTTTTACCGGTTTTCACCATGGAAGCAGCGGAAGGGAAATTGTTTAAACCCTTGGCTTATACCAAGACATTTGCCTTGATTTCTTCGGTTATCCTGGCCCTGACAGTATTACCGGCGATGGCCCATATTCTTTATTCAAATAAACTGAAAAGAAAGTCACTCAAACAAATCACCTATGGAGGTTTAATACTCGTCGGATTGCTTACCCTCTTTTTTGTGAAATGGTGGATTGGGCTTATGATTGTAATCATGGGTGCATATCCTTTCATAAAATCACGATTAGGGCCAGCCATCACCAATCGTATTCCCAAGATTTTAAACTGGTCGATTATTATGCTGGTCATTTATCTATTGGCAAACACTTGGGCGCCATTGGGATACGGTAAGAGCGTTTTCCTGAACGCTGTCTTTGTGGCCCTGGTTATGTTGGTGGTGTTGGGGCTCATATCACTCTTTACCCGGTATTATCCCGGAATGCTGCGTTGGACCCTGGACCATAAGGGCCTCTTCCTGACTATTCCTTCAGCGCTGTTAGTGATTGGATTTACAGCTTGGATCGGATTTGGGAATATGTTTTCCTTTCTCCCGGATTTCATGAAAAAAACACAGGTGTATAATGCAATGCAGCATACATTTCCGGGGTTAGGCAAAGAATTCATGCCGCCCCTGGATGAAGGTTCTTATTTGTATATGCCCACAACCATGCCCCATGCCGGAATTGAAGAGGCATTGGATGTATTGCAGCGATTAGATAAAGCTTTGTATTCCGTGCCGGAAGTGGAAATGGTGGTGGGTAAACTTGGCCGCGCCGAAACACCCCTGGACCCGGCGCCAATTTCAATGATAGAAACTGTTGTCAATTACAAATCGGAGTATATAATTGATAAAGATGGGAATCACCAAAAGTTTAAAACGGATTCCGATGGAAATTTCATTCGCGATGATAATGGTGATCTGGTTCCTGATCCTTCGGGAAAACCATTTCGTCAGTGGCGCGACCATATACGAACTGCGAGAGATATTTGGGATGAATTGGTCAAGGTTGCAAAGATACCCGGCACAACATCCGCGCCTCGTTTGCAACCCATTGCTGCTCGCATTGTCATGCTGCAAAGCGGTATGCGGGCTCCTATGGGAATCAAGGTTAAAGGGCCGGACCTTGAAACCATTGAGCGTGTGGGTTTGCAATTGGAGAAATTTTTGAAAGAGGTGCCTGCTGTGGAAGCATCGGCAGTTTTTGCCGATAGAATCGTGGGTAAACCCTACCTGGAAATTAATATTGATCGCCGGGCTATTGCTCGTTATGGGCTGCATCTTCGACAGGTGCAGGATGTCATTGAAGTGGCCATCGGCGGGAAGCTAATTACTACGACTGTAGAAGGACGGGAACGATATCCCGTACGGGTCCGATATATGCGGGAATTGCGTGATAATATCGAATCTCTTGAATCCATATTAGTGCCGGCTCCTGGCGGGGTTCAAATACCCCTTATCCAATTGGCCGATATCATCTATGTACGGGGACCCCAAGTGATTAAGAGTGAGGATACCTTCTTAACGGGGTATGTACTGTTTGATAAAAAGGGTGATTGGGCAGAAGTGGATGTTGTGGAACAGGCTCAACGATATCTGCAAAGTAAAATTGATTCCGGCGAACTTGTTATTCCGGCGGGAGTCAGTTATGCCTTTGCCGGAAACTATGAGAATCAATTGCGTGCAACCAAAAGGCTGCGGATTGTTCTGCCTCTGGCGTTGTTTATCATTTTCCTCATTTTGTATTTCCAATTCAAACGTGTTTCCACAACATTGATTGTTTTTTCAGGAATATTTGTCGCTTGGGCCGGAGGCTTTCTCATGCTTTGGTTGTATGGTCAAGATTGGTTTATGAATTTTAATTTTACCGGAATAAATATGCGTGACTTGTTCCAGATCCATACCATAAACATTAGTGTTGCCGTATGGGTTGGATTCTTGGCTCTCTTTGGTATTGCCAGTGATAACGGAGTCATTATTAGTACCTATCTCGACCAAAGTTTTGCCAGTCGAAAACCAAAAACAATCCAGGAGGTTCGTGAAGCAACCGTATTCGCCGGCGCTCGGAGAATAAGACCTGCTATGATGACTGCCAGTACAACCATTTTAGCTTTGATTCCGATTCTGACCTCATCCGGCCGGGGATCGGATGTAATGATACCCATGGCTATCCCCTCATTTGGGGGAATGTCTCTGGCCATTATTACCACGTTTGTCGTCCCGATTCTTTACGCAATAATGGCGGAAAGAAGACTTAAAAAATCGAGTGATGAAATGAGTCAGAAAAATTAATATAGAGTAATTCAATAAAGAATAAATGATAAGGAGTAAATAAAATGAAACGAATTCTAATCACCTCAATATTGGGGGTAATCCTGGGTCTAACTGCCTGTCAAGGGAAAAAAGATTCCCATGAAGGGCATGATCTTTCCAAAAATGAGATGGCTAAACCCGCGGTAGAAGAGAAGCTGGTCTATTATACCTGTCCTATGGAAAGTCATAAACATGTCCATAGCCAAGAACCTGGAAATTGTCCTGAATGCGGGATGAAAATGGTTCAGGCTGTTATGACACCCGTTGAAACGGCAGACTATTATGGTTGCCCCATGCCTGATCATAGTCATGTTCGCAGCGATAAACCGGGCAACTGTAATGAGTGTGGTATGGAATTAAAACCCATGAGATTACAACAGGGCTGAAATCCTGTTGCAAAGTTGAACAGGATTATAGCTATTGATCCAGCATTGAAATAGTATGAAACCGTGAGTCCATTCATTTTTAAAGAGACCCCTCTTTATTTGATATCCCCATCTGCCCTTCGGGCATCTTCCCCAAAATTGGGGAAGAAAAAGCAGGGAGATGGTAAGGTTTGAATTTTGGATATTTGATTTGACTGGTGTGATTAATTCTTACGACTATTCATGTCGATAGGCTCAATTAAGGCGTTGCCAGTTTAATATAAACTTATAAAAAAGGAAATAATATGGAAATGAAAGATCCAGTCTGTGGAATGACCGTAACTGAAGAATCTGCTGTCGCCACGATTGAGTGGGAGGGTCAGACGTACGGTTTCTGTGCTCATTACTGTTATGATCTGTTTACCAAACATCCTGAAAAATTTACGGAAGAGAAAACGGTGACAAAGTCACACGACCATTATCATCACAACCATGACCACAGCGATCATCCTCAAGAGAAAGATCCGGTTTGCGGTATGACGGTGGATCCTGAAAACGCAGCAGGAGAGGAAGAATATAAAGGTAAAACAGTTTATTTCTGTTCAACTCACTGTCAGCACAAATTTAAAACGGATCCGGAATCGTATCTTGGCGATAAGAAAACGACGGTTAAGGAAGATATGCGTTTAGAGGATGGAAAAGGCCAATATACTTGCCCCATGCATCCAGAGGTGATTCAGGATAAAATGGGCGATTGTCCCATCTGCGGTATGGCGCTTGAACCGATGAAAATCACTCTTGATGATGAAGAAAATCCTGAATTGATTGATATGACCAAGCGGTTTTGGGTGAGCGTATCTCTGGCTTTGCCGTTATTGGTGATTACTATGGGAGGAATGTTTATAGATGGATTTCTCGGATCTTGGCAGACATGGATTGAATTCATTCTGGCTACACCCGTGGTTCTTTGGGCAGGCGCTCCTTTCTTTCAACGAGGGTGGCGATCAGTTGTGAATCGAAATTTGAATATGTTTACACTCATTGCTATCGGTACAGGTGTCGCCTACGGATTTAGTGTTTTTGCAACATTGTTTCCCTTCGTTTTCCCGGATGCTTTGAAGGATGCAAACGGAATGGTGGGCGTCTATTTTGAGGCAGCCGCAGTCATCATTGCTTTGGTCTTATTAGGTCAAGTTATGGAATTGAAAGCACGGGATAAGACCAGCAGCGCTATTAAAGCTCTTTTGGGGTTAGCACCGAAAACTGCCCGGATAGTTTATGATGACGGCAGGGAAGAAGACATCCCTTTGGAGCATGTTCAAAAAGGAAATATTTTACGAGTACGTCCCGGTGAAAAAATACCTGTTGACGGACTTGTAGTCGAGGGAGAGAGTTTCATTGACGAATCCATGGTGACCGGGGAATCGATGCCTGTTCAAAAAGAAGCCGGGGATGTTGTGACAGGCGCTACAGTGAATGGAACTGGAGCACTTTTGGTGAAAGCGGAACGGGTTGGGAAAGAAACGCTGCTGGCTCAAATTGTTCAAATGGTGAGTGAAGCGCAACGCAGCAGGGCTCCTATACAGAATTTAGCGGATAAAGTCGCTTCGTATTTTGTCCCGGCTGTGGTTGGAATCAGCGTTTTGACATTCATTATCTGGGGAATATGGGGGCCTGAACCTCGTTTTGCATATGCACTTGTAAACATGGTTGCCGTATTGATTATTGCCTGCCCATGCGCTTTGGGTTTGGCTACTCCAATGTCCATCATGGTGGGTACTGGTCGTGGCGCGACTGCCGGTGTATTGATCAAAAATGCTGAGGTTTTGGAAATTATGGAAAAAGTGGATACTCTGGTGGTCGATAAAACAGGAACCTTGACGGAAGGAAAACCAAAAGTGACGACGATAAAAACAGTCATCCCTTATTCTGAAAATGAATTGTTAACATTATCTGCCAGTTTGGAAAAAGCAAGTGAACATCCCTTGGCGGAAGCCATTGTCGCCAAAGCGCGTGAGAAAGAACTGGAATTGGAAAAATGTTCTGACTTTATGTCTTACACCGGTAAAGGTGTTGAAGGATTTGTTAGTGGAAAGAACATTGCAATTGGAAATCTTCTTTGGATGAACGAGCTGAATGTAGACTTTGGTGACCTGACAGAAGCAGCAAATGTGTTGCAAAACGAAGGCGAGTCTGTCATGTTCGTTTCCATGGATGCAAAACCGGCTGGTATCATTGGTGTGGCTGATCCCATAAAAGAATCAACTCCAGACGCATTAGAATCATTAAGAAAAGACGGAATCCATATCGTGATGCTGACCGGGGACAACCAATCAACGGCAAATGCTGTGGCAAAGAAATTGGGCATTAAAGATGTTAAAGCGGAAGTTCTTCCTGAACGTAAACATGAGGTTGTAAAAAAACTGAAAAATGAAGGACGAATTGTCGTCATGGCTGGAGATGGGATAAATGATGCACCTGCACTGGCCCAGGCAGACGTTGGTATTGCCATGGGCACCGGGACAGATGTTGCGATGGAAAGTGCAGGAATGACATTGGTAAAAGGCGACTTATCGGGAATCGTGCGAGGACGCCAGTTAAGCAAAGCAACCATGAAAAATATCCGGCAAAATCTCTTTTGGGCCTTTGCTTACAATGCATTGGGTGTTCCCATCGCTGCTGGAATCCTCTATCCTTTCTTCGGCATTCTGTTAAGTCCCATCATCGCTGCGGCTGCCATGAGTTTTAGTTCTGTTACGGTCATTGGCAATGCGTTGCGATTACGAAATCTTTCGCTCGGATAGTAATAAAAGGATAAGAATAATGAATACAAAACCCCAAAAACCGCTAATGAAATCAAATCATAATGTTGGGAATATAAGCAGATACATTTTATGGTTATCCATTTTGGTTGGAGGAATTGTTATTGGTATTTCTATACATTCGTACAATACACCAAAACCGGTAAATAATCATGCGTCTAACGTATTTTCATTTGAGACGTTAACTATTGCAAAACAATTTGTTTGTTCATGCGGATCTTGCGGTGAAAAGGCGTTAATTGCTTGCACCTGTCCAACTGCGATTGAAACGAAACAATTTATCGAAACGAGTATCAATAATGGACTATCTGCCGACGATATTACCGATATTCTCAATATGACTTATGGGCAATATAAAGGATAATGAATATATCATTACTGCATTATTCCTCACTGACAACTAACCTACGTGAAAAAAATGCAAGTGTCCGCAGATGAAATAATGAACAGCTCTCGTATCCTACTGATAATGGGAATGTGATTAAATGGAACCGGAACTAGAGACCTTTTATCCATAGAAACGATGTCCATCACCAATGAACAAAATAAAGGAGTTAAGTATGAAAAATCTTTTTATAATCTTGGCAATAATGATGTTTGGATGTGAAAATAAAATTGCAGATCATAATGAAAAATTGATTGAAAATATTATCGAGGATATCCGTCTTGGTTGGGAACTGGGCGATGGGGCTGCCTTCCGTGAGCATTTCCTTGATTGGGATGGGGCAAGATACTTTGAAGGCGGCGGTCAAAATGTGGGATTAGAGGATTTAATCGTCAATCATGTTGAACCGGAAAGTGAATTGGGATTAACACTTTCCTTTACCAACGTTGAAACCCACTTTGAAGACAATTTTGCCTGGGCTGTTGTGGATACTGAAATCAAATTAACGACTTCGAGTAGACGGAAAATACATAATACGGGACATGGGACTTATTTATTCAGATGGGTAAATGAGGCATGGAAAGTTATACATACACAATCAGCAAGTAAGCCGGTAAAATGAGTTACCGTTCCATGTGCATAACCATGTTTGTCTCGTCTCATATATCGTCCAGATATTTATTCGGGAAGATTTTAACGTTATGACCGTTGAAGAGCTGATAACACTGAAGGAAAACCGGGAGAATGTGCCCAATGTGGAATGATGTTAAAACCAATGAAATTGATAAAGTCCTAAACAGATTGAGTTACTAAAAACACTAAGGGGCAATTATGAAGAAAAAACAAATAGCAGCCATTATGTTGATTCTATTGTTTGTGACTGGCTGCATGCACATGGGGATGGGAATGCACGGTAAGATGGGCATGGGTAGAGCAATCTCCATCCAAAAAGTGCAGGAGACCAATAAGAATGATAAAATGGATCAAGTGATTGGTAAAGCCATGGATAATCTAAGAATTAAATCTATAGATATTTCAAATATTGCTGTATGGCGAATTCGAAGTCAATCTGCTGGATTGGACGTTGATCTATTGAGGGCTAAACTCATAACCCAACTTGTTTCAATTAATACATTTCAAGTAATCAGTAGAGAAAGATTAGACGCATTATTAAAAGAACAGAAACTGTCATTATCGGGAATTATCGATGGCCATAGCGCTATCGAAATTGGAAGTTTGATAGGGATTGACGGGTTTATTGATGGATATGCATCCTTCAATAATAATCAATTATCGTTAACACTGCACCTGATTGAAACGAAAACCGGAAAAATAGTATGGTCAAATGCAGTTCAATCAGAATAGATTTAAAAAACAACTGAAATAAAAGTTGTATTCAGTAAATCAATGGATAAAATGTTATATGAGTCATGGTTTTTCAGAATGTTCACACCCCATCCTAAAAGATGGGGTAAGTATCAAAATATCAGGGTGATAAAGGAATTCATTTACCCCGTCATTTATGGCGGGGGCTTTAGTAATAAGAACCAAAGTCGGGGTTTTCCCGCCTGCCGGTCGGGCAGGAACCCCTTTCCGGAGTGAACTCATTTATGAAAAAACTTAATAGTATACACTGTAAAAATAACATCCCAAAAACAAATACATAATAGGAGATTTTATGAATTTACCTGATTACATTCCCAATATTCATCCGCTTTTGGTTCATTTTCCAATCGCACTTTTCTGTGTTGCTGTGGCGTTACATGCATGGAAAACAATTTTTACTAGTGATGATAAATATAGCTCACTTGTCCTCATTGGGTATATCCTTACCGGTATCAGTTTAGTGGCTGCGTATTTTTCCGGTCGTAACGCTGCCGATCATGTTGCTGTACCCGATAATGCACTTTCAGCTTTATCTAATCATGCGGACAAAGCCCTTTATCTACTGATATATGGTCTCATCCTTACCGGATTGGTTATGTTCGCCCATTTTCGCCATTTGAATCGCATAAAATGGGTGGATGGAATTCTTGTATTATTGGGGGTTGCAGGACTTGGATTATTGATAGTCACTGCAGATGCCGGCGGCAGATTGGTTTTTGGTTACGGGGTTGGAGTCACGAAGGTACAGGAAAGTCCAATGAATGAAATTATAGGGCAAACTGTTGACGATAAAGCTGTACTCAATATCCAAAAAGACGGTTCATGGAAATGGAAATCCGGAATTAGGAATTCAGTAGGATTATTTGGTTTAACTCATTGGCTCTTGGGGAATGAAACAGATATATCTGTGAATTTGGATAAAGACGGACAAACCAACATTCTAATAGAGTCATCTAATAAAAAGATTTTGTTTTCTTTAGGGGAAACAATAGAGAATGTTAAAGTCGATGTTGACATTGATTTGTCTGAATTTGAAGGTGAGTTCAGGGTAATACACCATTTACAAAATGCAAGTAACTATGATTATTTATCAGTGGCAGACGGAAAAATTTCTCTTGGCCGAAATAGTAATGGAGAAGTCCAAGTATATGCATCAAAACGGATTGAATCTGAAATATTATCTCTTTCCGTTGTTGGAGATGGTCGTCATTACCGGGGCTATATCAATGATGAAATGCTGGTTCATGCACACGATACATCGCTTGAACCCGGAAATGTAGGAATTTATTTTCGGGGAAATGGAAGAATAATTCTTGGCTCAATTACCGTTAAGAATTTGAAAAAATAAAAAAATAATGAACCAGACAGGATGATAAAATAAATATTACAAAATACCCTATTTGACAATAAAAAATGGCTATGTTCTATAAACCAACTGAATTAGACATAATAAAACATTCAACACCTACGGCGTTGTTTATCTATTATGATTGTATGTTATAGACATTTGACTCCTAACGGAGTCTTTAAATATGAAAAGTAATCCCGTAGGGATTATATGTCTATAAAGGCACTGAACACGGCAAACACAAACTCCATCGGAGTTTAACAAGGTGGTTTAAACAGTATGCAAATCAGTTTAATTTTAGAACATAGCCTAAAAAATTTCTTACAACTACTTTAAATTCGATTTTGAATTCCTAACTATGAGAGTATATAATAATAAATAGAATAACATCACTATCATTTTTTTTAAATTTTTCTACTTTAGTGAATGGCCAATAGGTTTCAAATAAGTCCATATTTACTGATTAAGATATTGTTACAACAGAAAATTATATGAAATCAAAACAATCTCTATTTCAAGTGGCAATCTTTCTAGCAATCTTCACGGTTGGTTACAATATAATCGAAGGAATTGCCGCAATGTATTTTGGTTTTCACGATGAAACGCTGGCGCTGTTCGGATTTGGGTTGGACTCGTTTGTGGAGGTGATTTCCGGTATCGGGATCTGGCATATGGTTTTGCGTATAAGGAAAATCGGAGATGAACACAGGGATCATTTTGAGAAAAGGGCATTAAAGATCACAGGATCGGCATTTTATCTGCTGACTGTAGGGCTGATCGTTTCATCCCTCTATAATTTGATTTCAGGCGCTCATCCGGAAACAACTTTTTGGGGAATTATTATTGCAGGACTATCCATTTTTGTCATGTGGTGGTTGATACGTGAAAAGATTAAAGTGGGAAAAGCATTGCAATCGGATGCCATCATTGCCGATGCCAATTGTACAAAAGCCTGTATGCAGTTATCGTTTATTTTGTTGGCTTCCAGCTTGGTTTATGAATTATTTGGTATTGGCAGTATTGATGCAATCGGTTCGCTGTTTATTGCCGGAATTGCGTTTCGTGAAGGGAAGGAATCCTTTGAAAAAGCAGAAAATCAAGAAAGCTGTTGCCGTGAGCATTAACCCGTTTGTTTAATTGACATAATTGGTTCTGCATTAAAGCCTAAATCTAATCCGGAGAAAGTAATCGTTTCCAATCATAGTCATTATGAGAAACTGTCGTTTTTCACTTCAAGAAACTGTGAAAAATTAATGTAAACTTCTTTGTTGAAATGCATAGTATCCCTTGATTACATTTATTCGAAACAATATTGTTAAGAAATAAAGAAACTAATAAAAAAGGTCATACTGTGGATAAACGTCTTTACGAAATGCATGCCGGTATTTGTGCTGCTCTGGCAAATGCGAAGCGCATTCAGATAATTGATTTATTGCAAGATGGTGAAAAGATGGCTGGTATTCTTGCCCGGGAGATGGGGATCAACAAAGCCAATCTGTCACAGCATTTGCAATTGATGAAGAGCAAAGGTATTGTTCTTTCACGACGTGATGGTGTGTCAACCTACTACTCAATAGCCAATTCAAAGATCATTACCGCATGCCGATTAATGAGAGAGGTGATGATGGAACAACTTGAGAACATCTCTAAGCTCCAACAGGAATATGTGGAACGACATTAAATCAATTCTGGTTTTCCCATACCCGCTAACCCACGTTGTACTGATAAATGAATATCTAATATCGTGAACATTAAGGACATTTAATCATGGGATGTTGCCAGTGTCAGGGCATCGAAAAGATGTTCGATAAAAAAACAGCATTGAAAGAATTAAAGAGGTACCGGAAAAAAGGACCCCAAAAAACAACCCGAATGTTGCTGGATGCTATTCGTAAAAACGGTATTAAGGGATCAGACTTTCTGGATATTGGTGGAGGAATTGGTGCGATCCAGAAGGGCTTAATCAAAGAGGGCGCTGCAAATGGGATGAACATTGAAGCATCCAAAGCATATGTTGAAATAGCCAAGGAAGAAGCCCATGACAATGGAATAGCCGAAAAGGTGAAGTTTCGGCAAGGTGATTTCACAACAATCGCTTCAGATTCGGACTCGGCGGATATAGTGACCTTGGATAAAGTTATCTGTTGTTACGATGATATGTCTGCATTGGTTGGCTTGTCTTCCGGACTGGCTCGAAAAATATACGGTGTTATCTATCCCCGTGACGTATGGTGGGTAAAAATAGCTCTTCCTATTCTAAACCTTTATCCCAGAATAAGGGGCAGTTCCTTCCGGGCATTCATTCATCCCACTAAAAAAGTAGAAGAAATTATCCTGGGGAATGGATTGAAACCCTATTATTATGCGACAACCTTTGTATGGCAAGTCGCAGTTTTCACGAGGGATGGATAAGCAAGTTTTGAACAAGAAACGAACCTTTAAAATCCAAGTGTTTAAAAGGGTGTTTCATAATAACCAAGGTATCCGTATCAAGATAATCTCAAAGGCTCAACTCATGCAGTATTTCGTGGTAAATGAGCTCGGACTTCTCACCATACCTTTCCATGGCAAAATAGGGCAGTATAGCTACCAAAAAGAAAGCGTGGATTCATGAGAAAGACGTCACTGGTAAAATGGTTTTTCTTTGGTGCTCTAATAGGGGTAATTACCTTAACAATCTTTCAATACCATTCACAACTGACTGTCGAAATTGTGGAAAGTTGGGTCAATAAATTTGGGATTATTGGCCCCGTTGTTTTCATGTCAGTCTTTATAATTGCTACTGTTTTATTTTTACCCGGATCCATTTTTTCCTTAGCTGGGGGAGCTCTATTTGGCCCCGTTCAAGGTACTATATACAACTTGACTGCCGCCACCATTGGCGCGACTTTGGCCTTCTTTATTGCCCGTTATTTGGCCTCTGATTGGGTAGCTGAAAAAGTGGGTGGAAAATTGAAAGATATAATAGACGGAGTTAATGCAGCAGGCTGGCGATTTGTGGCTTTTGTCCGATTGGTTCCTTTATTTCCCTTTAACCTTCTGAATTACACACTGGGATTAACACAAATTGAAAGTCGGCATTTTATAGTTACCTCTCTTATCTGCATGAGTCCCGGCGCTGTGGCCTATACGTACTTAGGCTATGTTGGACGTGAAGTTGTCGGTGGTGGAGAGAATCTGATAAACAAGGGATTGTTGGCCTTGAGCTTATTGGCTGCTTTAACTTTATTACCGGGATTGGTTAAGCGGTTCTTTCCCGGATTGACTGGCAAGCTCGGTCGATGAACTATATCAGTAAATCAAAAATAGTTCTCCCAGTTAAAATGATTGATGTACGTACTGAGAGAGAATGTAATGAAACATTGGGACACACTAATGGAGCGCAAATGATTCCCATAGCACAACTTAGCCTGATTAATTCATTAGCTACCCCGCCTGCTCCATTTGAAAAATTAGATATGTGGCGGGCAGGGAAGAACACGAAGTTTCACGAAGGAAAAGAAAAAAATGAAGAACAAAATAATTTCAAAAATAATAATTCAAAAATTTCTTCCCCACCTGCGGAACGGGCAGGTAACTTTTTTATTGTAAGTCTTTTGCGAATTTTAGCGGAGCGTGCTTTTTTGCGGCGAACGCTATCGCTAATCCAGGTTAGTAGACTTTTCGAATTAGAAGAATTCAGAAGTAAATCGATAGCGAGGTATTAACATGATTAAAATTCAAAGTCACTTAATATTTTTTACAATACTCGGATTGGTAGCAGCCTTATTTGGTCAGGAATCTGTGGAAATAAAAAGCGCTACTACTTGTAAATTTTGCCATAAAGATATTTACGTTCAATGGTCAAGTTCACAGCACGCACGTTCCACTCCGGCAAATAATATTCTGTTTGCCAAGATTTACGAATTATCCCGGAAAGATACCGATGGTGAAACTAAATTATATTGCATTCGCTGCCATGCACCAGTTTCACAGATTAATGGAGATGTGGATTTGGTGCGAGAAATTACCAACGAGGGCATTACTTGTGATATTTGCCATTCCATATCGGAATTGAGCGACAGCCCACAACATTGGCCTAATGTTTACAAACCGGGGAATATTAAGCGCGGTCCACACGGAGATACTGATCCGGAAGGACACGAATCTGTTTATTCAGAATTGTTTGAAAACAGCCGGCTTTGTTCCGGTTTT
>JADFRD010000064.1 GCA_022561485.1 Fidelibacterota bacterium | reverse complement strand
ACGGTCTCCAGAAGCGTGGTCGTCCGAATCTACCCAAACACCATCACCCGCACCGGTATTGTCATTAGGATCATCAGCATACACGAATTTGGTGCTTACACCCGTTTCACTATTTATGAAGGGGTCACCATTCTTGTGCAAGCCCCGCATTAGATTGTAAGCATCTCGGGCAGTGTTTGGATCTGACCAGTGTGGGTCCGTTGTACCAATATATTTTATGAACGAAGTCATGGGAAGGTTTTTAAAGTTGGGAATGTATCTCCAAAATGCAAAGGCCGTGTCCCCTGGTGCTTCTACTATAGGCCCCTGAAACAAATCATACCCGATAGCTGGTGGCGCATCACCATAATCATGATCTGCCCCATCGTTATAGCAGAAACCAAGGCTCAAAGTAGTATCACACCCTACAAAATCATCTCCGGCGTCACCAAGGTCCGGGTCATCCCATAGCGCAATGAACGTAGAATCAATAGTATTTGTCCCTTTATTGATAATCAGGCCCTTTACAAACATCATATCTCCCACAATGCTGGTCCGGTCATATCCCCAAATGGTCATCTGTACTTCAATGTTCAGCGGCAGAGTCTTGAAAATAGTGTGGCTTGAGTCATCACCATCGTTCATCACATACCAGATCATCTGGTCGCCCAGCATATCGGGCTTATCACCGTCATCCACGTTATAAATACCATCATTATTGGCATCAATCCAGGGAGCTCCTTCCTCTACTGGCCATTCGGTATAGTCTTCACTATAAGGATTAAGGTAGTTGAGTTTATAAATGCGGTAGGCGGGATCACCAGGATCACTGCCATAGGGTCCCGGTACAAACTCCGATCCATATTCAGCCACTGCAGTTCGTATTTCACCGTTGACCTTTCCTGCCAGCCAGATCCCTGAAGCAAAGTTGATATATGTACTCTCTCCCTTGGGCCATTCCATGCCTGAGTGACCTGTAATTCTATGAGAAACAAACATACCGTTGTTTTCCATGTCTGATCTGATTCTGTTTACATCAAACTGACCCTGATCTGCTATGGTAATGGATATGGACTTGGCTCGGCGATCAGGTTCAGCAGCGATTACATCGGAACTAAAAATCCCGGTAAAGATAGTAGTGATGACAATTATAGGAATTGATTTAAAAATCATATTGTTTTGGTTTTTCTTTAAAGTAGCTGAAATAAATAATATCACTTTGATACCCCTGTTTTAAAGTTTCCCTTTATGAAAATAGTCAAACACTTACTGAAGATAAGAAAAATTAAAACAAAAAACAGGTGTTAATCGTCATTTATACCCAACCAGAAGAATACCACGTCACATTCACTTCCCCATTACACTCCACTACATTCCGCTATTGGGGCAGGCTATTCAGTACCTGTTTTAGAAGTGGATGAATTCCAAAATTCATCCCCGGATCGGGATGCCGCCCCATAGGGCGTAAATTGATGGTACCACGGGTTTACCTGTGTCTGCACACCGAAGTGCGTTTCGACACGCAGGCGTGGAGCTCCATAAAAGCGCTTATTCCAACCGTGGCCGAAACTGCGGAGCCCGATCTATACCGGGGACGTCCGTCAGGCGCGAAAGGTTGCCTCCATTTACATCCACGGTATATATTTCTGAATCTCCGTCACGATTGGAGGAAAAAACAAGGACCTCTCCATCAGGCGCAAGCGCTAAATCAACATTGCTGCTCCCTGGGTTGTAAGTCAAACGAACCGGATTGCCGCCGTCCAAGTCCGCTTTATATACCTCACCATCCAAAATAGAATAGAAAAATATGTTTTGTCCATCCGGAGACCAGCAAGGATTCCAATCATCCGAGGGGCTATCAGATATCCTAACCTGCCCCGTACCATCAGCATTTATGACGTAAATGTCTTCATCATCACTTCTATGGGTTGAAAAAGCCAGCTTTAATCCGTCTGGAGACCAGCGCGGTTCCAAATCTTCTCCAGAACTATTGGTTAACCGCAACTCGTTATCGCCGTTACTGTTCATTACGTAAAGCTCGGCATTACCATCCCGGTAAGAGACAAAAGCAATTTGCTCTCCGGTTGGCGACCACTGCGGTGTTATGTCTGCAAAAGGACTTTCGGTCAGCTGTTGCTGATTTCCTCCTTCGGCAGTGGCGATATAAATATCGTTGTTTCCATTCCGGTCGGATTGAAAAACTACCCAATTTCCATCGGGTGACCAATCCGGTTCAAGATCATCTCCGGGCGATAAGTTTAGATTCACCAGGGAGTCCTTTTCAAGATACAAAACATAAATATCCCAGTCGCCCGTACGGTTAGATGTGAACATAATTCTCTCACCTTCCGGGGACCATTGAGGATTAGAATCCATTGCGGGGTCATCTGTGAGCCTGATGGTATTGTTACCGTCGGAATCCACGATATAGATTTCCCGATTCCCGTCCCGCTCAGAATGAAAGACAATCGGGGTTATATCTGAGGTGTCACTTTGACTAGAACGTTTGGTGCAGGTAGAAAAAATTATAATCAACAAAAATATGCCAATAATAATTAAGATGGTTAAACGTACCTGTTTTTGGTTAATGCTCACAATATGAAATGGAAAAAGCCCTATGAGGGCTTTTTCCATTTCCTTCTGTTTTTAAAATAATTTAGAAGGCTATCTTAAGCGAGTAGACCAGGTTATTATCAAAATAATCTACAACTGATCTTTGGGCTACTTCTAAAGATACAATCATATTTCCGATGGGATAATTAATTCCTGCTCCAAAAGTAGTGCCAAAATTAGAGCCACTATATTCATCCCAATCACTTTGATCAATATCATCCGGTTTTTCATCATCAATACTTTCTATTGCTATCGCTCCGCCAATCCATAAAGATGATGTTCCCATGGTAATATTATATTCACCGCCAAAACGCAGCTGATTGGTGGAAAAACTGTTATTATTGAAGGATGCCATGAGGGAAAGGTTTGGGATAACTTCATAATTTATGGACATATTTAATTCAGCAGGCATTTCAAAGCCTTCAGAAACAATCTGAAAACTTTCAACCAAGGTTCCTTCGCCTGTTTCATCTGGGGTGTGTTTCTGTTCCAGGTCCGATCCTGCATACTGCATTTTGGAACCCAGATTACTCAGCATGACTCCAATTTGTACTGGCAGTTGTGCGAACCTGTATTGAACACCCATATCTACAGCAAAACCAGAGGCTGATGTCCGCATAATGCGTTCCTGGATGAATTTAAAATTCACCCCAAAACGCATACGGTCAGCAAAGGCCTTTGACCAAGTAGCGCCGACAGTCATGAAGTCAGGTGAGAATGTTTCACCTGTCCCTTCCGTATTTTCCGCTGATGTTCTGATAATATCACCAAAATCAAATGATTTAACGCTAAAGCCAAACACACCGGCTTTACCGGCATTGGCAACAAGCGCAACATAGTTCACCTCTATATCCGCGATATAGGACATATTTGTAAACACAGCTTCAAATGATTTATCGAAGTTGGATGCACCCGCCGGGTTAAAGAAAAGCGCATCGACACCACTGACAGTCGCAAGGTTTGTTCCATTTAAAGCAATACCATGTGCCCCCACAGGTACAGACAGTTGAGCTGCTCCGGCTGTGCCCCTTGACTTAATCGTCCCAGCAAAGGTTGTAGCAAGTAATGCACCTGCAATGATTAGACTTATGTATTTTGTTTTCATTATTATTCTCTCCTATTGCTGTTAATAGACGTCTATACGTTCTTCGGGCTGAATAACGGCTATCTTAAGTATTTTATCTCCCGAAGCAGTTTCAATATGGGCAATATACATTCCGCTGGCAACGGGTATATTGAAGTTGTTGGCTAAATCCCACACTTCATATTGTGTTCCATCATTATGAACCATTTTTCTAACCAATTCACCTGCAAGATTGAACACGCGAATTGTCGCTGTTCCATCTTCCGGAAGATGCGTAAACGTGACTCGTCTTTCAAGGGGATTTCTCTCTTCCGGGTTGGTTGCAAAGTATGGATTAGGCCAGACATTAATGTTTTTTGGATCATATGCCACTGTGGCGGTTTTAGCACTATCTGTATCAATAGCGAAGATATCGCTCAAGGCGTTGGGCTTAGTGGTTACCATGCGGAATACAGTTCCTATTTCAGGCATTACTGCATCAACATTTGCTGGGAATGTAGCATCAGAAACTGAGCCACCATTCCAATTCGCAAATGTCATATTCAGTAGAACGATACTGGTGATCTGACCTTCAGCTGAAAGTGGAAATCCCGGGGCTGTTGCCCATATATAGCCGCCACTCGCTCCATTTGATGTAGGATCAGCCGTAAGTGCATCTATCATCGCCTGATAACCGGCTGTTCCAGGTGCTCTATCCACATGTTCCACCACGTAGAAGTAATCCAACCATGGATCATTATCTCCGCCGGAGATTGGGTGATCAGTGAGTGCCAAATTCCATTGACCATCGCCATTACCATCTGTCCCAAAGAAGAAGGGTAGCAGCTGGAAATCGTCGGCAGGATCGGTAACATCACCAATGTTCCATACTTCCATATCTACATCAATGAATGCTCCTGCGTCATCATCCCACATTTTACCACCAGCTTCGGTAAAGCGGAACTCGAAATCGTCAGGAATTAAATATTGCATACCGCCATCAGGATTCCCATATCCACCGGTATAACGAGTGATATACCCGAAGAAGTTCTCATAGGTATAGTTGGATGAACTGCTCGTAGTGATGAACCAAGTTGAGCCATTCGTCTGCTGGTTATCTATATTATCTCGGCCCATACCGGGATAACCATTATAATCGGCTGAAGCGCCGGCATAACCATCGATAGCTCCACCGGCATTTTGGGTAACGTAGAAGTCCTTAAATTCGTTTGGCGGACCACTTACTCTTATCTGTAATCCCTCAACGATCGGATTTGCATTTACACTAACGTCATCTCCGGTCTCCATATCTACGCCGCCTTGTATGGGATTGCCCGAAACCAGTAGTGAACTGGTGGTAGTGTTGGTCAGGTCCCAAACAAGAGTTGTCTCGTCATCATTGAGACGGAACGAAATTTGATATTCATCACCTGTAATCAATAACGGATCAATAATCACTGCAACAGCTGATCCATCTGAAGCACCGGCGCTATGCGTGGCGGCGATAGATGATGTACCATAACTTGTCACAGGTTCATCTCGCGTGGTTGCAATTTGCGGACGGATAGTTATTATGTTCATCGAACTTTCCAATGTTCTCGGAATTCCATAGGGATTATATCCATAAGTAGTAACAGCAAAGTAATATGCTCGATTGGTCTTCAGCGGAATTCCACCATTTAAACCATCTGTATCAATTTCAATACTGCGTTTGATACCGCTGTCAGAACCAAACTGCACACGTCGATTGATTATTTCACCAAGGGTTGCATCAAATACATCATCGAAAATTTCCGTAATTCCATCAATCAAATCATACGTGGCAATCCGTTTTACGGCTCCTTGCCCGGATGCGGTTTCTAATTGATAAACATTGTATCCCTGAAAAGTAAATGTAGTATTTTCACCTTCGAAAGTGGTGTCAATGTTATCTACTATTTGAATAAATGTATAAGTCGTATCCATCGTAATCGTTGTATCGGTTCCAACGATTACTGTATCCGAGGTCACCCCAAATATAATGTCCGTAACCCAGGTTGTATCAAAAGAGACCGGGACGGGGAGTTTATCGATCACATCTAAGGCTACATAGCTTTCTGCTTCATTTACACCGTCGTCCCAAGAGAGCACAATAGCATCTTTAAATGTACTTACAGCAACATCAGGAGAGATTGGAGAGGCGGGTAACGCAAACTGAATATCGTATGCAAGCTGCGCCAATTTATCTACCTGTTTTAATACGGTTATTGAAGAAAGAGCATCATAACCGCGAGCGATTATCATTCCAAAAACAACTTCCTGAGAGTCCCCATCTGCAAGTGTAAATGGACCTGCATTCATCAGAAAACGTCTATCTCCTGAAGCATGGTCATCAGAATCTACCCAAACGCCATCACCGAACCCGGTATTGAGATTGGGATCATCCGCAAGTACAAATTTTGTGGCTATTCCCGTTTCACTATTTATAAAGGGGTCGCCATACTTATTCAGTCCATTCATGAGGTAGTACATTTCTGAAGCAAGATTAGGGTCATTCCACAAATCATCATCTTCATTAATGTATTTTGTAAAAGAACTCATTTTGAGGTTTTTATAACCCGGGATAGACCTGCCAAATGCAAAAGCTGTATCACCGGCAGATTCCACAATGGGTCCCTGGAAAAAGTCATAACCAATTGCCGGTGGAGCTGAACCATAATCAGCATCAACGCCATCGTTATAACAAAAACCTAAACTTAGAAGAGTATCGCATCCTACAAAGTCATCCCCTGCATCACCCAGGTCGGGGTCAGCCCAAAGACCAATAATGGTCTCCTCAATGTTTATTCCGCCTTTATTGATGATCAACGCTTTGACAAACATCATATCTCCAAAAGCGTCCGGTCTGTCATATCCCCAGATGGTCATTTGCACTTCAACACCTAGGGGTAATGTGTTAAATATAGAATGTTGTGCCTGATAGCCATCATTCATCACCCACCAAATCACTTGGTCACCGATAAATTCCGGGTGGTCAGGCCCTGCTGGTAATGGTGTATAAACCCCATTTGAGTCTTCATCTACCCAAGGCGCTCCCAAATCTACCGGCCAGTTCTGGAAATCATCACTTGCCAGAGGATCTGCCAAATCAGATTTATTTACTATATAGAGCTGGTGTTTATCGGCGTCTTGATCGCCACCCCAAGGTCCGGCTACAAATTCAGGCCCATATTCTGCAACAGCGGTGCGGATTTGACCATCAACCTTACCAGCTATCCAGATTCCTGAAGCAAAGTTAATGTACAGAGAGGAACCCTTAGGCCATTCCATTCCGGAATGACCTGTAATCCGATGGGACACAAACATACCGGTGTTTTCCAGGTCGTCGCGTATTCGATTACCATCAAACTGTCCGGTATCTGCTTTGTATAATGGTCCCGGCAAATTCAATCCGCCGCCTCTCTTTTCCCCTATTAACCCTGTGGTCATAATGGAAAAAAGAAAAGAAAAGAACAATATGCTTCTAATCTGTTTAATGAATAGATACTTTCTCATTTTTGTTACCTCTATTTATTGAAATTACAGGTTGTATGTCAAACCAATTCGAATTATACGAGGACTGTCCCAGCGTCCAGGGTTTTTCAACCGATCTTCGTAAAACGATGCACTCAAAGGATTGCCTTTTGCCCACGTTTGTCCTGCACTGGTTTCAAGCCAACCGTCTTCACCAGCTGTACCGGTTCCTTCATACACAGTATTTACATTTTCCTTATTCAGAGCATTCATGATAAGAACATAAGCCGATAAACCTGTTCCGGCAATATCAGATAGATTTATTCTAATATCCATCACAGATGTCCATGGCGCATAGCCAGAATTAACAGCAGCAATGGGCCTATACCATCCTCTACCAAAAACTTCAGATTGCATCACTGATGGCGTATACGCTGCTCCACTGCCAAATTGGTATAAAGCGTTGATGCCTAAATCAAATAAGCCTGCAACTTTACCTGCCTGGTAATCCACCATAATAGAGCCGGTGTGGCGTTGATCGTAATCAAGCGGGTTTACTGACGTTGGATAATCATCACCAATCCATGCAATATTGAAGTTCGTTGCCGGATCAGAACCGGTTCCGCTTGCCCACTGCATTGTATAGTTTACATCAATTAACACACCGCGCATCCGGCGCATTTTCAAGGCGGCTGACAGTCCCTTCACCACACCATAGTCACCATTATCATACTGGGCCCAACTAAATTCTGCTCCATTAACCGTCGCTCCTGTAAGATTGGACATGGAGGTATAATCACGGACTTCCTTATAATAACCGGTCAAATCAAGGGCGGCAAAATTTCCTAATTGCTGTGCAAATCCGATTTCATACTGAGTCGTTCTTTCCGGTTTTAAACTTCCATTTGGAGATACAGTCATATTCCCTTGACTCAAGTTAGCTGCAAATTGAGAATCAGATAAATATAACCTATTCAATATGGGATGCTGGACAAATTTTCCATACTGCGCGTGTAAAACCGTTTGGTCAGTCACGGGGAAGGTAACGCCCACTCGCGGTGAAATATACGTGTATGCATCCACTGCTTTATACCCGGATTTATCATGATCAATACGACCCTTATCCAGAAAAATTTCATCCCAAGAAGCCGGAGCCTCTGAACCAAAGTCAAAACTGTCAAATCGTAAACCGATATTTAACACAAGGTCTTCCAACTCTATCTTATCCTGTATATACGCGCCCATAATTACCGGCTCACCGGGAGCCGTCGTTCCTGTAGCCGCATTATAACTGTCTGCCTCATTACCTTGCTGGTCATATCCAATATTCATTGTATATGCATTCCTATACAATGTATATAACCAGAGCGGATCATCTACATCTTGTCCTGACTGATCAGCCTTATGATAACCCTCTGCAATTTCCATAGGCTGAGCTAAACGATAGTCCCGAATGGTATGTTTCCGCCATTCAAAACCTGTTTTAATTTCATGACTGCCCATTTGATTGAGATAATCAGCTTTTGCTCCAATATAACTGATATTGTTTTTTCGATATTCATCATACACGCCGCCATAACCATCGAAAGCAGCAAAGTCCTGTATCGTAAGAGGGTTTTGACCCCAGTCTATCAATTCTTCATTACCGGCAACGTTCGGGTCGCCATAATCACGTATTTCATCTCTATGGCGATTATCTCCATATTCCCGGGCATAGTTATAATAACTGAGGTTGATTTTTGCAAAAGATGTTGAACCTAACCGCAGAGTGAAATTAGCATATCCCGATTGGGTTGTTGATTCGTACCAGGGAGTGTTTTCAGCGTTTAGAAGCGTAAATGTATGAGGATAATCTCCTTGGCTCATTGTAATACTTTCACCCAAATCTCCCCGTGAATCTTTCGAGGTAAACGAACCACCAACTTTTACGCGGATCTTTTGCACATCATAAATCAAATTCCCAGTGATTATATTACGAGTTAATCCGGCATTTTCTTTGGCTCCGTAAAGTCGTTTATAGTCAGAGTAAATCGTAGTACTGGTGGAATCTGCCCCCCAATCGACCAGAACGGTGGATTCAGCAGACTCAGCTGCGGCAGCTGCAGCAGAATCTCCAAGGGCGCGCTCTATGGATGGATAGTAAGAAACGGATGGACTTGCATCATCCATGCTAATCTGTTCAAAACTACCAAAATACCTTATTTTATCTCCTAAAGGACCGCCCACATCAAAGCTCATCAATTGGTAGCCATAGCTATGCAGTGCATCTTTGTCTTCGGATGCAGCAGCTCCGAGATCTGTTACAAATTCAACGCCCATGGAAATTGCATTTCCACCGGTTCGTGTGGTAGTATTTACCACACCGCCATTTGAATTTCCAAATTGTGCATCAAAACCGCCGGATTGGAATGAAATCTGCTCCATAGCGTTCGTACTGACCACGCCGGTATTAGAAAGTGTAAATGGGTTTACAGTATAAACACCATCAACATAATATGCCATATCGCCGCTTCGACTGCCGCGAACATAAATTTGACCGCCGCTGCTGACCGCACCCGTTTGCAACGCAACGAGGTTTTCAATACCTCGAAGAGCAATGTTTTGGATAACATCTTTATCAATTATTCGAGTTGTGTTTGTTGCAGATCTATTAATAATCGGCCTTTCAGCAATAATTTCAACTGTTTCCCCTTCAAGAGCGGCTATTTCCAATGAAAAATCCAGATCTGTTGTTAAATTTCCGGAAACATTTACATTTGTCACCGTAACGCTCTTATATCCAATATAATCTACACGAACAGAGTGAGTGCCGACAGGAACATCTAATATGAAATATTTACCATTTTCATCAGAAGCGCTACCATAGGTGGTTCCTACAATAATGACATTCGTACCTCCAAGAGGAGATCCTTCTTCATTCAAAATCGTTCCGGAAATCTTCCCGCTGGATTGTGATAAGAGTATTGTTGGGGCAACAATAAGTGCCATTGTTATTAAAGTGAGTAGCTTTTTCATGAACTAACCTCTTGTTTTTGTTTAATGATTAAAAACCAACTTTTCATTGGCTAATTAATTTTTGGAATCGTTGATAGCAAGTAGTTTAACGTTATCAGCCATTGAAAATAGAAAAAATATTAATACGTACCAATAAAATTATTATTTTTATGCTTTTTATCCGAATTTTCAAACATGTACTATGCATGGAATATTAAATTCTCGATGACATATGGCACAATGTATACATTCAATTTATGATAAAAATATTTAAAAGGGTTCATTTTTTCTGTTTATTCGCATTTGTTTTTTGCCAAACAGGAATCCCTGCAACCGGTAAAGTAGTTAACATTCGTACTGGCATCGGAATTGTTGGCGTGGATTTGATTATTATAAATTCAAACATAGGAACAGTTACGGATACAGCCGGCTTCTTCAATTTGGAATGGACCGGTCATTATCCAATCAGAATTCAAGCATCTCATATTGGATATGAAACGCGAACTATTGTTGTGTTAAAGCCTAGGAATATATGGATTGGGTTAAATCCAGCCGTTTTAAAAGGCGAAGAAGTCATTGTAGTGGGGGACAGATCCTATAGTGAAAAAGAAGTCTCCAGCGGTGAAGAAAGTATAAATCTAACGGAAGTTAATATTCAGGGTATTCGAGATGTGAGTGAAGCAATTGATAAAATGAGTAGTGTTGTAATATCAACAACCGAAACAGGACATCAAACAATTAGCGTTCGAGGGGCGAATGCAAATGAAGTTGCAGTATTTCTTGATGGCGTTAAAATAAACAGCCCTTTGGACGGTGTAGCAGATCTATCTTATATAGATATCAATACACTAAATAATGTTGAAATAATCAAAGGAGGTAATAGTGTGCTTTCCGGATCAGGTCATTTTGGAGGCACCGTTCATTTATCCTCGCATCCCCCGGATAAAAATACTATATACATCTTACGAAATATCGGCATTAGTGATGATCGCGACCAAGACCTTTCCGGAGCGCTGAACCTTCGCGCGGGGGCATTAGGTTTCGCCGGACAATTCTCGGGCAAATCCCGTCTCTTCGACGGAAGAACCTTGTACACAACATTATTTACCACTCTGGCCGCTTTAGTTGATATTCCTGATGGGAAAATATCAGCACGGTTTTTGTCACTCTCTAATTCATTGAAATATCCTACAGGGTTTGTGAATACTGCAGACAGCTTATCCTTGAATCAATTCAAGTACAAGGGACAGATTTTTAAAATCAAAGGAGTGGAAATTGTTTACGGCACACGAACGTGGCATTGGATAGATACGTTTTTTAACAATATTGATAGAAATTTATCAGAAGACTCTCGAAGAATTCAAGTTTCGAAAGCCTGGCTGTGGAAACAATGGAGCGGAACGCTTCAGCTGGAACAGGAGCAACTGAAATTTGCCGGAAGAAATAAAATAAGAAGCCTTGTCTCTATAAAGCAGTGGAAAGATAATATAGACCTACAATCAGTTGATGAGGCATGGGCTGGTGTTTTAAGGTATACCGCGGAGACAAACGATCCAAAACTTGATGTGATCCGATGGGAATTGGGCGTGCGTAGGGGGAATGTGAATTATCAACACTCTCAGACTGTATCAGAATTTGACACGGCACTTGTTCATTCAAATTACTACGAGGCTGAATTAAGTCAGCAATTGAAATCGTTTAGACTTGGCGTATTCGTAAAGGGGGATGGTAAATTTTTTGAATACAGCCTCTTTTTTAATCAAGGTTGGAATAAACGATTCCCCACCCTCAACGACCAATTCCTCTGGTATACATCCCATAATAAGGAAACAATTTTAATGTATGATCTTAACGAAGAAGAACGGGATTGGTTGTTTTCCATCCGTAGAGCCGATGAACTTGCGATTGAACATGTGTCTACCACCGAGGTGGGTTGGTCAGTATTGTGGGATAAAAATACAATTGCACCCATTAATAAATGGGAGTTGAAAGGAAATATTTTTCGGAATCACTTTATTGACAAAATATCCTACCGGCAGATTGGTGGTGATTTGCTGGTTCCCTACAATACGAACATTGCTTCAATCAATGGTATGGAAATAAGCATGGATGTAACCATGCTGGGAATATTTAGCGGTATAATGCATTTGAATGGCAACGCCGCTTTAATGAATTTTAGCAATTTGAATGTGTTTCCAAACAAACCTCAATCCTTAGCAGCTACTACAATGGATTGGCGGCGGGGCATGCTAGACATAAATATTAGTCATATTTTTGAAGGTCCAAAAATGATACATAAAGGCGGATTAGTATTTTTTCAATCAGAGAATCAAAATAATACAAATATGACAATATCTCTTTTAAAAAAAATCTGGAAATTTGATATTGGTATTTCATATACAATTCGAAATGTCTTTTCTTCTAAAAGCGCTATTGTCAACTACTCAAATTGGTCTGCGGTTGATCCGTTTAATTATTATAATGCTCATAGAAAATTGATTTCATTAAAAATTCGTTATAATGAATAACGTATGTAGCCTCATTAATTCATCAACCGCCAAGATCGCGAAGATTCACGAAGAGAAAGAAAAAATATGAGGAATAAAATATTTTTATTAAAAATATTTAGTGTTTCTTCGATAAAATTCGTGCGCTTCCGCTAATTTGTGTCTAATGAATAATCCAGGGTAGAAAATGAATAAATATTTAGCGTTAATAATTGGGCTATTTCTATTATCGTGCGAATGGCCGTTTGATACTGCTCCATCAGATGATAATCTTTATTTCACTGTAAGCGTTTCTCATGAGATTACCCGAATTGTTGATTCAGCCGCGGTGGAAATTTCATGGACTGAAGTTACCATAGAAGATTTTTCAAAATTCATCATTGAGCGAAAATCAGAATTAGATACCAACTGGACATTAAGAGCTACAATACCAAATCCTGCCGTATCTTTCTATATGGATATGGTTAATGATGATATAACCTTTTTCTATCGTGTGGGAATTTCAGATATAAACGGAAATACACGTTGGAATGAAAGTTCGATAACTATTCCCATTACAACCAAATTATACGTACCAGCAGATTATGAAAATATCCAACACGCTTACTCAACGCCCATTACAGATGATGGAGATTCTATCATCGTATCACCGGGAGAATATGTTGGGTCTCTGGGGCTCCTTGGGAAAAATGTCGTAGTAAAATCAACCCATGGTTTTACATCTACGTCTATCATTGCAGATGGGTTTAGCCGTTGTGTCAACATAAACAAGGGCGTGCTTCAGGGCTTCTTAATTACCGGCGGAGCCCCGATGGGTGCATCCACTGTTGGCGGTGGTGTTTATGCAAGCGGCAGTGCCGTATTAAAAAATAATTGTATTTCTGAAAACATGGCGCCAGGTCAGGGCGGAGGAGCATACATCACAGGTGGTGCCAGCTTGTATAACAATGTTTTTCATAATAATTCTGGCGCATTGGTCGGGGGATTGATAATTGACAAAGGATTTGGGGAAATTATTAACAATACTATTGTAGATAATCTTTTTGCCGGTGTAATAATTGATAAAGCATCGTCTGTTCTGTTCGTAAATAATATAATAGCTATCCATGATTCTTTTGATATCTATATCGAGGGCTCTAGCGACGCAACCATTATGTATAGCCGATTCAAAGAATCAAGCAATCAAGATACAGCCGGTAATATTTCCGAAAACCCGATATTTGTTCCTGCCGGGTTTATACCCTGTTTGGATTATCAATTATCGGATTTATCGCCATGTGTAAATGCAGGTCACCCGGACATTCAATATAATGACATAGATGGTACTCAAAATGATATGGGCGCATTTGGAGGCCCGGGTAATAACGAGTAGAGGACTTTG
>JADFRD010000138.1 GCA_022561485.1 Fidelibacterota bacterium | reverse complement strand
ACGATGGACAAGTGTTGGATTGTTGGTAAAATGGAAAAATGGAAAAAGTGTTCGGTTTTTCGGTGATGACAATTTTTGATTGGGACTATAACATCCGTTTGAATTCTTCAATTGTCAGGCCTGCATCTTTGATATACCGCCCATAGTATAGGCATTAATAGGATTGGCTCGGGGTATAGTAATAGAGGGCTTTGCAAAACCCTTTGTCTAAATTAAAAAGTACAAAATCCGCCTGTTTTTCGTTGGAAAACTTGTCCATAGTCCCACTATTGACTGCGTTTCCCGCCTTAATCAAACAAATTTTACATCGTTTTTCTTAACACATCAGGTTTTGCAAAGCCCTCTGTTAATCTGTTCAGAGCTATGTTATCGGCTCTGGATATAGAAATAACCTGTTTAACTAATTCAACCACTTGCATATGATCTTCACCACTGCTTTTAACACTTCCTGCTTTTATAGTCAAGGAATCCGTGTAAGCAATGGCTGAATGGACGAATAATATTCCGGCTGATGTCCATAACTCAAAATCATAATTTGTCATGGCGCCGAGATAATTCTCTTCTGCAACATTAAAATATTGACGCCACTGGTTTCTGTCGACTGTTTTTCGAATCAGTTTCTTCGCCATTTATAATCGCATTCCAGTTAAATGTATATGATTACGAAATACATCTTTTTTCAAGTTTTTGAATTGATTATCATTCATCCATTGTTCTGTTAACAGAACAATCGGAGATAAGGACAAACCAAATTCAACAAATACAGCTGACACTAAAACAGATATATTTTCTAAAAAAGTATCAAGAGACTGGAGATTTTTTACTATGATCAATACATCTAAATCGCTTGATGATGTATCGGTTTTTTCTACTACACTTCCATAAATACAAGACCAAACACATTTATTCAGCAAATAATCTTTTAATTGATAAATAACCGTGTCAAAATATTCATTTTCCTTTTCAAACAAATAGAAAAACATGTTCTTTGCAAAATAATTTTTCCTGTTCAACCTGAATAATATTGTTTTACCCGAGCCAAGATATTCTACCAGATTCAGATTTTCCATCCGTTGAAGAGCCAACCGACACGTCCGGTCATTGATACCTGCCCGGCGGGCTAATTCCCTGCCGCTTATTCCCTGGTTAAGCTGATTTAACACCCTAAAAATAGCGATGTGGCTGGGGGCAGCAAAAATTTGATGCATTGGAAACCGTGTAAATGAATATTTCATGATGCGTAATATACTACTCATTTGCGTATATTATTACGCATATATTAAAACGTCTATAGTTATGTAAATAACAGATAGCGGGTGGCGTAGGAAGGAAAATGGTTGATAGGATTTGGTTAGCAGCAACTAGTGAAAGGTGACAATAATTGGTGATCGCGGGAGATAGTGAGCGGTGAAAAAAACTGAAAATAAATAACTTTGCGGAAGGGGGCGGTCGTCTAAAATAGAATTTTTCGATTTTCTATTATTTGAAGGTCTTCTTTTCGACAACCATGATGGTTGTCGTACATTAAAAACCACCCAAATTGTCATAGCCCGCCAACAAACAGGCGGACAGGCCCGCCTACGGCCGGCAAGCAAGGAATGAAATGACGTGGCTATCTCCTTGAATATGTTAATGTCCGAGGATTATTGATGACTTTGCGTTTGTTGTAGGAAGGAGATTGCTTCACCCAACATAAATGTTGGGATTCGCAATGACAGTGGTTTTGTTTTTATATTGTTCTATGGATGAAATGACATATTATGTATATATGATGACTAATAAATGGCATACCGTCATTTATACCGGAGTTACCAGTGATCTAGAGGGTAGGGTTTGGACGCATAAAAATAAAACTGACCCAAAATCATTCACTGCAAGGTATAATTGCAATAAGCTGGTTTGGTATGCTGAAACAGATGACATCTATATTGCTCTTGAAGAAGAAAAGAGAATTAAAGCAGGTTCAAGGGCAAAGAAAATACAGATGATTGAAGAAATGAATCCGGAGTGGAGGGATTTGGCAGAAGGGTGGTTTGATGAATAAAAAAACACTCAAATTGTCTTAGCCTTATAATTTTATAAAGTAAGGAGATTATTGATGTCTTTGGATTATTCAATGCAAGGAGATTGCCACGCCCTACAGGCTCGCAAAGACAGTATCTATTATTTTTTTATAAAAAAAACACCCAATTTGTCATCGCCCGCCAACAAACAGGCGGACAGGCCACACCCCGTCATAATGCCGGGAGTCGCAATGACAGTATCTATTATTTTTTTATAAAAAACCAATTTGTCATAGCGAGCGAAGCGCGGCTATCTCCTTGGATGTGTTTAAGTCCAGAGAATTATGATGTCTTTAGGTTTGTTTAATGGAAGGAGATTACTTCGTCGTTCCGTGAAACGGAACTTCTCAATGACAATAATTAATTTACGCTTGGCCTTTGATTGTAAATGGCTCCATGCGGTCATCTTTCGTAAAGGGTGTAAATGATCTTGGTTTATAGGTCGGGATGAGCTGCCTTAACTTTGATTGAATTTCATCGCTATCTAAATTTTCAGAAATATTTAAAAGATCTTTTATAGCTGATTTTAATGCCGGCCAACTCAGTTGATGATTATCATCATCCAAAATCATAATTTTCTTGTGCTCGGTCAAAATTACCTTTTCACCTACGGATTGCAACTCTTCATACAGTTTTTCACCGGGTCGTAAACCGGTATAAACGATGGGTATATCTCTATCGGGTTCTAATCCTGATAATCTGATTAAATCACGCGCTAATTGAACAATTTTAATTGGTTTACCCATTTCAAGGAGAAATATTTTCCCTTTTTCTCCTATGGCCCCCGCTTGCAAAATAAGCTGTGCCGCTTCCTGAATCGACATGAAATATCTTGTCATTTCCGGATGGGTGATTGTTACAGGTCCGCCGGAATTAATTTGATCCTGAAATATAGGAATCGCACTACCGGAGCTACCGATGACGTTACCGAATCGAACTGCCAGGAATTGTGTTTTGGACTCAACATTGAAAGACTGGATCAATTTCTCTGCCAATCGTTTTGTTGCACCCATCACGTTGACAGGATTTACCGCCTTATCTGTTGAAACCAATACAAATTTTTCAACACGATATTTATCCGCCAATTCTATCAAATTCATCGTTCCGCCAACATTGGTTTTCACTGCTGCCCAGGGATGGAGCTCCTGAATTGGCACATGTTTATACGCTGCAGCATGAAAAATAATTTGCGGACGGTTTTCACTGATAATTTTTTCCATATGATTTTTTTCAAGAATATTGCCTAATATTGACTTAATAACCGTTCGAGTTTTAATCTTCCCCGTTTCTATAGATATCTTAAATAAATTTTCTTCACTATAATCAACACAGATAATCTCCACGGGATCAAAAGCCAGGCACTGCTTAACCAATTCCGATCCGATGGAACCACCGGCACCAGAAATAAGAATCCGCTTCCCTTTTAAAAGATGTTCAATGGAATTTCTATCCAGCTTCACTTCTTCCCGGCCCAATAAATCAACATACGATACATCTCGTATGGCAGCCAGAGTAATATCTTTATCTATTAATTCTGCAAGACTTGGCACTGTTT
>JADFRD010000137.1 GCA_022561485.1 Fidelibacterota bacterium | reverse complement strand
TGATGGTTTGAAGGTAAGATTCATCAGGTGTCGATGGTTGATCAATCATTCCCAGTTTTAATAAATACGGTATTTGCTTTGTTATCTCATGGTTCAGGACTTCATTGAGAATATGGTCAACATCCATTTTTTGAACATCATTTAAAAAATTAATTAATTGATAGGCATATCTGGATATTTTCCGAATTTCACTGGAAAGGCGATGGCTATGTTCATCAGATAGGCGCTCTTGTCTTGCCAGATTCAGCAAGGTGTCGATTGTTTCACCTAAAACCCGTCGTTCATTTCGTTCCAGTAAACCAATGAGAGCATCAATGGTTTCGGGTGAGCTATACACTTTTAGAGTAATGACAATACTACGTAATAAGTCTATCTCAATATGATTATTTGAAAGTGTTTTTAATAATTTCTGAATGACGAGATCGTCAGAAAATGTTTGTAATGTGTGCCTGGCGGTGAGAAGAGTTTTTGGGTTCGCCAGATTGGAAACAATTGCCGAAATAAGTTCAACGCTGTTTCTTTCTCCTGCAACATAAAGAGCAGCATTACTCGTTAATTCCGAAGGGCTTTTTAAAAATTGAATTAACAGATTTTGTGTTAGAATGTTATCCTGATCCACAAGCAGCCGAATGGCCATGGCTTGGATTTTTGGATCATCACTGCTCATTTTCTCCTGTATCAATTTCCGGGCTTCAGGCATTTTGTCCGATTGGAAATGTTGCAAGGAGGCAGCCGCATTTAATTGCAGTTCAGGGTCAGAATCAGATAAGTATGTTTCCATTATTGGGATTGCAAAAGATAGATTTCGTTTTCCGGCAATATTCATAGCAATTTCAGCGAAGTCTCGATTTTTCAATGCTTCAATGAGTTCTTCATCGGAAACGACCTTTGAATTCTCTGCTGAAATTTTCAATACTGTTTTACGAACCTCCATGGTACTATCATGAAAAAGTTTATTGAGCGATTTGGACCAGGGGGTTAAAGGAATTTCTTCGATCAATTCCAATGCAAAGAGTTGTTTGACTTCTTCATCCGCATGCAGCGTTTTATCAATGGTTTCCACCATAGTGCTGTCAGCCACATCAATTTCGAGATCATCAAAATTCAATTGCCGTTTTTCAATCGCTTTTTGAAGCGTTTTTACATATCCGGTTTTTATCCTAAATGTATAATATATCCATACAGCTGCAATTACCAGTACGGCAATACTTAATAAATGAAGAGACATCCATCTGGCAGCGATAAATATTGTCAGACCGGCGAAGCCTTCCATAAATGCCTTAATGGTTCCATCAATGACAGGCTTTGTTTCTTTTTTTGTTTTAGAGGGGATAGGAAGCCACAACAATTGCATGGTGGTGTTATTGATGGTGAATTTGAAAACCTGGTCCGCAAACTTTGGGATGAAAATGGCAGCCAAAACCGGAACCATTAAAAACCCAACTGATCCTGAAAAAACAGCAGCCGGGAGAATAAGCAGCCCAACTAACACACCAAATTTCGATAATATTTTTCTGGTGAGGAAGAATTGTACAATAAAAGCAGCCGCACCGGTTATCGCATAAAACATACCAAAGAAATTGACCAATTCATCTTGGGTTGGGTAAGCGTTTGAAGCAGATATTTTAAATTGATAATCCACAATTTTTGAAACGATAGCCATGGCTGAAATCAGCACAATTATGGTTATTAGATATCGATCAAATTTCTTATTATTTTTCTTTTTAGCATCTTTTGACTTTGATTTTACTGATCCGGATTCTTGAATGAGATGATATGGTTTTATTAAAAAGGAGGTCATGGCTATCATGCCAAGAAAAAAGGCAGTGGCATATAAAAGTTTTTCTGAACCAAACGTTTGAACAAACGGTCTAATGCTGAATCCAATAACCATGGATGCGATGGCTCCACTGCCGCTAATCAGTCCGAATAATCGCTTTGCCTGGCGAATGTTAAAAATTTCTCCTGCTAAAATCCAAAATTGGATAATGGTTAAAACGATGATTAATTCTATCCATATGTATAACAGGGGGATAAACCAACCGGAAAGGAAATGGCTTAGAAGAAACATGCTCAACCCAAAAATCACAGAAGATACAATCATCACATTGGTAATATTTTTATTCCGTGAGAGTTTTGTATAGAGCGGAATGACTCCCGCCATTACCACAGCTATGGCAACATATATGAGAGGTAAATAGGTTTTTTCAAATAGCGTCAGAAAGAATGCATCTCTCGCGGATCCAGCCGTAATCCCCATAGCAGAAAAGCTGAAAAAATGGATAAATAAAATTAGAAAGGGTTTGCCCTCCCCTTTTTTAATATCGAATAATCTGGTAAATAACTGCATCGAACTATTGACAGATTATAAAAAAATATGGATCAAAAAGAATCAGTTAACAACCTCTTTTTATAAAATGAACAGCTTTGTTTTATGGTTAGTTTCAGGCAATTGTTGTCAGTGATTATAGATTAATCTATTTTCAATATCATTATTAGAATTAAATATAGACAATTGGTTTGCCGGAATTCAAGGTTATCTCTTTGGCTTTTGATCCAGTTAATCGGTTTTTCAATAATACATCCACAACCTGATGATAAAATGGGCTTATCTGAAATCATGGAAATGAGAGAAGTAAAAGAAGGCAGGCGTCTTGCCCTTTATACAGTTTCTTCCAATAGTGATATGCATCTATTTTTTATTCATGGCGCAGGTGGCCGCGCGGATCAATGGAAAAATCAGATTGATCATTTTAAGGACGAATATCAAATCACAACATTTGACCTGTTGGGTCATGGACGCAGCCCAAAACCAAAAGAAGGATATGGATTCAATGCATTGCTAGCGGATGCAGCAGCTGTTTTTGAACGCTATAAAGGTCGTGAAAATATAATTATCGGGCATTCTTATGGTGTCGCACTGGCACTGCATTTGGCCGCATTAAAACCAAATGATATACAAAAACTCGTGTTAATCGGTGCAAATATACCCCGTCCAGCTTCGGGGACCGGAATTTGGAAATTGCCGGCGTTTGTTTTGGAATGGATCCGGCCGATATTCAGCAACGGATTTGTAAAGGGAGCGTTTCATTCTGAAACGAGTCAGGAGTTCATTAAAAAAGAACAATCAATCAGTGATAAAAACCCGATGTTTATGATGAAAAGATTGATTAACGGAATGAAAGAAGTGCCTGATTTGAATTTGAGAAGTATAGATATTTCAACACTGGTTATCAATGGTGAAGCTGACGGACTTACACCCGTTTCCGGCGCAAAAGAATTGGTGGCGCTATTGCCAAATGCAGAATTGATCGTTGTGGAAAAAGCATCTCATTTAGTGATGATGGAGCAACCGGAAATGGTTAATGAAATTATCCGTAACTTTATTACTCATAAATAGGAAAATGAATCATAATGTTTAGAGAAGATTTACTAAAAGATAAAACAATTATTGTAACCGGAGGAGGAACCGGTCTGGGGAAATCCATGGCCACCCGCTTTGGAGAATTGGGAGCCAATTTGGTCATCGCCAGCCGTAGAGAAGATGTGATCCAATCTGCCGCCGAAGAATTAAGACAAACCGGCGCTGATGTGCTGGGTTTATCATGCGATGTACGAGAAATGGATAGT
>JADFRD010000136.1 GCA_022561485.1 Fidelibacterota bacterium | reverse complement strand
GCAAAGGGTCAATTATATAATTAATCGCATATTAAAGTGTTATACCTTATCAGTGACACAATCGTTCTAAGTTGTTTTAATGAGTAACCTCCCCATGAAAATTTGAATAACGGTTAGCTGGGTATCCTCTCCACTGGCACAGCTATAAACCACTTACTAGTTATCACTCCACCACTCACCAAAAAACTATTCAAATCGTAACGATTCTATAGGATCTAAATTAGCAGCTCGCCAGGCCGGATAGATACCAAACCCGATGCCAATTACAGAACAAACCACCAAACCGTAAATAACCCAATCCATGGGAATAACTGCAGGAATATTCAAGAAAATCGCCACTGCATTTCCACCAACTACTCCGAGAATCACACCTATAATCCCCCCAATTTCACTTAAGAAAACAGCTTCAGCAAGAAACTGGGTTATAATATCGCGTTTGGTTGCGCCGACGGCTTTACGGATTCCGATTTCCTTAATCCTTTCGGATACTGACACCAGCATAATATTCATGATACCGATACCGGCAACGAGCAGGGCAATGATACTGATTACAAAGGCAAAGATTTTCACTCCACCGGTGAATGCCCCAAACGTTTCTAATAGTTGAGCGTTGGATACCACTTCAAAGTCATTTTCCTCGTCCGGCGGTACGTGACGAATGGTGCGCATGATGCCGACGGCTTCATCCAGCGTTTTATCATAGAGTTCTGCAGAAGGTGATTCGAAAGTTATATTTAATGATGTTCGGTGGTGGGCAAAATGATGTAAATAAGTTGTAATGGGAATGATAACGTAATTATCCTGACTTTGGCCAAAAGCCTGCCCTTTTCTTTCCGTAATTCCTATGACAAAAAATTTAATTCCTTCAATGGTAATATGCTTCCCAATGGCGTACTCAAACGGAAACAGCTGATCCAATGCATCAGCGCCAAGCACGACGACTCTTCTGCCATAGTGAACGTCGTCATGGGTTACATTACGTCCTTCATCAATAAATGTATTAGAGGTTCTGATTGTCCATTCATCTCCGGCATAGAGGACAATATTACGTTTTGCCTGGTTATCTTTATACTTAATGCTCTTCCCCCAGGCATCATCCCCAACGCTGACGTATTCAGCTGTTTTTATCCTTTCCCTCAGTTGTTCATATTGATCATACGTAATGCTTTTGCGTTTTCTATATTTTTCCCATGAACCGTGCCCACCGATACGAATGGCCGGGAATTTTTGGAAAGAAAATGTATTAGCGCCAAACACATTCAATCCTGATTGAATAGATGATTCCATGGTCGTAATCGCTGTCATAACACCGATGACTGAAAACACTCCAATGGCAATGCCCAACAGTGTTAATGAAGAACGCAACTTATTATCGCGGATAGACTGCAATGCCATCCGCAGGCTTTCTTTCAGCGTATTCTTGAAATGACTTTTCTTTTGTACTACCATATCTTAACAAAAAAGAATGGATGAATGATTGCCTTGCCAGCTGTCAGGCAGGGATGATTGGACGGTTGGTTTACTGCCACTGCAACGGCTCCTGCCACTTTCCCACCATGCCACCAGTTACCACTCACAGCTCCATTAAAATCACTCATAGCGCAATGCCTCTATTGGATCCAACCGGGCAGCTTTGTAGGAAGGCGCCAACCCGGCTAAAATTCCTACGATTGAACTGATAACCAACGAAATAATGGCTAGTGTAATGGGCATTGTAGATGGAAATATATATTTATCAATCATGAAGCTTCCTCCTAAGGCAAGGGTGACGCCCACAAAACCACCAAACAAACATATAAACAATGCTTCAAGTAAAAATTGCTGCATAATGGAACCCGGAGTTGCACCTATCGCTTTTCGAACGCCAATCTCCCTCGTTCGTTCTTTTACAGATACAAACATAATATTCATGATTCCAATTCCACCTACGACCAATGATAATACAGTAATAAAAATACCTGTTCCGCCAATAGCCAGTTTCATGGTTTGATACTGCTGGCGAAAAGCGTCTTGCTGATTGATTGCAAAATCATTTTTTTCTCCGGGATGCAAGCCGCGCAATCGGCGCAAAATGGCTGTAATATCATCTTTTGCTTCTTCAATATGTTCCGGATCAACTTTCACATCCAACCGCATCCATCCTCGACGGGAAAATAAGCGCTGATAAGTACCAAATGGAATAAGTGCACGATTATCAATATTAAACATCCCCAGGAATTTTCCCTGTTTTTCCGCAACACCAATCACCCGAAATACATAATGCCCCATTTTAACTTTCTGACCAATTGGATTTTCATTTTCAAAAAGTAAATTAGCCACATCATAGCCAATAACAATGACTCGAGCACCGCTTCGATCTTCACCTTCTGTAAAAAATCGGCCGTCATCAATATTCAAGAAAGCCGTTTGCAAAAATTCTGCCGTTGTGCCAAGCATGTTAATACCCACTGCCGTTTCTTTTCCTCTGGATATATCAGCCGTGCGCATAGCCACAGGTGCAGCTGCTTTGACATATTTGCTTTGCGATTTGATTTTTTCAACATATTCAGCTTTTAAATCCGGCCGGTTGCGTACCTCCCACCATTCCTGATCACCAAACCATTCGTGCTTGGCTATATACAAAACATCTTTCCCTAAAAAAGACATACTTTTCTCAAAGGAACGATCCAATCCTGAAATAAGAGTTCCCATCAGTGTGACGGCTAAAATTCCAATAACAATGCCTAAGGTCGTCAGACCCGCGCGGAGTTTATTGCCCCAGATTGCACTTAATGCCATACGGATTGATTCAACAAAGGCAAACATTTTCAAGCAGGTGTTTTTTTCTTGAGAACAGTTATTTTGGTTTTTGGTTTATTTTTTATCACATCATCCTTGATCTTACCATCGAGGATATGCAAAGTCCGATGTGCATGTTCAGCAATATAAGCTTCGTGTGTAACCAGAATAACCGTATTCCCTTCATTATACAGATCATCTAATACGTTCATAATCTCTGCACCGCTCTTTGAATCAAGGTTCCCTGTTGGCTCATCTGCCAAAATAATTGAAGGGTTGGTGACTAATGCCCTGGCAATAGCGACTCTCTGTCGCTGGCCTCCGGAAAGCTCATTTGGCTTATGATGCATTCTGTCCAAAAGGCTTACTTTTTCTAAGGCAATTTTTGCTTTTTCCAAGCGATCCTCTCTGGGGACATTCGCGTATATGAGCGGTAATTCCACATTCCGGAGCGCAGTTAATTTTGGCAGCAGATTAAAGGTCTGGAAAACAAACCCAATTTTTCGATTCCGTATGGATGCCAATTGATTATCATCCATTTCGTGGACTTTTTCTCCCTCAAATTCATACGTGCCTTCTGTCGGTGAATCCAGGCATCCGATCATATTCATCATTGTGGATTTTCCGGAACCTGATGGTCCCATAATAGAAATATATTCATTATACTTGATGGTTAAATCCACGCCATCAAGCGCCCTGACGATTTCACCCCCTACGTCATAATAACGTTTTACACCACGCAGTTTAATCATATCAGCCATTATTCATCTTCATCCAACGCAACGACCATGTTGTGCTTTAAATCTCTGCTGATGGCTTTGTAGCTGCCGGTTACGACTTTCTCCCCTT
>JADFRD010000135.1 GCA_022561485.1 Fidelibacterota bacterium | reverse complement strand
TGCAATAGCAATTCCTAAAAGCCCAAATCCCGGTGAACCGGCCTTCACCAAGTAGCTGTTTGCACAAACGCAACCAGCCCCAACAAATACCAGTGTAAAAGTTCCTAAAAACTCAGCAATATATTTTTTTCTACCCATAGCTTTGTCATCCATAAAGTTATAAAAATAAACTTAATGTCTTAGCCTGAGTATTGAATTGAAGCAATATTTATACCTTTAGTTTCTTTTAGACATTATAATTTATGCTAATTCGTAAGCTATGACATAACAA
Source organism: Fidelibacterota bacterium (assembly GCA_022561485.1). Lineage (GTDB taxonomy): Bacteria > Fidelibacterota > Marinisomatia > Marinisomatales > TCS55 > JADFRD01. Next base: position 3,398 of record JADFRD010000135.1, on the reverse strand, counting down.
CGCCTTATGGCATCGTGATAAGCCATGAAAGAAATCCCTGAATTTTCAATTTTGAAAATATCGAAATATTTTCAGATTCCAGTCGTTCCTGGAAGTTTTTAGCGAAATTTTTTCGAGGGGAATATTTTGAATAAAACTAAGAGATTTGCCTGCCCGCCAGTTGTTAGGCGTGGACGCAGATTTTCGCAGATTAGCGTGGATATAAAAGCAGCAGGAGAGGCTGCTAACAGACTCACCGCAAAGGCACAGAGAGCGTAAAGTGAAAAAAGCAAACGGTTATTGAATGTCGGTAACCATTGCCAAATGTCTATTGTCTACTGACAAATGACAGACACTAATTTCCCCCGGACAAACAGAGCCGAGGGCGAGTAAAAGGCACGAATTTCCCCGGACAAAAAGCGCCGAGGACTTTCCCCGGACAAAAGACGCCGAGGACATGGCACTAATGTCTAATGACCATTAACTAATTACGAATGACTAATGACAACTCAGTATCAAGCATCATTATGATACATCATCTATTTTAGCATGTGCATCATTCAGCATATCTGAATACGTTTCAAATTTTTTAGCAACTTCTTTGTCTTCCCCTCTTATATCGTCAGCCTTTAATCGGCAAATTTTACTAATGCTTGCAACCACTTCCGGTACAAAATATTCATCAACAAGATATTCAAGTTTTTCCATATCGGTATCATTCATTTTTCCACTCCTCACGTAAAAAAGTTACGGTGCCGATTTCAGCTTGTTTTAAGACTATTTAGCAATCGTTCCTTTATTCCTATGAGAGTCAGTCCAACAACCTCTCTAACATCTTCTTTATACTTTACGATAGATCCTTCACCTATGTCAATTCCAAGTGCTTCTTGAGGTTCGCCAATACTGATATAAAGCACGTCGGCCTCTTCATCATAGTCCCAGTTCAAGTTTTCTTTTTTATCAAGAATCTTTATCGCTTCCATAATTTCTGTCTCCTTTCTGAAGGCTTTGTAGCATAATAGGCAGTTATTACAAATCCATCTGATTTCACAGCTTCCTTATATATTGTAACCAAATATTTTGAAGTAAGTGGAGATTTTTCATAAAATTTCACAGCAATTAACTCGCCAAAATCCCCGTTCTGGATAAAGTCTGGATTAGTAATGGTCTCAAGCACATGCTCTTTCTGGTTTTCCATTTCAGGATGTCTTTTGATGATATGTATCCATCTCTCTGTTGTGAGCCGTATTTGTATATTATTTTTTGACCTAACAATTATCATTACAATCAATTTTAACCGTCATTTTTAAAACAGCCATTAATAACATTTTTTCTGCTTCCTGTGGCGTTAATCGTGGTAGCTTAGGCAATGTTAACCTCTTATGTAGTAGTTAGAGTCTCTTTGCTTAGAAACGCATTCCTTCCTCTGATAATGTTTCCAGATAAAGTTCAATAGCCTCTTTTATATTACTTAATACTTCTTCTATAGAATCACATTGAGTTTAGCAATCACTTCCGGTACATAATATTCGTCAACAAAAAATTCAAGTTTTTCCATGTCGTCATCATTCATTTTTCCACTCCTCACGTAAAAAAGTTTAAATCACATTCTAATCTCATGTTATTCATTAGTGAACCAAATAGTTTAAAGATGCAGTATACCACATCGAGATTCAAATACCCTACTCAAAATAGGTTTCTATGCGTAAACGATTTCACTGCGGACCTGCCCGCCAGCCTGCCCGCCGGTCTGTTAGGCGGTGTTTGGTAGGTGGGGACACAGATTCTCGCAGATTGACACGGATATAAAACAAGAAGAAAGAATGAGAGAGAAATGGGGATTCGAAGGAAAAAATCACAAACCAGGGTGACTCCATGTTCGCCGAGAAGTTGTTAACCGCGCCTGCCTGCCGATAGCCTATCTACTAAACAATTGTTGATTAAAATAATATCAGTTAAGCCATAAGCAGACTTGATTCGCCTATTGAAGGCCCCCTTTATTTGCCTAAAAATATCCTTGACATCCAGGACTTCAAGGAGTAACTTGCAATTCTTGAACATTGAACATCTATTTTTCTATATCATGCAACCTGTCCAGCGGACTTTGAAGATCGTCAATTTCGCGTTGCATGACATGTGTGTAAATCTCAGTTTTGACATCGGCATGTCCCAACAACGTTTGTAAGACTCTGAATTGACGCCGTTTTCCAACATATGGGTGGCGAAACTGTGGCGTAAAGTATGGCAACCTGCACGCTTCAAAATCCCTGCTCGATCGACGGCGCACTTGACTGCCTTTTGAAGGCCAGATTCCAAAACATGATGCCGCATTTTACGGCCTGATCTTGGATCAACGGATCTTTTTTTTGCGGGGAAGACATATTGCCAACGTGTCTCACTTTCCGCGTTCGGATATTTACGGGCTAAAGCCTCAGGCAGGTAAACTTTGCCGAAACCTTCTTCGAGGTCGCGGTGATGAAGGTTGATTACATGTTCGATATGAGTTTGAATATCTTCGCGGATGTTCTTGGGCAGTATGACTGTCCTGTCTTTGCCTCCCTTGCCCCCGCGAACAAAAATTTTATTTTGGCCAAAATCGACGTCCTGGATGCGCAACCTTATACATTCCATGAGACGCAAGCCTGCGCCGTAAAGTAGTTTTGACATCAATGCATGCGTCCCGCTTATCATGTGGAAAATGTCAAGTGGGTTTTAATATACTAAAACCGATTTGGTTTTTGGTTTTCTCAAAAACCAAATCTTGGTTGCAGTTATACTCGGGCAAAATAGTTTTCAGTTTTTTCCCGAAAACTATTTTGTGATGTGTATAAGCGGACAAGGTTTTCCGTTTTTATATATTAAAATATTGGCATTAGTGGTAATATTTTCCATCTATAGCAAGTAATATCATGGAAACTTTCCACTTATTGCATGTTATGTGATTAAGACATATTGAGATATTTGGAATAAGAGGAATACTAATTATGCTTACTCCCGATCAGTTTCGCGTTAATGAAGTTTGGATTGCTGTCAGAGTTAATGAAGCATTCTTGTTTGTAAAGGATGAGCCTTACGATATTTACGTCCTCATTGATGCAGGCAGTACATATGTTTTTGGACATGTATTGTCACTGGCCGTTGATGAAGCTCCGAATGAAAAAGACATTGAAGCTCTTTTCAAAAAAGCATGGGAATCTAAAAATCAATGGGCTGAACAGCTTATAATTACAGAAAGTTCTACTGCTGAAAATGTTTTCAGAACACAGGCAGAAAAAAATGGTCTCTCCGTTACAATCGTTCCGTTATCAGATTTAGAGCCAATTGTAGGCCAATTGAAAGAATCATTTGCTTCAGATTTTATCGGAAACGCCACATAACAATTGCATTCAGTTGACCGCCAGGCCATTCGCTTTTCAAAG
>JADFRD010000063.1 GCA_022561485.1 Fidelibacterota bacterium | reverse complement strand
GAAGATCAAACATTTCCGGTTGGCGCTGACATTCATCTATAACAACCAATCCTTTTAATGCGCTTAATATAATTCCGGTGCGATCAGGATGTAAGGGTGTAGCAGGATCTTCCAGATCATAGTAAGTTCCATTTTGCTTGCTGTTTATTGATTGAGCAAGAGTGGTTTTGCCACATTGTCTTGGTCCCAATAATAATGTAATAGGATAATCATTAAGGCAGTTTTCAATATGAATCCGGGTTTTATTTCTATCTATCATGCATGAAAATTACCATGCTATATGGTAATTTTCAATGTAAAACCAGGATATTGCGAACCGTATAGAATTTCTCAATTGTTTTTGGACGTTAAGAGTTGTTAGTTTATTGACAAACGATAAACAAATCCAAGTTAAGAACTAAAATGTTTAAATTCATCATTGCGGTACACAAATCATAGGACCAAATAGAATTAAATTTGTTTAAAAATTCAAAAACAATGAGAATTTTCACAACCATATTATTAATCATTTCACTGAATGGAAATATATTCAGTCAAAACTGGCTGCAGCAGCTTATTATTTCTGAACAGTTTGAAAAGGCTCTTAAACACTATGACGAAGGACGTTTTGCAACGGCAGAAAATATGATACAAAAACTCCTTAAAAAACCAGCAGGGGAACACACGTTCCCGATTCAATTATTAGCAATGAAGACCAATTTTGCCCTTGGACGATTAGACAAAGCAAAAGAACTGGGTAAGCAATTAATAAAAAATAATGCATTTTTATCGGAATCATTTCTGGTTATGGGAGATATCTTTATAGAAGAGGGTGATATAGATGTTGCATTTAGGATGTACTTGCGTTCTCGTCAACTGGATGAACAAGATTTTATCAGGATAGACCTGCGGCTACATAAAACAATTTTATTAAAAATTTCTCCAAGAGCTATTGAGGAACAGCATTTACTTGTGAGTGGAGAAAATGAATTGATTTTATTTTTAGCACAAGCATACAACTTTTTGCATGATGGTAATCCGGACGAGTGCGCGTTTGTGTTGAGTAAAATAGATCCGTCTGATGTACCGGAATCATTTTATAAACTATATGAAGAACTGCAGTTGGCGTCATATCAAATCGGCGTTGAAACAGTTACATTTGGAGTGGTTTTGCCATTGTCCGGAAAAAATGCATCTTCAGGAATCTCCTTTTTAAGGGGGTTGCATCAATCTGCTAACCGGCCAGATCAAACAATCAAAATCGCTTTTCAAATAGAAGATAACCAGAGTGATCTATTAGAAACAATCAATGCAGTTAAACGTCTGGGGAAGAATCGTCAGATATATGGAATAATCACCTCCCTGGATAAAACAAAATCATTGGCAGCAGTGAATGCTATGAGTCATCATTCAATTCCAATATTTGTTGCCGGAGGCAATGAAATTTCATATTCAGAAATGGGTGAAAATGTTTATCAGGTTCAGGCGGATTGGATGAGACAAGGACGATATGCGGCCCGTTGGATTGCAGAAAATCTTGGAAAGGATAGTGTAGCAGTGTTAGCCCCTGCCGATGCTTTTGGAGAAGCGATTACAGATGCTTTTTTAAAGGAAATGGATGCCCTGAATCGTAAAGTTGTCGCTGTAGAAAGATATCGTGGAAAACCGGAAAACTTGAAAAAACAATTTATATCCCTTCGTCGAATCGCGTTTAACCTGATTCCGCCAGAAAATCCATACGATGAATATTTAGGCATGTCATTTGATAGCCTGGATGCTCTCTTTGATGTAAGTGCTGATGATTTTTTTGAATTAAATGATGATGACGAAAATGAAGAAATAAAAGATTCTTCAAAAGTGATCCTGAATACAATCCAAGCATTGTATTTGCCCATTCATCCCAACCATTTGAATTATATAGGGACACAACTGCCAATGTATAATTTAAATACAAGTTTAGTAGGAAATTATGCCTGGAATCAACCGCGAATATTGGCGCTGGATAACGTGGGTCCGCATCTGGAGAATATGACCATATTGTCTCATAAAAAAATTCCTCAACTGGATCAAAGCGAGGATGAAAGTTTAGCCGGTAAAAATGGAGATTATCTGTTGGGATTTGATGTAAGCGGAATGTTGATATCAATTATGAATTCCGGGATTTCGGATAAAACAGAATTTGTTGAAAAGTTAGAGCAGGAATTTTTTGAAGGAATCGCCCATACCATTTCTTTTACTCCGGATGACCACAGCAATCAATCAATGTATATCCTGAGAATTGAAGATAATAAATTTTTACCCATAGGAATATTTGTCGGCGATTCCATTCAATTACACATTCAGCAAAGACCTTAATTCATTGAGAATACCAAAAGATTCTTTTCTTGAGTTAAGCCATCATTTTAGGTCCAATGGTTTTAAAGCCGGTTTGACTCTTCGTTCTTTTCCTTACTCTACACCGGATGACAGGATACGTTTCGCTGAAGAACTATTGTTAGATTCATCCGCACTTGTGATTCCCAAACAGGTCCATGGGAACACTGTTTGTAACTGTCATAAAAATGGAAGGATTGAAAATGTAGACGCCCTTATATCAAACAATCGAGATATTGTTTTGTCCATTCAAGTAGCTGACTGCATACCATTGTTTTTATTGGACATTAATGCAAACATATGTGCCTTGGTCCATGCAGGATGGAGAGGAACAGGTAAAAAGATAGTTACGAACACAATTCAGGAAATGGTGAAAATTGGAAGTCGGATCAAAGATATTAAAGCGCTAATGGGTCCATCGATTCAACAATGCTGTTTCGAAATTGGTCCTGAAGTGGCAGAGAAATTCCCTGAAGTATTTTTGACAAAAGGGGGGTCAGATCGCTCGTACCTGGATTTACAGGGTGTCCTTCAATCTGAATTAATCGATCTTGGGATGAAGGAAAAACAAATCATTTTGCTGTCTGAATGCACGAGTTGCTGCGGTGGCATGTTTCATTCTTACCGTAAAAATGGAAAAAAAGCCGGGCGAATGATAGCAATGTGTGGTTGGGTGTAATCTTTTTATTCCAATCTGTTCCCTCTAAATTATAAGCTTATTATGAACATAATTGATGCACTTATCCTAGGGTCTCTCCAAGGTTTAACAGAATTTTTACCCATAAGCAGTTCAGGCCATTTGGTGATTGGACAGCACATTTTAGGTTTGTCATTACCCGGTAACATTTTTGAAGTTTTGGTTCATATGGGGACATTCTGCAGTATTTTAATCGTATTTAAAAAAGACATTTTTAATATGATATTCAATTTTTCATCTGCAAAAAACAGGAATCTGATTATTGCTATCATCATTGGAACAATTCCTGCGGTGGCTATTGGGTTCACATTGAAAGAAAATATTAGTCTAATTTTTGACAATGTTTCAGCTGTTTCATTTAGTTTGATTATAACAGGAGTTTGGCTGATTTTGACTAAATGGTCTGTGGAAAAAAACCGTTCAATAAATAGTGTAAGTGGCTTTATAATCGGATGTGCTCAAGCTGTAGCAATCATTCCCGGAATTTCTCGATCTGGAGCGACAATTGGAGCGGCTATGTTTTTTGGAATTTCTCCGGAAAAGGCGGCAAAATTTTCTTTTTTGCTGGCGATACCTGCCATCGCAGGAGCCGGTTTATTAACAGCTCTGGATGTAGAAACCGCCAGTATGAACGGATTAACATTTCCAGTAATTTTAACAGCATTTTTAAGTTCATTCCTGGTTGGCTGGGCATCACTGCATTGGTTATTGCAATTAATTTCAAAAGGGAAATTTCATTGGTTTGGAATTTATTGTCTGGTAATCGGAATCATAACACTGAGCATTTGATATGGACACGATAGGAATCATTTTTGTCTTCTATCTTTTTTTCCTCATCTTTGTGGGAATTTGGACGTTCAAACTAAATAAAACCCCGGAAGACTATCTCTTGGCCGGCCGGAAATTGGGTCCATGGGTAGCGGCATTTTCAGAGAGAGCTTCCGGTGAATCTGCATGGCTGTTATTGGCGCTTCCCGGGGCAGCAATAGCTGTGGGCTTGGGAGAAGTGTGGACAGTCATTGGTATTACAGTTGGTATTATTGCATCATGGTATTTGATTGCAGAAAAACTACGTGAAGAGACCGAAAAATACCAGGCATTGACTATTCCTGAATATTTACACCGTCGCTTTGAGGATAAATCAAATATCATACGCTTATTTTCGGCTTTGATCATTACCTTCTTTTTCGCATTTTATGTTTCAGCGCAATTTCATGCATCAGGTAAAGTGTTGAAAACAATGTTTGGAATTGATGCGATTACAGGCATTTCCATTGGTGCAGTCGTAATCGTTTCTTACACTCTCATGGGTGGATTTTTTGCAGTAGCGTGGACGGATTTGCTCCAAGGGTTCTTGATGATTGGAACATTGATCATTTTACCTATCGCAGGTTTTATTGAATTGCAAAGTTCACACGTTTCTTTAAATCAAAGCCTCGCTTTAGCCAGCGCCACTCATTCATCATTTACCATGGGCAAAGAAGGGCTGGCAGGTTTAGCAGTCATATTGGGTGGACTCAGTTGGGGATTGGGCTATTTAGGTCAACCACATATCATTATTCGTTATATGGCGATTCGCAGTACCAAAGACGTGAAACGTGCCAGAACAATCGCAATCCTCTGGGCAATACCGGGAATTACAGGCTCATTTCTGATTGGACTCGCAGCATTAAATTATTTTGGACCGGATTATTTTGTCAATATTGATGTTGAGCAAGCCATGCCGCTTCTGGCAAAAGAATTACTCCCCGCAATGGTAGCCGGATTATTCATTTCAGGTGCAGTTGCTGCAATAATGTCTACTGCTGACTCACAACTTCTTGTATCAACTTCAGCCATAACTGAGGATTTTATTCATCAATTTCTTGGTATGGAAATGACGAATAAAAAACTGGTCGCTTTAAGCAGAATCACTATCGTTATTCTGGGACTCTTTGCTTACGTGATAGCAGTCATGTCTGAAACGCAGGGGAATAATATTTTTAGTGTTGTGAGTTATGCCTGGAGTGGATTGGGATCAGCGTTTGGTCCGGCCTTAGTGTTGACATTATGGTGGAAAAAAACAACTCGGCACGGAATCATTGCAGGATTATTAACTGGGTTTTTCACCACAATTATTTGGGCAAACATTGATTTTCTTCAAGCAGCAGTTACGGAACGTTTAGTGAGTTTTGTTTTCGCTTTTGCTGCAGTCATTATTGTCAGTTTGATGGATAGGAAAAATTGAAAACACTAAGCATTAAACACGTTTTTTTATCCCTGGAAAAGGGAGATTTACAGCAGGTATATTTCCTAATGGGAGATGACTATTTCTTGCATGACTATCTTATTAGAAAATTGGAAAAAACACTTTTTGGTGATGAGTCTGCACATCGTGAGATTCTTATACCGGAAGATATGGGTCAACTGGAAATTATTGATCGATTAACGCAACCAGATCTATTCAGTACCAAAAAATTATTTGTATTGAGAAACCCTCAATTAATTCAAAATAAATATAGGGATGAATTATTACAGTTTTGCCATCGTCCAACGCCAAATCACTATTTGGTAATAGTAATGGATGACTTTTATTCCAAATTAGCCATAGCTGACAAATTTATTAAATTATTTACACCCATTGATTGTAGAAGTCCTTTTGAAAATAAACTTCGAGCTTGGGCAAAACAATTTTTTGATGACCAGGGAATTGATGCTCCGCCAAGTGTAGTTCAAGAAGTGTTGGATATGTCGGGGGATTCCGTTTATCATATTTTTAATCAAATAGAAAAAATATGTCTCAGTTTAGATGATGTCGATATTCTTACACCGGAATATGTGAGAAAATTTGGTGGGTGGAATCGTGAATTCAAAATGTGGGAATTCTTAAATGCCGTCGGACAAAAGGATTTATCAAAAGCATTGATAACCGGAAAAGATTTAATCTTAAGAAATAGTTTTATTTCATTAATGCCTAATTTAACGACTCTTTATCAAGAATTGCTCTTTATGCACATGGAAAATGGAACTTATAAACCATTCATGGGTTTTATTCCATTAACCAATGGAGTAAAGAATAAACTACGTGATCATGCAAAAAAATATTCTAAACAAGAAATTGAGAACGCACTGGCCATTCTGGGCGATATTGACAGGAGTATAAAGACGACCAGTGAAAGCGATGAATCCTTACTCTCAAGATTTCTCTTCAACTCCCTTGATAAAGATGGTTAGCGAATTTCGGTATACAGATGAAGAATTAATTGCACGTTTCCAGGAAGGGAATGAGCAGGCGTATACTGAACTGGTAAATCGCTATCGAGATCGACTAATGAGTTTTGTATTTCGGTTTATAAATGACATGGAAAAAGCAGAAGATATTGTACAGGATACTCTTCTGAAATTATATACCCATCGCCATTACTATCGAAGTATTGCCAAATTTTCTACATGGATTTATACAATCGCCGGGAATCTAGCCAAAACGGAATTACGCCGAAAAAAACGCCACAGGGTAACAAACTTAAGTCAAATGGGTACTGAAGAAAGTGAATACATTTTACCATCAGTGGAACCGGAAACGGGCGAAACGGCACAAGGCCATTTTGCAGAAAAACAAATTCAAAAAGCAATTCAGGAATTACCACTCCATTTTCGGACAGTAGTCATTTTGCGAGATATTCAGGAACTTTCCTATGAAGAGATTAGTAAAATCGTCGACGTTCCACTGGGAACAGTAAAATCGAGAATAAATCGTGCAAGATTACAATTACAACAAACACTTAAAGAATTCAGATAAACTGGAGGACAATATATAGAATGGACCGCTATCAGTATGAGGATTTAATATCCGACTATATCGAAAATAATTTATCAATGAGCCAGCGTAAGGAATACGAAACTTATCTGGCAAATCACCCCGAAGCAAAAGAACAAGTAAAGTCTATGAAGCAACTCCTTGGATCGATGAAATCCATGCAAGTTGTAATGACTTCCAATTTGTTCACAGATGATCTCTATAAACGAATTGCTGCGGAGAAAAAAGCTAAATCCGTTGTTAAAACAACCCGTTCATTTGCAGGATATACTCCGCTCATGGCAGGATTATCCGCAGTGGTCGTTATTGCCATAGTGGTGCTGGGGCTTGAATTCATGCCGGTCAATACAAATCAAGCTGGGTTTCAACCATACGCGGCTGAAGGAAAGGAATTAAATATTCCGGACAATGATGGAATATCTCAAGATGTACTCTTGGCAGAAGCCGATGATGATTCAACCGAAATTGATGTCATAAACGCAGAAAAACATGATTTTGAGAAACGAATCCACTTGGTAGGTGACAGAAGACCATAAATTTAATTTCCTTTTTTAAAAGACCTTCCAGATATCCTCGCTGAAGATGTATTTTCAACCAGCGAGGCTTTTATTTAAAATGAACATTAACAGACTTGTAACTACATCTTTACTGGCCACTGTGTCATTTGTTTTATTTATTTACCCCGCTCCAGAAGGTATTTTTTACGAAATTTTAGGAGTAATCGTTTTTGTTTTAATTATTGCCATATTATTTCAATTCTCTACTTCAGAGCCTGATTCGTTGGAACACGAAGAAAGTGAAAATCATGGAGAATCACTATCTGTACACCGAAGTATTATGATTCGGGAAGATCTTCAAGATCAATACGAACAACTGGTAAATGTGGTTTTCAATATGATTACTGCAATCAATGATAATTACCAAGCAGCATTTTATATGCTTGATGGCAGTGGTCAAAATTTGAATATTCAATTTTCTAGAAATGAAATTTTTAAGAATACACTGAAAATTGATAATGACATTCTTCAAACCATTCTAAATCAAAATGAAGCGGTCCTATTCCAACAATCGGATGTTCGGGAAGACTGGAATGAATTATTTGTTGAAAAAACCTGGCGGGGAAGTGAATGTGTTTTTGGATCAAGAGTGCTTTATAAAAATTCTCCTGTCGGTTGTATAATTATTCAAACAGATCATTTTTCGAATATCCACGAAAGGGATAGAGTTTTGTTAACCAGCTTGGGACACTTTGTTTCAATGGGGATGGTGAAACTGGATAATATTGAAAAATTGTCTTTAGATAAATATTTTCACTATCAAATCGCAAATTTATTGAATTCATTGGATATAAAATCTGAAGTGCGTGGGGTGTACGAAAAAGTACGAGATCTTTGTAGAACATTTTTTACTTATGACAAACTGACTATTGCTGAACTTCAAAGTGATGGTAGAAATTATAAAGTTGTAATGCAAGATGGTTTTACGGATGATGTTGATCAGGAAAAATTATATTCAATAACTGGAAATATATTTGGGAAAATTTTTCGATCAAAAGATACGATAGAGTCTACCAATTTAATCGAGGACTTTTATGAAAAAGGCCGTTTTGAAGATGGGGATTTAGAGAAATTTGAATTTAATTCAATATTGTCTGTACCAATACATGTAAATGAAAGTGTTAAATACAGCATTACGCTTGAGAGACAACGGCCTCAAAAATTTTCTACTTCAGATAAAAATCTATTTGAATTATTGGCATTGACATTTGGATCAATCATTTCTTGGAAGCAACAATATGGGTCCATGCGTGACAGTGCCATGCACGATGGTCTCACTGATTTATTGAATCACAAGGCGTTTATGGATCGATTTGGTGAAGAAATAAGCAGGGCAAATCGTTACAATCATAGTATTGTTTTTGCTATTTTGGACTTGGATAAATTCAAGCGCATCAATGATACATATGGTCATTTATACGGTGATTACGTTATTCGAGAAGTTGCAAGAATAATCAAGGAAAATGTACGTAACATTGATATTGTTGGGAGATATGGTGGAGAAGAATATTCTATTTTATTAATCAATACAACCATCGAAACGATCATTACGGTCGCTCGGCGTATAATAGAAAAGATCGGAGCGTTTCCATTTAGTTTAGATAATATCGATGTCAGAATGACCATCAGTTGTGGTTTATCTGGATATCCAAATGACGCAGAAAACATCAGTGATCTAATCACAAAAGCAGATGAGGCAATGTATGAATCGAAAGCGCAAGGCGGGAATCTTGTAACCGTTTATGAAAAAAAAGCAGATCATACAGCTGGAACTGAATCAAATAGTTAATGTTATATAATCCGAAATGAATCACATTCGTCAATATATATTTATATCTTTTTTCTTTTTAGTTAGCTGTTCTCATTCCCCAGTTTCGGTAATCGATACACCGGCAAAAGAACCAATGGAAAGTGAGTCAGATGACCCAAATCCGGAAGCACTGAAACATTTTATGGACGCTCAGTTATACATTAGTCAGAATAATTACCCAATGGCCATCATTGAACTGCAAGATGCCTTAAGACTCGACCCAACCGTTGGATCAATCCATGTTTCACTGGCTGAAGCATTATGGAAACTTGGTAAAATCGAAAGAGCTGAAGACCATTTGCAATCTGCAATTACGTTAAATGATAAAGATGTTGACGCAAGAATTATGATGGCGAATCAATACATTATCCGCCATCAGTATAAAAAAGCTGAAGATCAGTTTGTAATACTTTCATCCATTGAACCGAATAATGCTGAACATGTTAATGCACATGCGGAACTTGCTTCTGCGCAATTGCAGTGGGAAAAAGCAATCCAATTATATAGAAAAGCATATGAGATTGATCCATCCCAAATCAAGTCATTAGAACGGGCTGCCGAAATTGCATTGCGATCTAATCAATTACAGACAGCGAGGGAAGTGTATGCTCATCTTGTAAAAATTGACGGCAGAAATATTGAATATTTAAGTGCATATACTGATTTGGTCATTATGGGGGAGGACTATGACAAAGCAATAGAAATCATCAATAAGATTTTGGATGTAGAAGGAATAACCAAAGATCGGCTATTTCAATCTGGTGTCATATTTTATCAAAAAGGTCAGTATGAGCAATCGTTATCATTTTTTCAGCAAGCATTTGAATTGGACAGGGAGGATGTTGATGTAATGCATTTTTTAGTATCAGCATTGATAGAATTAGACCAAACAGATTCTGCAGATGTTTATTCAGAAAAGATGCTTGCTCTATCACCTGATGATTCGAGAGGATACATTAATAAATCTCTCATTTACTTGAAAACAAATAATTTTCAGGATGCAATCGATATTTTACAGAACATTGCAGACAAATTTGAAAACGAATATGCGATTCAATATCTCTTGGGTAATTCCTACTATCAAAATCAAACCTACGATCAAGCACTCATCTATTTAAATCGTGCGCTGGATATTTCCCCTAAATCACGAAACGTGCTGCACGTCTTGGCTATTATTAATGATTCCCAGCATCAATGGGCAGTGTCCGATTCACTATATGAGCTGCTGATTAGCACCGATAGTACCGACGCACAAGCACTAAATAATTACGCTTACAGCCTTGTGGAAAGAGACAACCGTTTGGAAAATGCACTGCAATACGCAGCAAAGGCTATTGCTTTAGCACCAAAAAATGCTGCTTATTTAGATACGTATGGATGGATACATTTCAAACTTGGACATACGGTTGAAGCAATTAATTATATCAATAATTCCATTGAGTTAGAAAATACGAATGCCATTGTATTGGAACATTTTGGAGATGTTCTACACTCTTCTGATAGACAAAAAGAAGCTCTCGAATATTATAGAAAAGCATTAGAAATTGATCCTGAAAATGAAACTCTTAAAGAAAAAGTTCATTCAAAATAAAATATTTATCTGGCACATGTTAATCGAATGATATTTAACATTTTTCCTTTATTAAACCACTCTTTTTTTTTATTAATACCCTCATCCCGCCTGTGACGCGCCGGCAGCCTATGGTGTACAGTTCTAATAATTTCTTATGGATAAATGCTTTGAGTAAGGATAAAGTAAAAAAAATAGAAAAAATATTATATAGAACCCATATAGACAATACTTTTTTTCAGTTAATTAGGTATACTTTTGTCGGAGGAATTGCCTTTTTAGCTGATTTTGGATTACTCTTTATTTTAACAGAATATTTTGGTATACATTATTTGATATCAGCATCTATAGGATTTGCTGTAGGACTTGTGCTGAATTATATAATGAGTATAACTTGGGTTTTTAGCAATAGAAGAGTTAAAAATAAAAGGATAGAGTTTATCTTGTTTATTATTATAGGAGCTATTGGTTTAGGATTGAATGAGGTTTTTTTATGGGGATTTACCGATTTTCTTAAAATACATTACCTTAAATCAAAAATAATATCGACATTTTTTATTTATCTGTGGAATTTTTTTGTTAGAAAATATATGTTATTTAATTAAAGGAATAAAAATGAGTCAGAAAACCGCACTAATAATTGGCGCTGGGCCAGCTGGATTAACAGCTGCTTATGAATTATTAGAGAAGACAAATATCAAACCAATAGTTTTTGAAATGTCGAATGATATCGGTGGAATTTCAAAAACAGTTAATTATAAGGGAAATCGCATTGATATAGGAGGACACCGTTTTTTTTCAAAGTCAGACCGCGTAATGGAATGGTGGAAAAATATCATGCCAATTCAATCTGATTATAATGAAGAAATCCAAATAAAATATCAAAATAGAAATACAACTGTTGAAATGAATAAAAGCGGGCCATACCCAGAAGAAACCGACCTGGTTATGCTCATTCGGTCTAGACTATCAAGAATATTCTATTTAAGAAGTTTCTTTAATTATCCAATAACACTTTCTTTGAATACAATAAGAAATTTGGGTTTTATTAGAATGCAAAAAATTTTATTCAGTTACGTTTATGCCATCTTATTTCCAATAAAAGATGAGAATACATTGGAAGATTTTTTTATAAACCGTTTTGGCCGTGAGTTATATGATACATTTTTCAAAGACTATACTGAAAAAGTGTGGGGCACTAAATGTTCAGAAATACCGGCTGAATGGGGTGCGCAACGTATTAAGGGGCTTTCTATTACAAAAACGTTGGCCCATGCGATGAAAAAGATGGTATCAAAAGATAAAAGTTTTATTCAAAAAGGAATAGAAACATCCTTAATAGAAAAGTTTCTTTATCCCAAATTTGGGCCTGGCCAAATGTGGCAAGAAACTGCTAAAAGAATTCAATCTATGGGCGGTAAAGTATATTTGAACCACCATGTGAGTAAATTAAAAATTGTTGGCAATAGAGTAGAATCATTGACGGTAACCAATTTGCAAACAAAAAAGGATTTAAAGTATGTAGGGGACTATTTTTTTTCTACCATGCCTGTAAAAAACTTAATTGCTTCCATCGAAGGTACTACAATACCAAATAATGTAAAAGAAACAGCAAACGGCCTAGTCTATCGAGATTTCATTACTGTGGGTCTTCTATTAAAAAAATTAAATGTTCAAACAAAAAATAAAAAAACAATAAAAACTACTCTTCCAGATAACTGGATTTACATACAGGAGAAAGATGTTAAAATTGGTCGATTACAAATCTTTAATAATTGGAGTCCTTATATGGTCAGAGATCCCAACACTGTCTGGCTGGGTTTAGAATATTTTTGTGATGAGGGGGACGAACTCTGGAATAAAAGTGATGACGAATTTATCAATTTTGCTATAGATGAATTAATTCAGATTGGTTTTATATTAAAAGATGATGTATTAGATGCAACTTGCCTTAAGATGCCCAAAGCGTATCCAGCATATTTTGGCTCATATGAAAATTTTAGTCTTATTCGAAACTACACTGATAAAATACATAATCTATTTTTAATTGGTAGAAATGGAATGCATAAATATAATAATGCTGATCATTCTATGCTTACTGCTATAACTGCTGTAGAAAATATCATTTCAGGGAAAAAATCAAAAGAAAATATCTGGAGTATTAATACTGAAGAGAATTATCATGAAGAAAAATATAAAAAATGATAAATCTCAAGTTTCAACATTTTTAATTAAAGATGTTAAAACTAACACATTTTTAAGTCATTTAGCGTTTATAATTCCTCTTTGTATTGTTTTTTTAATTGTTCAAAATTATGTATTTAAAAAAGATATAGATATTAATGGAGATAATGCTACTTATTATGTCTATGCTAGTTCAATTGATCAAGGTTATGGCTATTCAAACATTCTCTTACCATCCAAACCCAAAACAAATAATTTTCCACCAGGTTACCCTCTATTAATGTCAATAGTCATGAAATTTTCTAAAAGTTTCATTGCTCAAAAAGTATTTAATAGTATTCTGCTTTTATTATCATGTTTTCTTATATATTTCATTATATATAATATATCAAAAAATCAGGTATTATCTTTGGCGGCATCAATACTCCCGACTCTTAATTATTCAATACTTCACTTTAATTCGATGATGATGAGTGAAACATCATTCATTTTCTTTTCTTTGTTAGCTTTTTTTTCTATATATAAGTTACAAGAACCATTTGATTTTAAAAAAATACTTTACTGTCCATATTTTTACCTGCTTACTTTTTCTTCATCATATGCTTTTCATATCCGTATACAAGGCATTGCTTTAATTGGAGCAATTGCAATAAACTTTCTAATTCAGAAAAACTGGAAATTAGCGATAACGTATTTTACCGGATTTATTCTGTCCGCATTACCATGGATAATTAGAAATAAGTTAGTTGGTGTAGAGCAAAGCAGATATGTGTCACAGATATTGACAGCAAACCCATGGAGACCAGAGGACGGCATTTTATCAATAGATGAAGTAATAACAAGAATGTTTTCAACTATAAAAATGTTGATTACCAAAGCAATTCCAGACTCAATCATTCCAAACAGTAATATTAATTATTTAAAAGATGTAAGTATACTTTCATGGATTATTGGAATTGCAATAATTTTATTAATAGTCTATGGTTTTTGGAGATGTTGCAAAAAAAATAAGTGGCTGTATCTTTTGTATATAATATTCAATTGTGGAATTATTACATTATGGAGTGCTCCAAGCGGTAATAGATATTTAATTTCTATAATTCCTTTTTTACAAATGGGGTTCTTATTTGGAATAGTTTCATTGTTATTGTTTATTGCAAAAAAGATAGAATTAAAAAACCTTAATGCTAATATAATTGTATTATTTCTTATTACACTTTTTGTTTTTGTGTCTTCTAAAGATATATACAGATTAGATAAGATTAATAGCAGAAAACAACATCCTGCCTATACTAACTTTTATTCTATTGCCAGAGCTGTTAAAAAAAGTCATCCGAGAGGAGATGTAGTTGTTAGTTCGAGAAAACCATCATTATTTTATCTTTATTCTAATTGTTTTAATGTTAGATATTCATATTCACTTAATGATTCTATTGTAATTAACAATATGCTGAAAAATAAAGTAGATTATGTCGTGTTAGATCAACTCGGATATAGTTCAACGGGTAGATATTTGGTGCCAGCCATCAATAAAAATCCTAATTTATTTAAAACCGTTATGCATTTAAAAAATCCCGATACTTATTTACTTTGGTTTGACAAAGTAAAAGCAAGGGAATCCCA
>JADFRD010000062.1 GCA_022561485.1 Fidelibacterota bacterium | reverse complement strand
TGGTTGGCTTGCCGTTCTGGGGAAAAATAATCAGGGTCGCTGTCCAGCTTTTGCATGTAAGCCATAAAAAGATAAAAAGCCCCTTTGAGCGTTTCACCGCTAATAGTGTCAATCAAAGGCAGGTGGTAATGATCATCTTTGATGGTCCAGAAACTGAATTGCTGCAAGGTGGTGACAAAAAAGTAATCTACTGTCAGGGGATGGTCAAGAGGCGGGAGGGATGATGCGATAAAATCAAATGGTTTTTCATCTGTGAGTCCGGAGATAAGCTTTGCAATCCGGCGTACTTGTTCTTGGTTGATTTTTACGCGGTTATCCGTTTTCATTTTTATTGAATGATTCATTTATGTTATGATTTAACAGTGGGTTAATTATCCTCATTAATTCATCAGCCGCCAAGATCGCGAAGATTCACAAAGAGAGAAAAAGAATATAAAGAATAAAATATTTTTGCCGGCGGCATTAAACAATGTACGTCATTTATTACCAAGGGTAGAATATGTTCTGTTGATTAATTATATGGAAAGGTGTGTGGATGCCGGTTTAAAAAATGTTATACTTGTTCAAGGTCTAACTTTTTTACGTCTTTTAAATCTATTTTCTGTTTCGCTTGTCAAAGCGAAAAGATATCCTGCATTGCTAACTAACTCTCAGGGCTGTGTCCAAATACACAGGATAAACGCAACGCCATTTCCGGCGCAATACTACTTTCATTATTTATAAAATGGTGGATTGTAGATGGTGAAACGTTTAGGTTTATTGTTACCTTTCTGGTACTTAATTCAAAGGGTATCAAATAGACTTCTTGAATTCACCAGGTTGCGGAGGGTTGTATTTACTCATTAATGATAGTCCTCATAATTTATGGTTAGAACATTCCCATTTTCAAATTTGAATGTTATTTGCCAATTACCACCAACTGATATCGACCAAATTTCTTTCCGTTTTCCTTTTAACGAACTCACCGCACGTGAGACTTTCACTTTCATACATTTGTTAGACAAATTTACTCTTATTTTTCTTTCAAACCTAAAATTCACACTACCACTGTCTCACGTCCGGTGAAGTGGGAGTTAGGAGTTAAAGAAATGATGATATTTCTACGAAATCGTTTTTATTTTATCCCACTCGGATTTAAGAATACCTTGCGCTTTTTTCGTAATATCTTCAATTAAATCATCAAATTGATCAATTTGTGATGAATTTAAGTTTAACGAAAGCTTGAATGTTTCTTCGATTTTTTTAATAAGAGCATCGTGTTCAGCCTCACCTGGATTAATCAATAAGCACAATTTCGTATCTAATAAGCCCAAAGGGCAGAGTTCCACGGGCTATGCCCGTGGGTGAATGTAAAGGCGGAGATATGGTAAATTTAAGGCATGGAAAATCGTTTTTCTGGTCATGGAGTATATCGGACAGAATATCATATAGTATGGATTCCGAAATATCACCGCCGTATCCTGAAGCCTGGTTTGCGGGAAAAGTTTTCATGGTTGGAGAAGATGTATTGGAATGAGTTGGTAGTCTGGTCACCGGGATATTTTGTGTTCACAGTTGGTCTGAATGAGAACCAAATATTGGCGTATGTAAGATGGCAAACACACCAGGCTTCAGGTCAAGCGGAGCTTGAATTGTTTTGAAAAGTGCCACGGGCTCTGCCCGTGGGTATCTACTAATGTTAATTTTTTAATAATTGGTAAACGTTCTTTCTCTGGTATATTATTTTTAACAGAGCGATAGCTTAATGTATAAAAGATAGAAATAATTTCTGATAATACATCACGAAGAGTAATTATCCATTGTTGCCTTGATGCCGAAATGATGGTCGATCGAATATTTTTTATAGTAATAAAGTATGAGCCAGTTGCTCCAATTATAGCGCCCATTATTGCTGCACATGCACTAATAATAGCGAATAATAATTTTTCATCCATATCTCATCCTCCTTTGATCCCTAACTCTAATATGCACATTTGCTATATAGTACACTTATTTAGCGTATTATACTGTCTTTGTAAAACATAATTCATAAGCTAATTTCTCTTTAAACAATTTATAGAATAATTCAATGATTTCCTATTTTGCACATCATCAATAAAAATGATTGAAAAATCCATACTAACCATTGTTGGTCCAACTGCTGTAGGGAAAACGTCCGTTGCCATTGCCGTTGCCAAAAAGATCAATGGTGAAATTATCGGACTGGATTCCCGACAGATTTACAAAGGTATGGCTGTCGGCACAGCCCAGCCGTCAGCAGAAGAAATGGAAGCAATTCCACATCATTTGGTTGCCATTCGCGAACCCAATGAAATCATTTCTGCCGGTGAATATGCTGTCTTGGTGGAAGAAATTATGTCAGAAATTAGGGGTAGGGGAAAAGAACCCATCCTTTGTGGCGGAGCAGGATTGTATTTGGAAGCATTGACGAAAGGCATTTTTGACGATAGCACCACCGATTTGAAAATCCGGGAACGATTGAGTAAAGAATATGACAAAAATCCGGAAGGTTTATTGAAAAAACTTCAGGAAATTGATCCAGAATATGCTGAAAAAGTCCACATCAATAATAAGAAGCGATTGGTTCGGGCCTTGGAAATATTCGAGATCACAGGAAAGTCGCCAACCGAACATTTTAACAATCAGCCCCGGTCCGCCACGACGGGCAGGCAATCCCAACACGACGGGCAGGTAATCCCACCAAGACGGGCAGGCAATCAACCTTTTTGCGTTATTTTATTATTCATGGTCAAACAGGACTTGGAGGGTCGCATCCGTACCCGAACCAAAAAAATGCTTGAGATTGGGTGGATTGAGGAAACCAAAGCATTACGGAAAAAATATTCCGTGGAAGAAGCCCACGCATTGGATTCCATTGGTTATCGGCAAATTTGTCAGTATCTGGATGGGGAATACACGCTGGAGGAATTGGAGGAGGAAATGGTTGTACGGACACGGCAGTACGCCAAGCGCCAGCTCACCTGGTTCAGGAATAGATCCAACCCGATTGAGATTGATATAAACCAATTTAAAAATATTGGATCTTTATCAGATGAAATCATTCATATCTGGAAAAAATCATCTAAAATTGTCACCTCCCCACGAGACCCCTCCTCATATGAGGAGGGGATTTAGGGGTGGTGTAAAATATTATTGGGATAGACATGTTTTATAGCTTTGAATTATTGAACTACGTTCAAAAAAACTTGAATTCATGATACTCAGTATGATAGATAAAACTGTCTGTACCACATTAACAAAAAACTGATCTGATTGTATCATATTTCTTTTTTCTAACATGGTTTAAACTTTAACTTCGCTTTCGAATTGACCCTTTAAAACGCTCCGGTGAGAGTGAAAAGGGCAGCGAATGAACCTCCGTTCAGCAATTCCGCAAATGCGGAAAATGCAGCTGCCCGGGGGTTTTTTATTAACAGGAGACATTGTGGAAGCAAAACAAACAACCATTGAAGATGCCACCTCAATTGGCAACTCAATAAAACGGATATCTCACGAGATTATTGAAAAAAACGCCGGTGGTGAAGACGTGGTACTCGTGGGTATTCGAACTCGAGGTGAGCCGTTAGCTGAACGATTCAAAGTATTAATCCAGGAAAACACCGGAAGGGAAATTCTGTTGGGAGCATTAGATATTACGTTCCATCGTGATGATTTCCGGGAGCGTTTGGTTGTCCCAAAAGTTGAAGGAACGCATATCGATTTTTCCCTGGACGACAAGAACGTCATTTTGGTAGATGATGTTCTGTATACCGGCCGCACCATCCGTTCAGCCATGGAAGCGCTTATGGCCTTTGGGCGGCCGAAGAAAATCCAGCTGGCTGTTCTGGTGGATCGGGGGCATCGTGAAATGCCCATCAAAGCGGATTATGTTGGCAAAAATATTCCCACGAGTGATGGCGAACACGTCAGGGTACTTTTAAAAGAAATTGATGGGAAAGATGCTGTAGTGCTTATGTCGTATGCGGACGAAGCATGAGGTTACAAAACCGTCATTTACTAGGACTGGAAGGATATCCTAAAGAAGATATCCAAACTATTATCGATACAGCGTTTACCTTTCGGGAAGTATTGGATCGGCCCATCAAAAAGGTGCCGTCCCTCCAGGGGAAAACAATCGTTAACCTCTTTTTTGAAAATTCCACTCGGACACGGATCAGTTTTGAACTGGCTCAAAAACGGTTGAGTGCAGATACAGTGAATTTTTCAGCATCCACGTCCAGTTTGAAGAAAGGCGAAAGTTTCAAGGACACGGTTCAGAATATTGAAGCCATGAAGATTGATGCTTGTGTCATGCGTCACCCCACGCCCGGAGCGCCGTTAAGGCTTACAGAATATGTCGATGCCATTGTGATTAACGCAGGGGACGGCACCCATGAACACCCGACTCAAGCGATTTTGGACATGACTAGTCTCCAGGAAAAATTTGGATATTTGAAAGGATTAAAAGTGGGAATTATTGGAGATATTTCTCACAGCCGTGTTGCGTTAAGCAATATTCATGGACTCTTAACCATGGGGGCAGAAGTGACCTTGTGCGGCCCCGCCACATTAATCCCTCCACAGATTGAAGAATTGGGTGTTTCGGTCAATTATAATTTAGATGAAGTGATTGAGTGGGCCGATGCGCTGAACGTACTCCGTATTCAAATGGAGCGAATGGGTGTGAATCTGTTTCCATCTATTCGTGAATATCGTTCCAAATTTGGAATCACGTCTGAACGGCTTGCCAAGCATAAAAAAGAAATCGTTATTATGCATCCCGGGCCCATGAATCGCGGTGTGGAAATTGAAAGCGCCGTGGCAGATAGTGATCAGGCCATCATTTTAGATCAGGTGCTCAATGGCGTCGCATCACGAATGGCCATTCTTTATTTACTCCTGGGTGGAAAGGCAGAATCATGAATACCAAAAAATTAGCCAAACGAACATTATTGAAAAATGGAACCATTCTTGATCCGGTTAAGGAAAAGGAATTCGAGGGTAACATCCTTCTTGAAAATGGAAAAATCGCTGCCGTGGGTAACATAAACGTTGATGATGCCGATGTGATTGATTGTAACGGATTAGTCATCACCCACGGGTTTTGCGATTTACACGTTCATTTCCGTGAACCCGGCCGGGAGGATAAGGAAACACTGGCATCGGGTTCACGAGCTGCATTGGCCGGCGGATTCACTCGTGTCTGTGCCATGCCAAACACAAACCCGCCTATCGATTCACCGGAATCGGTGCGATTTATAGCGGAAAAGTCACAAAATTGTCCGATTCACATTCATCCCATCGGCGCAGCTACCAAAGGTCAGAAAGGGAAAGAACTGACGGAAATGGCCGGTATGGTTGATGAAGGCGCTGTTGCCTTCAGCGATGATGGATTGCCTATCATGAATGGGGGTGTCATGCGCAGAATCCTGGAATATAGCGGAATGCTGGGCAAACCCATCATTAACCATGCTGAAGATGACTGCTTGCGCAACGACGGTTTAATGAATGAAGGATTGATGTCCACACGACTGGGATTGCCCGGGAATCCAACGCAAGCCGAAGCCATCATGGTTCATCGCGATCTGGAACTATCGAAATTAACCGGGGCTAAATTACATGTTCCCCATATCAGTACTGCATCTGCAACACACCATGTGGCGGAAATGAAGCAGCACTATAATCTCGTCTCGGCAGAAGTGACTCCCCATCACCTGTTTTTTACGGACGAAGATTTAGCTGAATATGATACCAATTTGAAAGTGGCCCCACCCATACGAGGAAATGCAGACCGAAAGGCATTGATCAATGGATTGAGAGATGGAACCATTGACTGCATTGCCACTGACCACGCTCCGCATACCATTGAAGATAAGGAATTAACGTTTGATCTGGCGGCTTTCGGTATGACCGGACTGGAAAGTTGTTTAGGTGCTGTTTTAAAAATATTGGTTGAAGAGGAAGGAGTTGACCTTTTTACCGTTGTGAAGGCTTTGACGGTAAACCCGAGAAAAATTATGGGTTTTGAAACGAATTTATTTACGGAGAAAGTCGCAGCAGAATTGACCATTTTTAACCCGAAAGAAAAATGGGTCTTTTCCAGAAATGATATATATTCTAAATCAATCAATTCACCCTATATTGGCAAACCGCTAACGGGCAAGGTAAAATATACGATTGTAAAAGGTCATTTATACTCAAATTAGGGTATAATTTAACTGTAAATAATATTTGCGAGAAGTGAATTGGGATAACTAAATTTGGGGGCTGTACACGAATGAAAGAATTATGATTACGAAAACAATTAAAGCATCAGAAATACAAAAAGATTGGTACGTGGCAAATGCCGATGGGAAAATCCTTGGCAGGTTTGCCAGTGAAATCGCCCAGATTTTACGTGGAAAACATAAACCAAATTTCAGTCCTAATATGGACATGGGTGATTTCGTTGTGGTGATTAATGCGGAAAAAGTGAAAGTAACCGGTAAAAAAGAAACGGATAAAATCTATTTCCGTCATTCGGGTTATCCCGGCGGTACAACGTTTACTGAATTGAGCCACATGCGCAGAACGTATCCCGAGCGTATCATAGAAAATGCTGTTAAAGGAATGCTCCCAAAGAATAAACTGGGACGTGCCATCATGAAACATTTAAAAATTTATGCTGGGGCGGAACATCCTCATACAGCACAACAACCAAAAGAATTGGATATTTAATATATGTCGAAAACAGTTTATACAGGAACCGGACGCAGGAAGTCATCCGTTGCCAGAGTCAGATTAACTCCTGGTAAAGGGTCGATTCTTGTCAATGGCCGGGATTTCAAGGATTATCTTTGCAGAGATACCTTGGCCACTGATGTCACTCAACCGCTGAAAACGGTAGAAGCGAAAGATAAATACGATATCATCGTCAATGTAAATGGCGGCGGATTAACAGGGCAAGCCGGCGCAATCAGACTGGGTATTTCTCGGGCACTCCTTCAAGTGGATAGTGATTTTCGCCCTTCGCTAAAAGCAGCAGGTTTTCTCACACGGGATGCCCGGAAAGTTGAACGTAAAAAATATGGTCAACCCGGAGCGCGTAAACGATTTCAATTTTCTAAACGGTAAGGATTTATGGCTGAAGTTACATTTGAAGATTTATTAAGAACAGGTGCCCATTTCGGACATGTCAAAAGCAAATGGAACCCTGCATTTGAACGCTATACTCTCATGGTGAAAAACGGTGTTCATATTATTAACCTCGATGAAACATTAAAAAATCTCGATAAGGCATTTCAATTTGTTCGCAAAGTGGTTAAGCAAAATGGTGAATTCCTTTTTGTTGGCACGAAGAAACAAGCCCGCGATATCGTTCAACAGGAAGCAGATCGTTGTGGTATGTTTTATGTAGTGGAACGATGGCTGGGGGGAACCCTTACGAATTTTTCCACAATTAAGAAAAGTATTAAACGGCTGCAACTTCTGGAAAAAGAAGGTTCGAGGATTTATGAAAATTTGACAAAAAAAGAAGTGCAAATGCTAAATCGGGAGCGTATCAAACTGGCTGACCAGCATCGGGGTATTAAAGATATGAAACGACTCCCGGATGCGATTATTGTCGTTGACGCAAATTTTGAATTGACAGCTGTAAAAGAAGCGAAATTGTTGGAAATTCCAGTGGTGGCGATCGTTGATACAAACACTGACCCGAATACAGTAGATTATCCCATCCCTGCGAATGATGATTCTATTCGGACAATTCAGTTGATTATTGCAGCTATATCAGATGAAATACTCCAAGCAATCGGTAAAGAAAAAGAAGAACAGGTTGCTGAAAAAATGGAGGAAGCAAAAGAACAACAAAAAGAAAAAATCGTAGTGAAAGCAGTTGAAGTCAAAACTGAAAAAGCAGACACAACAAAAAAAATTGAAGAAGTAAAAGCAACGGAAAAACCGAAAAAAGAATCTTCTGAAAAAGCTAAAGAAACGACTGCCGAAGCAGCAGGAGAAAAGGCAGGAAAATTAACGGAGGGAAAAGAAGAAAAATGATTATCAGTGCTCAAGTTGTAAAAGAATTACGTGATCAAACCGGTGCAGGAATGATGGATTGTAAAAAAGCACTGGTCGATTCAAATGGCGATATTGAAAAAGCATTAGAGTTTTTACGTAAATCAGGTATTGCTAAAGCAGAAAAAAAAGGTTCCAGAGAAGCAAAAGAAGGAATCGTTTATTCATATATTCATCATGGCGGTCGTTTGGGTGTATTAGTTGAATTGAACTGTGAAACGGATTTTGTTGCAAGAACAGATGGCTTCAAGGATTTAGCTCATAATTTAGCTTTGCAGATTGCTGCCACGAATCCAGTGGCTGTTTCACAGAAAGATGTCCCTGAAGATCTGATTGTAAAAGAAAAAGAGATTTATAGTTCCCAAGCAAAAGAATCAGGTAAACCGGAAAATATTATTGATAAAATCGTCGAAGGACGTGTTCAAAAATACTTTCAGGAAATTTGTTTACTTGAACAGCCGTTTATTAAAGACCCAGACAAACACGTGGGCGATCTAATCACAGAAGCGGTGACGATATTAGGTGAAAATATCTCCGTCGGGCGTTACATACGATTTGCACTGGGTGAATCTATTGTAACGAACAACGGTCAGGCCTAACGCACATTCTCTTAAATGTCTAAGCCGCTATATCGGCGAGTCCTGCTGAAATTCAGTGGGGAAGCTCTTGCCGGCGAAAGTGGTTTCGGCATTGACCCTTCCAAAGCAATACAACTTTCTAATGAAATTAAATCGGTTCACGATCTTGGTGTAAGTATCATCTTGATTGTGGGTGCAGGAAATATTTTC
Source organism: Fidelibacterota bacterium (assembly GCA_022561485.1). GTDB lineage: Bacteria > Fidelibacterota > Marinisomatia > Marinisomatales > TCS55 > JADFRD01. Next base: position 5,802 of record JADFRD010000062.1, on the reverse strand, counting down.
CGTGGAATTCAAGCTGCAGCCAAGGGCATGGATCGAGTCACCGGCGACTATCTTGGTATGCTGGCCACCATTATGAATGCCATAAGTTTGCAGGATGCATTGGAACATACCGGAGTGGAAACACGAACACTTTCTGCTATTGCTGTGTCGCAAATTGCAGAACCTTATATCCGCCGCCGGGCATTACGTCATTTGGAAAAGGGACGTATCGTGATTGTTGCCGGTGGTACGGGAAATCCGTATTTTACAACCGATACAGCTGCTGTGCTACGAGCTACTGAACTTGACGCTGAAGTTGTCGTTAAAGCCACCAAAGTAGATGGTGTATTTGACAAAGACCCTGTGAAGCATAATGATGCTGTAAAATATGACACCATTACATTTGATGAAGTGTTAAATAAAAACTTACGTGTTATGGATCTCACGGCAATTACATTATGCAAAGAAAACAATTTACCGCTTCGTGTATTGAACATGAATGATTCGGGATCGTTGGTAAGAATGCTTCAGGGCGAAGATATCGGAACATTGGTAACGGAGTAATTATGTTAAAAGATATTTTTACGGATACAATACACCGCATGGATCAAACAGTGGAACATTTGCGAATGGAGCTTGCGAAAGTTCGAACGGGGAGGGCGAATCCGGAATTGGTGGAATCATTAACGATTGATTATTATGGTACCGCGACTCCATTAAATCAATTATCAACTATATCTGTCCCGGAACCACGATTGATTACGATTCAACCATTTGATAAAACGATTATGCCCGACATTGAAAAAGCCATTATGGGTAGTAACCTTGGACTGACGCCAAATAATAATGGCGAGGTTATCTTAATTCCCATTCCTCAATTATCAGAAGAACGACGTAGAGATTTGATTCGCATAGTTCACAAGTTTGTTGAAGATGCCCGTATTGCTGTCCGAAATGTCAGGAAAGATGCCAACCATCATATTAAAATGGTTAAGGATGAAGGGCATATTTCTGAAGATGAGATTAAACGGGCGGAAGATGAAGTACAGGATTTAACGAATAAACACATCGAACGGTTGAACGAAATGATGGAGCATAAAGAAAAAGAATTAATGGAATTATAATTTATTATTTCGACAAAATTGACAAAAAAAAGCCTTCCAGAATGGGAAGGCTTTTTTTTATTAATGATTTCGTCTGGTATGCTAATCACATTTTGAAAATCCGCAGCTTGGGCAGGTGACACATCCGCCCTGATGTTGGACTGTACTGCCGCAATCCGGGCATGTAACAAGATTTTTTGTTGTATAATCTACAACATCCTTTGAGTCAACATCTCCAGCAGAAGCCAGGGTAAATTGAACATGCTGGTCATCAGATCCATTCGTTTCACGATGTTTCAAATAATCATCTAGCGCTTTTCCGATAGCATCGGGCGTTGAAAGTATTAAACGGCCATCTTCCCACGCGGGGTTGGGCCCACTAATTCCTTTCAACTGTTTGACGATGGCATATGGATCCACACCGGAGCGTAATGCCAATGAAATAAGACGGCTGATTGCTTCTGATTGTGCTGCTGCATTTCCGCCTGCTTTACCAATGGTGGTAAATACTTCACACAATCCATTGTCATCTTCATTAATAGTGATGTATAAAGATCCTTCGCCCGTTCGGATTCTGCGTGTTGCGCCACTGGTTAATACTGGGCGGACACGAGGTGTTTTATTGACTCGTGGGTTTTGTTCAGTTGCATTCTGCCGGAAAGCTTTAGACGGTTGATCAGTCTCCTTCTTTTTATCTTTGTCCGTGATTAAAATCCCTTCTCGGCTTCCTTCTCTATATACGGTGATACCTTTAAGCCCGGCTTTATATGCTGTCATATAAATATCCGCAACTGTTTCAACTGTGATATCTTCAGCGAGGTTTACGGTTGAAGAGATGGAGGAATCGATGTACTTTTGGATTTCTCCTTGCATTTTCACTCTGAAAAACGGATCAATATTGTGTGCGGTCACTACAAACTCAGGGAGATTTTCATCTCCACCAAATAATTGATCAATGACCGGATGGGTGACCGTGTATTCATTGAAGGAACGACCATAACTATCGTTTTGTTTGACACGGCGTTTATAAGAGGTGGCAAAAATGGGTTCTGCACCAGACGTAACTCCGGCGACGATAGCGCCACTTCCGGTTGGAGCGACAGTTGTCAGTGTAGAATTACGAATACCATTTTCACGAATGTTTTGTCGAATCGCTTTTGGTAAATTTTTGATGAATTTGCTTTTACTATAGCCTGACCAATCGAAGTTGGGGAATTGGCCTTTTTCTTGAGCTAATTCAATACTCGTTTCGTAGGCTGTATCTCTGAAAATTTTCATAATTTGATCGATTGTTTGTAAGGCATCTTCACTGTCATATTTGATTTTCATACGTACTAGCATATCACCCAGCCCTAGAATTCCCAATCCAACGCGTCGATCATTCATGGCATTCAGTTTTTGATCTTCAAGTGCATGTCTGTCCAGATTGTAATCAATGACATTATCCAAAAACCGTGTTCCAACAACGACCGTTTCCTTGAATTCATCAATTTGGAAGTTACCGTTTTCATCAACAAATCGTTCAAGGTTAACAGAACCTAAATTGCAGCAGCCGCCATCCGGTAAAGGTTGTTCCGCGCAAGGATTTGTTGAAACCAACGGACTGCAATATTCAGCATTATGATGATCTTTCATAGTATCCCAAAAAAGCAATCCCGGTTCAGCGCTGGAATGGGCATGCTCGATAATCTGATTCCATATTTTTTTTGCTTTCACTGTTTTATATACATTTCCTTCAAACGTCAATTCGAAGTCTTTATCATTTTCAACAGCTTCCATGAATTCATGGGTCAGCAAAACAGAAATATTGGAATACTTAACCATATCAATATTGCCTGTTTTAATCTCGATGAATTTTTCAATATCCGGGTGATCCACGCGGAGAGTCTGCATATTGGCTCCACGACGGCCATGCTGGGCAATGGTGTTTGTATTTTCTGAAAAGAGATTCATAAACCCTGTGGGTCCACAGCTTTCACCTCCGGTGCCAACAATGGTATCACCCGCAGGGCGCAGATTGGACAAATCGTGTCCGCAGCCACCGCCATATTTATATGTCAATGCTTCGTTAATGATCGTATCGTAAATAGAATGGATAGAATCGTTAGTAATGGCAACAACGTAACAGTTATTCAAGGTGGTTGTGATATCATTCCGTCCGGCGCCATGCATAATCCTACCTCCGGGAACAAATTTGAAATCTTCAAGAACATTAAAGAACATCTTTTCCCATCGATCTTGAAGTTTCTTTGTTTTTTCGACAGAAGCGATCGCTTTGGCTTGGCGCTGCCAAATTTCAAAGGGGTGGTTTTCCCATGGTGCGAGGTATTTATTTTTAAGAACGTCAGCACCTAAAGAATCGTTTTTGTAATAATTTTCTATAAAATATTTTTCAGGAATATTCTGTTCGGAATGTCCGTTCTTTTCCAGTTGAATAACGCGAACAGTGTCCAATATTTCCGGTGTTATCTCCTGCTGACCCTTAATCGGTTGATTCAGGTTCAGTTCCATTGCTTCAGCCATTTTTGTCCTTAAGAGGTATGTGGTGTTAAAAATTCAATTAGCGAAGTACAGGCAAGCAATTAAAAGTGAAAAAGTTACTCAGGTTGGCGACACCAATATATTTAACCATGAGAATTTGAGCAAGAAGAAAAGTTTACTTGTTCGCTTTAGCGACGGAAAGAAATTAAACAAGATAGACTTATCCACAATTTCTCCACAATTTACACGATCTATTTGAAGACATTATTATCAAATAATAAGCAGAAAACGTCAAGAATAGATGTTAGTTACCGACGAGAAACGAAATAATTATTTCCATTTTTGGATTCATGCCCCGCGGAATAGTCCGAAAACGTATTAAATCAATTATCTCAAGGCTCAAAGCGATAGAAATAGACCACGTTGGTGAAAAAAAGTGGCCTGTAATTATGGACTGAAGTCATTGCCAAGTGGTTATCAAGATAGTTATTTTCTATCTAACTTTGCGGGCGTCGTATAATGGTTATTACCCGAGCTTCCCAAGCTCGTGACGTGAGTTCGATTCTCATCGCCCGCTCATTAAAATTTACCGTCGGAGAAATGGATATGTCGAGAGGAAACAGCATTGATAACCTTATTTACTCAAACATGGGTGAAAGTGTCAAATGAACTCAAACAATACCTTTTAGATGCAGTTATCGGACACAAACGTCGGACACAGATTAAATTTCAGGCTCAATACTCAATACGATTTGTTTACTCAACGAAAAAGCCAAAACACGATCGGAAAACAAAGGGGGTGGGGTTGTATATAGGTAACACCCGCAAATTGTGCGGGAGATTTTAGAGATGAGCGTTTTAGACATATAGCCGTGTGATGTAGTCTCATCCATATTTTTCAGAATTAGTTCTTACATTCCAGCATTGGAATACGATATTTAATAATAGTTTTCTTATGGTTATTTATTCCAGTCTAATAATTTTCAAGGTTTTTGCCGAACTGGATTACCTATGGCATTTGCAGTTTCATATTTCGTGCAAAGTTTGAACCTGATTATATCAATTTATTAAATGGAGAAGTAAATGCGTAAAAAAGGAATTATAATTGGAGTCATTTTCACTGTCACTGCTATATTAATATTTATATCAATTTTGCTAATTAAATTCAATGATTTCCAAAAGCAATTATCAGTGTATAACAACATTAGTATTAATGATAAACAAAATAGAGTTGTTTACCTATTTGGTGTCCCTGATAATGTACTGGGACCTGTTGAAATAGGGGATTTTGGTCTTAGTCAAAGAGTTTATGAAGTAAATGGTCCTGAAGGAAATAAAAATAATATGCCATCAGGAACTAAAATTGAAGATTATAACGAATGGGTATACGAACAAAAAAATAGTTTTAATAGATTTGAAATAGAATTTGACTCAACTGGAAATGTTAAAATTATTAGTTGCTATTCAAAAAATATGAATTTTTCTGATTGGGGACCTATAGCTGGTATTTATAGTGGGGACAATGAGGAAAAAATTTTAAAACTTGGTAAACCAACATTTGATACTATTGAAGATGTGACAAGAATTGTTGATTACTCGGATATCGGTATAAAATATTATCTCTCAAAGGGTCAAGTTTATATGGCTAAAATGTATCAGCCTAAAAAGGGAAAAGGTGCAATTATTAATAGATTTTTAAAAACTCTGTTCTGATATGATCTTGCCCCCAAAAGTTGTACCAATGTTTAAGTTCGAGCAATTAATACCATATAGGAAAGAAAAAGGTGTGCATGAAACGATACAAACCAGAATAGATTATTCACAAACTTCACGAATAAGAAATGCTGATAAGACGGGGAATGAAGACCCCACTGGCAGCAAGACAATTACTAATAGTTGAAAAGACGAGAAGAATGATGATACACCAAAACCAAGAGAAGGTGTTAGAGGAGTAATACCTGAAAAGATGGATTATTAGAATTTAATCAATTAGATTAAATTGAATGTATAGGCTTGTTATTTAAAAAATATTAACTTTGAGATAATAAAATTAGAATGCTTTACTTACTGAAATTAATTTTGGAACTACGTATCTAAACACTTAACTTAAAAGTGAATTCTGCCTTTGATATTATCCCTGTGAAGAGCTTTGACCATAGACATATATACTCAATCCAATTTGAAAATTCTACTATTAGTGAATATTACAAGTTGTTAAATGAACCAGTAAATCAAAACC
>JADFRD010000009.1 GCA_022561485.1 Fidelibacterota bacterium | reverse complement strand
TGCCGGCTGAAGTCGTTCTGCAGCTTTTGATGGGATGGTACACCACGCCATCAATATTAAATTCATCTGCTTGCTCCAGCACTGTGAGTTCAGGGTGAAACATGGAATCCATGGCATCACGAACACTAATGAGCACACCTTCGGCCAAGGAGTCTAGGGGATTATCTAAATCATATTGAAAACCCAAATTGGCTCCGCCGGCTGCGAACCATAGGTAAGTTGACATCACAAAGGTTCCTCCCCATTCTGAAAACATTTCATTGAATCGTCGAAAGATAGGATAACAGGGGACGCCTATAAAACTCAAACGATATTTCTCATCCGTAAGTGTCCCGATTCTATTTGCAGACATGTATTCCATTTCTTCTACCAAATTATCGAAGAACTGGGCGCCTTCAGGTGTACCTCTGTAAACGTTGGACATACCTAAGTAAACTGTACCGTCAGTCAAGGCATTAAATAGAGATGGTTTGCTCTGATTCAATTCTAATACCCGTTTCCATCCAAGGCTCATGGTATTCACATGCCCCAAGATTTCTCTGAGACGATCAATATCAAATTTCTTTCCAGTCAATTTCTCACAGAGTTCAATCAGTTCTGTCAGTTGGACTTTTACATATTTTTTCTCCCGTTCAAATTGCTCATCGCCGGGCCAGGTTTTTGTACCCGCTTCCCGGGTTGCCGGTACATCAATTGAAAACATGGGTATATCATACATACGTTCCCAAATTTCACCCCATTTCAAGTAGGTATTGCAGGCATTGGTCAACACAGCTAACCGCGGTTTCGGGATGCGCCCCATGGGATGATGCCCATTCTGCATCTGCAGGGCAAAATCGGCTTTTACATAACCGCAAATATCGGGTGAATATCCATAATCTTCTGCCACATTTAAGAAGTCGTCCGCTACATGACGAATAGCCGTTTGCAGAGAATGGATCTCTGGAAACACCATGGGTAAATCGAATACACGGAGTATTTCGGCAATGCTGCCCATGACGAAAACATAGGCGGCAGTTTCACCTTTCTCAGCTTTTTGTGTCAAATCCTGGAACCAATCTCTGAAAAAGGCTGCTCCCTCCCGGGTACCCCGACCAACAATTTCTTTTGATTTTACTTCATTCATATTCTACCTCAATCAAACATTAAGTTTTCGACAAACGTTTCCAGTTGAATTTCCAAATGATCAAAACTGGTCATATTTTCTTCAAACTCGCTGACAAAATAGGGAGTATTGTCCTTGTCAAACTCCTGTGTATAAGTCACCTGTTCTTCTAAACCGGGCTCACACATTTTCGCTGCAGTAATAATCACTGCTTCTGCTTTCGCATTTTTCACCCGTTCTTTTAACATTTTTTCTTTCGGCTTGCGCAGATCGTGTTGTACAGGGCTATAAGTTGATTTATTGATATAGGCTTCTGCCATTGCTTTTAACGGATCATCGCCGGCGTCAATATCTTCTAATATATAGCGCATCCCAATCATGAGGTCATCGTCAACTACATAGCAGGATCTGCCGACAGTCCTTAGCATATCTAACGGCGGTTGCTCACAGAATCCACCCTCGAAAACGACCCGAATGCGGTCTTGTTTGCGGGCGGTTCTTGTTTCGAGAAGAGGTAAAACTTCTTCTAGTATTTCATTATGTTCTTCCCTGGGAATCAAACCGCCGACAGCTGTTAGAACGTACGCTTCATTTGTAGAAACGAGCCAAGGAAGATCTTTTTTTATTTCATATAATTTCCTGAGCAACTCACGATTTTTGTTAAATACAGAGATAGAATTTCGCAGGTTATCAATCGTTGCTTTTTTGCCGGCAACTTTTTCAATGACACCCTTGATTCTTTCGTATTCTTCTTTTAAATATTGAACAGAATAGCTGGAGTTTGGGTTTTGAGGTAAATACAAGATCTGGCACGGATAATCAAAATTACGGCCCCAGATTGGAGCCAAGTTCCTGGCAGCATCACAAATAGGAGGTACAACAAACATATCCAATTCAAGACGGCCGGAAAGAACCTGCTCTAAGCAGGTTTTCAAAATAGAGCAAAGATAGGATCCAAAGCGACTGTCAGCAATTCGAGGTTCTACAGATGCTCCAAACATTTTCATAGGCAACATTCCAGCCGCATGGGCGATTTCCTCTGGGAAATATACTTGGAAATGTCCCAACACTTTTCCCCCGGCATCCCGCCAGCGTTTCACGGTCATTACATCGGTATCTTCAACTGTTTCCTGGCAAAGCCAAAGTATATCCTTAAGTGATTTCCCTTTCCACTCTTCCATTACTTTAACAGTCATAGTAAAAGTCCTTTTTTATTATTGTGGGATAGCACATCATTGTTATTGGCCATTTGATATATCCCATATACTCTGCAGCATTTTATGCAGTGTTTTTATCTCCTGATCTGTCAGTGTCTTTACCAATTCTTGATCAACCTCCACAATAATTTTCTCTATTTTTTTGAACAACTTTCCCCCTTTTTCCGTTAAGAAAAGCTGAATAATCCTGCGATCTGATGAAGTACGTCTGCGTTCAACCAGACCGTCATGTTCCATTCTATCAGCCAGTCCGGTAATAGCCGGTTTATCAAGATGAATATTTTTACCAATATCAGATAATGATTGGCCATCGTTACTGTTCAATGTATTTAATATTGTTGCTTGAGACGAAGTCACATTGAATTCACTTAATTTTGCATCAAGCATTTTCTTCATCCCCCGGGCAGTTCTAAACATTAAAAAACCTGTTGTTTTTTCCATGGTACCTGTTGGTTTTTCAAAACTCATTTTAATCTCTTTGATCCATTTTTAGGGTATTAAGATTTATTAATATTGTATTGTTTAATGAATATAGTTTACACATGAACTATTTGCAAGCAAACTATATAGATTTGGGGGTTTTTAGGTGAAAAGTTTTTATCTGATTATTTGACTGAGACAATCAATAATGCGTTGATTCGCATCCTTTTTCCCGACGGTGATTCGTAAAGATTTTTTACGCCCAAAAATTGCTAAATCACACACGCGTAACCCATGGTCTGCTAATATTTTATACACATAATTTTTTTGATCATCATGATCAAAAGGTAAATATAGGAAATTGGCTTGTGATTGTATTATAGGAAATCCAAGGTGAGTTAATTCTTTTTTCAGATAGGTTCTTTCCCGATCATTATATTTTGCAGAATGACGAGTATATTCAATATCGTCTAATGCAGCTTCCGCCGCTTTTTCAGCTAGGGAGTTAATGGAACGAAGCAGTCGAAATTTCTCAAGTTTTTCAACCAGTTCCTCATTGGCAATTCCATATCCAATCCGGATACCCGCCAGACCATAAATTTTGGAAAAGGTGCGAAGAATGATCAAGTTAGGGAATTCTTTCTGGAGTTGTACTGAATCCGGATACGATTCATCAGTGACATATTCGTTGTATGCTTCATCGACAACGACCAGAATATTAGTGGATATCGTTTTTAGGAACATTTTTAATGAATCCTCTGTCACAATGGTTCCGGTAGGATTATTAGGATTGGCAATAAATATTACTTTTGTTTTATTTCCGCACAGTGGAATAAAATCATTCATATTGCATTCAAGACCGGACATATGTGCAATAACACATTTTCTTCCGTTACGTTTTGCACTATAACTGTAAGCCATAAATGTATTATCAAAAGTAAGAATCTCTTCATCTCTATTTACCAAAAACCGGGTAATTAGATTTATGAGTTCATACGAACCGGCTGAAACTGCAATATTTGTTGGAGAGACTTTGTTTTTTAATGCAAGTTTTTCTTTTAATGTTTGCGGAATCCAGCCTGGATAGCAATGGATGTTTTTACTGTATTTTTTGATTGCCTCTAAAGCCTTTGGTGAAGGGCCAAAGGGATTTTCATTAGCCATTAATCTTATCGTTTCAAAATTTTTCTTAGGCATTTGGTTTTTCTTTCTTTAAACTGTGATTCAAAAAATAATAAATTAGTGAATATTTCTTACGTTTTAACAACTGAAACTCAAATGTATTTTACTAAAACACATTAAATAAAAAAATACTTGATTATTGTATCTTCATGTCTGAATTTCCTTTTACTATGAATGGTAATTAATACCTCGTACTGTCAAATTGGCCCGCCGGTTTTTCAGTAGAATTCTACTCTCAACTTCTGTGAAAGGAAACAACATGAATCTAAAGAAAATCATATTATCTGAACAGGATATTCCAAAACAATGGTATAACATCGTTGCAGACATGCCCAACCTACCACCGCCCATTCTACATCCGGGGACAGGTAAACCCATCGGGCCTGATGATTTAGCGCCCCTATTTCCAATGGGGTTGATACTTCAAGAGGTCTCCCAAGAGAGATTCATTGATATACCCGAACCGGTACTGGAAGTCCTAAAGATCTGGCGGCCATCTCCTATGATTCGGGCAACTGGTTTGGAAAAAGCCCTTAATACACCTGCAAAAATATATTATAAGTATGAAGGTGTAAGTCCCACCGGAAGCCATAAGCCGAACTCCGCCGTTGCTCAGGCCTATTACAATAAAGAGGAAGGTATTATGCGCCTTGCCACAGAAACCGGGGCGGGACAATGGGGCAGTTCCCTGGCGTTTGCCGGCGCAATTTTTGGACAGGAAGTAAAGGTCTATATGGTCAAGATTAGCTTTGATCAGAAACCGTACCGAAAAGCGTTAATGGAAACATACGGAGCCCAGGTCGTTTCCAGTCCTTCTCCGGATACGAAGGTAGGAAGGGACGTTCTTGAAAAAACTCCCGACACACCCGGCAGTCTTGGCATTGCAATATCTGAAGCAATTGAAGACGCAGTCAGTCGGGATGATACCCGTTATGCACTTGGTTCTGTGTTAAACCATGTCCTCCTCCACCAGACAGTTGTTGGCCAAGAAGCAATGAAACAGATGGAAATTGCCGGTGACTACCCCGATATTATTATCGGCTGCTGCGGAGGCGGATCCAATTACTCCGGATTAGCATTCCCGTTCATGAGGGATAAAATCAATGGCAAGGATACACGTTTTATTGCAACAGAACCTGCATCATGTCCAACACTGACAAAAGGTGAGTTTCGCTATGATTTTGGTGATACCGCTCAGTTAACACCATTATCACCCATGTATACTCTGGGACATAAATTTGTACCGCCGCCTATTCACGCCGGCGGACTGAGATATCATGGCGACTCTCCGCTCCTATCCCAGTTAGTTAAAGATGGCCTTATGGAAGCAGAAGCATATGGGCAAGTAGATTGCTTCGAATCTTCAATTATGTTTGCAAAAACAGAGGGAATCGTTCCTGCACCGGAAGCCAGTCATGCAGTACATGGGGCAGTGAAACATGCAATTGAAGCCCGGGAAGCCGGAGAAGAAAAGGTTATTCTGTTTAACCTTTCCGGACACGGATACTTTGATATGTCTGCCTACACCCAATTCTTGTCAGGTACATTGGAAGATCATGAAATGACAGATGAAGAAGTAACGGAAAGCTTGAAAGCGCTTGAAGGATTGCCTACAATATAACGACAAACAATCCTGTAAAATAAAAAAGGGAGGATTTTATCTTCCCTTTTTTTGTTTTACAAGTTTAAAAAGGCGTGAACACCCTCATTGGTAATCTTTGTTCTTTATATATCCAACCGTGAACGGCTGAGTGATGGATTGTTCTTTTATTCGGATGGTTTTTCGGATCTATTGATCAGTCCTATAAGACTGGGTTATAAAATACTTTTACTGATATTCCACAATACTTGGTGGCGGTACCAGGCCGACGCCCGAATATCCGAGATAGGATTGGCATATTTTAAAACATTATCAGCAAATGTTTCCTTATCTTCTTCCGATAGTTGATCCATATTTTTTCCTAATAAAAATTCACAGGCTGATTCTGTATATCGAATAGTTTCTGCTACTGAACCCACCGCTGTTCCAGCGCTTGTTATAATGCCATTCTTATCTGTCGTTATATGATAAGCCAGGGAAGCCAGAGCTATTTCCATGGAATTACGATTTCCAATTTTAATAAACCCTGATAAGATTCTTTCTGCAGATTTTTGATGAGGAATCAAAACACTTCTTAAAAGTTCATTCTTTTTCAGTACTGTCGTTTTCACACCGGTAAAAAATTCAGTAAGCGGTACGGTTCTAATTTGTCCATTCGCGATCAGTATTTCAGACACGGCGCCCAAAGCAACCAAGGCACAAGATACATCCCCCGCCGGGGAAGCGGTGCATAAATTCCCACCCACAGTGGCCACCGATCTGATTTGTACAGATGCAAAACTTTCAACCGCTTCAATCAAGACAGGGAATTTTTGGAGGTGTTTATTGGATAATACATCTGTCATTGTTGTTAAAGCGCCAATTCTTATCCCATCTTCAGAAAGAAAGATTGATGTAAAATTAGAATCCTTTAGTTTCGCAAGATTAATAACGATTAATCCATTCTCCATCTGCATTTCCAATTCCGGAATTAGATCCGTATACCCGGCACCGAACCTGAAATGTTTTCCCTGATTCTGTTTGATAGCTTCTAAAAGTTCTTCAGTTGTCTGTGGGCTGATGGTGCGAAAATCCATGCTTTAACCTTGGTCTGATTGTTTATTGCTGATGGCTTTCAACACGTTTTCCGGAGTGATTGGAAGTGAATTTATTTCCACTCCCAATATATTGGATACGGCATTTGCAATGGCTGCAGCGGTGGGTACCAATGGAGCTTCTGCCATCCCTTTCGCGCCATAAGGCCCCGTTTTCTCATGGGTCTCTATTGGATAAAAATGGATTTCAGGTATGTCCCGGGCAGTGGGTACTTTATAATCATGAAATGAAAAATTGCGTAAATATCCGTTCTCAAAAATCATTTCTTCGCTTAAGGCGTAGCCCAAGCCCATCACAACACCGCCTTCTATCTGACCTTCAAGCCCCAAGGGGTTCAGCACTTTTCCCACATCCTGCCCCACATACACATGCAGCACATCTACTTTCCCGGTCAATGTATCCACTTCAACTTCCACAGCTTGGGCGGCAAAGGCATAACAACTGGAGACATTTCCTTTAAAATTTTTATCTTGGAATTCGCTGGATGGTTCGTAATAATAAGATACTTCACACAATTCATGGGGTGGTTTAAAATGCAATTCTCTCACGATTTTGTCAATCTTGAAAGAATTCCCTGTTTTTTCTGATCTAATTGTGCCGTTTTCAAACACCAGATCCTCCAAGCTCGTATTGAGTAATTGAGCCGCTTTATCAGATAGTTTTTCCTTTAATTTTTTAAGAGCGCCCAAAACGGAATTACCGGCAACAAAACTTGTCCTGGACGCATGAACTCCCACATCCCAAGGTTTTACATTTGTGTCCGTATTAATCACCTTAATCTTTTTTAAGTCAATGCCCAGTTCTTCCGCAGCCATCATTGCTAAAACTGTTTCTGAACCTTGTCCGATTTCACTTGATCCTGTAATGATAGTCAAGTATCCATACGTATCCAGTTTGAGCGTTGTGCCGCAGCCATCGGAAGGATAGATTTTAGCTCCACCACCAACATGAAGCATGGATGCAAGGCCTATACCCCGTTTATATCTACCCTGATTATTCTTTTTGTTTCTGGTAAAATAACCGCTGTGTTTTATTACTGCCTCCAATGCCGGTTTGTGTCCGCAGGAATGATATTCAAGCCCCTGTCCGGAGATTTCTCCGGGAAAATTCGCATTGATTAATCTGATTTCAGCCCTGTCCATTCCCAATTCCTCAGCCATCAAATCTATATTCCGTTCTAGTGCAAAAGTCGCTTGTGGATTTCCAAAACCCCTGATTGACCCGGCAAAAACATTATTTGTATACACTGCATCCGCATCATAAACACAAGCGGGTACTTGGTATAAAGATGAAAAAGTCTGCATTATCACAAAGGACGTTTTAACTCCCCAAGATGTATATGCTCCATTATCTTTAATGATTTTTACTTCTCGAAAGGTGAATTTTCCATTTTTGTCCGCACCGGTCGTTAGGTCAATGACCATGGATTGCCGAATAGCAGAATGTATAAATTCTTCTTTTCTGCTAAATAAGATTTGAACCGGTTTCCCTGTTTTTATTGACAAAAGAGCACAGATCGGCTCAAAAGGGTGGATGTCCAGTTTGGTCCCAAAGCCACCGCCAATTATTGGCTGAATAACTCTGATTTTTGATGGATCCATTTTTAGAACCTGGGATATTTCTCTTTGATATAGAAAGGGGACTTGGGTTGAACTGTAAAGTGTCAATTCATCATCTACGGTTGAATAGTTTGCTGTAATACTGCTGGGCGATAAGCATGTAGGGGTCACTTTGGGAAGAACATATTGCCGGGTGATAATGCAGGCGCTTTTCTTTTTTTCTTCTGCCAAATCACCATGCTCGTAGTGAAAAGCTTCAGAAATATTTTTATTGCCGTTATCCCCTTTACTGAATTTATTTATTTGGGGAGCATCCTTTTTTAATGCTTCAAGCGGATCAAAAATGCCTGTTCTTTCCACATAAGTTACTTCAATCAATTCCAGCGCTTTTTCCGCTATTTCTTTGGATACGGCTGCTACCGCCGCGATTTCGTCACGAATACAATTCACTTCTCCTTTTTTCAAAACAGGATGGTCTTTGCGAAAGTTAAGGTTTTCAGTGTCTACATTATCGGCAGTAATGACACATTCGACACCAGCAAGTTTCTTTGCTTTAGATATATCAATTGATTTAATAATAGCTGAAGGATATTTAGTGCGCAAAATGGCTCCATGAAGCATTCCAGGCAGTTCTATATCATAACCAAAAACAGATTTCCCGGAGACTCGATCTCCAGCGTCGATTTTAGGAATACGTTTACCGATAATATTGTAATTCATTTTTATTATGCTCTTCAAACCCTCATTTAATTCCTATACAAGGCAATGGATAAAAGCGAATAAAACATAAAACCCCTCCGTGGCTTTCTGTGTTCACTCTGTGAACTCTGTGTCCTGACTTCTGATTCTCAATACTCAAAATAATGCCTCTACAGCATCAATAATTTTTACATAACCAGTACACCGGCAAATATTGCCTTCCAGGTTTTTCTTTATTTCTTCCCGGTCGGGTGTGTGATGATTATGATCGCATTGGCTCTTAAATGATTTAATTGCCATCACCATACCCGGCGTACAAAAACCACATTGCACCGCACCGTGTTCTACCATGGACAGCTGAACAACATCCAACGATTGTTCTTCACCGGAAAGCCCTTCCACAGTTGTAACCGATTTTCCATCGACATTTATGACAAGATAGAGGCAAGAATTGACAGCAACTCCATCTACCAAAACAGTACAGGCTCCGCATTCTCCTCCCAAACATCCCGGCTTGGTACCCTTTAATTTTAATTCATTACGAATAAAATCGATCAGTAGCATTGAAGAACGAACTCTGCGCTCAACTTTTTTGCCATTGATGGTAAATGATATTTTACTTTGTGCGGTTTCCATTATTTTTGATCAAGACGTAAGAACTTGATTTTGAATATATTTCCGTCCTTGATTATATGCTGAAATATTCATGGATTTGATTCGATCGTTTGGCGATAATTCCAAGATAGCGGTTTGCCAGATTTCGCTGGGGATATGATTGAAAGGTTCAATCGTTGATAATAATCCAACAATAATTACATTAGCAGTCATCCCTCTCTTGTCATTCATATCCATTGCAATTTGGTTTGCGTTTATACTTATTATCTTATAGCCATCCAATACTTTTCGTATGGATTCAATATCCGGATAATCTTCTTTTTGAGTGTTAATGGGTAGAGCGGAATATTCATTTAAAATAATTGTACCTTCGGGTTTTAACAATTCCAGGAATCCCGGACGGAGCACCTCACTCATTTCCATGACGACGACGACATCTGCTGAATTGGGCGCCAGCATGGATGAAAACACATTCCCGCAACTGAATGTAGATATAACAGAACCGCCAAGCCTTGCCATACCCAACGTATCCCCCTTTATAATATGGGTGTCTGCATAAGGTGTTCGTAATGCAACTTCGGATAACACTTTCCCAAAGAATATATTCCCCTGACCGCCAATTCCCCGAATGGCAATTTTCAGTGATTCCGGTAGTTTATTTTTATCAACTTCAATTGGTTGAGTGAATTGAGGTGTGTCAAAAAGTGGAAAATCGGTTTCCATTTCTCCATTATTGTCAACAATGGAAATTGCATCAAAGGGACAACGCTGAAGACAAATTTGGTTATTGGATGAACAGTTTGAACACATGCTGGTAAAATGGGGAGTCTTTGAATCATCCATTTCAATCCCCAGGCATATGTCGCATAAATCACATTGTTTACAATTATCATAATTGAATTCAAGATTACGCTCCAATTTGCTTCTCTCAACATCGTGGATGCAGTCACCCTCGAGAATTAAAGTTGTATAAAGTCCTTCTTTAGCCAATTTCAGCGCTTCTTTCAATGCTTTATCAACACCTTTTACGTCAAATGCGTCCACAACGATTGTGCGTCCACCCTCCGCTTCCACAGCGCCCCTCATGCTGAATTTATTTTGGCGTCCTTCTAAATTGACTTTGGAACTGGGTGACGGCTGCCCGCCGGTCATGGCAGTGGTATAGTTATCCAATATAACTTTTACCCCGGGTATATTTCGAAAGATTGCATTCCGGGTTGCGTCTAAGCCAGAGTGGCATTCTGTTGAATCACCAATGACACTGATCACTTTATGAGCCATTTCCGGGCGCGATAAAACAAAGCCCTGACGCATGGAATCGGATGCGCCCATACAAGAAACAGTATCCAATGCATTATTGAAAAATAATAATGTTGAACATCCAATATCGCCAAATGCTGCATAAATCTTTTTTTGTTTTTTCAATTTTTCGACGGACAAAGCAAATGCTTTATAAGAACATCCGGGACAAATGGACGGCGGTCTGGGGAGAGGTGCTAAATCAATTGTAGTTTGTTTTTGGATTTTAGACAGGTTCAATTGTTTGGATAAAAAACGAATTACATCTTCAGGCGTCCAAATGGTGAGAACACTCAGTTCGTTTTTGCCGATAACGTCAATCCCTGCGAGGCGGATTTTTTCTTCTAAAAATCGGTCGCCGTCTTCAATAACAAAAATCTTACCAGATAATTTTTTTGCAAATTGAATAATTCGTTTTTTTGGTATTGGATTTGTAATTCCAAGGGATAAAATGGATGGATCGAGATTCAAGCTGCTTAGTGCTTCCAGCACTATACCTTCCGTATTCCCACAGACGATAATACCCCAATCGTCTCTCCCATTTATTTCGGTAACGAGGTCGGAGGTTTCTGCCCAGGACTGAATGGCTGGAATCCGTTCTTGGGTTGCTTGATTGTAGTTTTTCCTTGCTATGCTGGGTAAAAGCATCCAGTCGTGGAGAGTATTCGGCAGTTCATTCGGTTCGATTTTCCGGGGTTCTTTCGTCCGTATCAATGCCTCGGAATGTGAAAGAATACCCGAAGCCAGAATAATCACCGGAGTATGAAAATTTCTACTCATATCCGCTGCCGTGCGCGCAATATCATACATTTCCTGATGATTGCGTGGTTCCAAAACCGGCAGCCGGGACGATGCAAAAAAGTACCGTGAATCAATCACATGCTGGGTGCTGGACGGCACATAATCTGTTGCTGCAAAAATAACGAGTGCTCCTGCTTTTCCACTGAAAAAGGCGGATGTTGTAATAGCATCAGCCGCTTGGAATACACCGGGAATCTTCATGGTTACCAGGGCATCAAATCCGGCAATGGCATGCCCAACACCTGTTGACACAGCAACCGCTTCGTTTACAGACCACCCGACTCTCATGTAATCTTGTGCATAAGCCAGCGTTTTGTCAATTATTTCCGTACTGGGGGTCCCTGCGTAGCCTGTTGCGGCGTGGTAACCGGCATGGATAACGCCCAATGCGAAAGCAGCATTGCCTTGTAAAATATAGGCACTACCGGCAGGAGCCATTATCCGTGCTTCAACTTTTTCCTTCATCATTTTATCCGATAATCCTCTTATTTCTCAAACTTGAAATTTCGGTTTTTGTCAAACCGGCTTCTAATAAAACGGATTCATTATGTTCCCCTAATTTTGGTGCACATGGTAGGGTATTCTTATTTTTTGCTAAATATTCTGTATTCATTGGGGCCGGAAATAAATTAGCAACTTTCCCGTTTGGTAACATTGTTTTTACCATTGTTTTTTTGATTAATTCCAGCCGGGAGACATCTTTAACAGAATAAACAGGAGCAACAGCCAGATTGTTTTTTAGGCAAATATCGATAAAATCGTCTGTTTTATATGTTTCCAGTCCTTTCCTGATGTCGCTGTAAATGTTTTCCTTGTCTTCTTTCCGGCCATTGTTGGTTGTCCGAATATCAGAAGCAAGATGAGTAAACCCATCAATTTTGGTTAATTTTTCCCATTGTGTATCACTGCCAATTGCCAGATATACATACCCATCTTTAGTTGGGTAACAATTGGATGGTATAAAGCTGCGATGCTCATTTCCGCTCCGGGTAAACAGATCTGCTTCATCTTCAACAAATTCCAATTGGGGCAGTGCCGTTATTAACCACGATGCAGCACATTGAGCCATGGAAATATCAATGCGTTTCCCTTTTCCCGTTTCCTGCTTTTCCATTATCGCTAACAACACTTGTGAAAAAGCTTCGTCGCCTGCTTTTAAGTCAATGATGGGCAAACCGCATAACATAGGATCCCTATCCGGTTCTCCCGTGAGATACATATAACCAAACATCGCCTGCAGCGCCGGATCATATCCAGCACGATCCGGATACTCAGGTCCAAATGCAGAAATGCCACACCAAATAAGAGCAGGATTTGCTTCTTTCAACATATCATAATCAATCCCAAGCTGCTGATATCTTTTTGGGAGTGTATTGCATAAAAACACATCTACATTTAATTCATGAATAATTTGTTTTAATAATGCCTGCCCTTCCGGTTTCTTAAGATTAATCGTAATGGCTTCTTTGCCCACATTCGGGGCAATGTAATAGGAGTGTAAATCTTTTTCTCCCGTATCTTCTCCGATGTATCGATTCGGATCTCCCGGGTTTTTCTGCCCCGGGTCTCCCGGAGATTCTACACGAATCACCCGCCAGCCTATTTGGACAAATCGCTGCGTAGCATAAGGAAGCGTTAGGGCCTGCTCAAGGCTTAGGATTGTTTTTTGCTTATTCATTATCTTATATTCCAATTTCCCTATTAAAGGAATCTTCAAATTTTAAGAATTGTTCATCACTGTGATTATAAAAAGGGAGACCAATCAATTTGAATTTTTCACAATCATAAAGGGTGGATGGGTTGATATTTGAACCTTCCTTTAATTCTTCAAGAAATTCTTCTTTCCATTTGTCTTCTGCAATTAAATAATCGCCTTTAGGTTCAACAAAGATTTGATAGTTCAGTTTTTCATCTGTTTCCTTTTCTCTCATAAATAGTACGAAATCGGGTTCAAGTGCTTGACCATCTGAAAAGCGATATACTTTAAAAAGTCCTTCATTCCGTAACAAGTAAACATCATTGTATTTTTCTTTTAAATCTTCCATCATATGATTGATGTATTTGACAAAATATTTTTCTTCGGATGTGCCAAAATTATCGTCATAGACATACCAGTCCTTTTTATCAATATCGAGATTCAAGTTGGCATCGGAGTTTGTTTTCATTGAAACGCCATATTGCTGAACCCCGCTATCTTTAACAACAACCTGTAATACTTTATCTTCAACAACAGAGTAAACCGGATTCCCTTCAAAATGCTTTGTCCCTTCATAACGATGACTTCTACTTATAATATCATTTGAAATAAGACTAAACACTTTTAACGCTACAGTCAACTGGTCTTTGACTGTCAGGCTGGAAAGTTTGTCTTCTGAACCCTGTAAATGAATGCGAATATCTTTTGTATAGTCAGATGAAGTGAGAAACTCATCAATGGAATTGAGATTAGGAAAATATAGTTTAAGATTATCAAATTTAAAAAATGGGATTCTATCCAATGCTTTCCGATTAATGGCATTACCAAAAGCACCCAGTTTGCGGACTTTTAATTTCTTTTCATTTGTCGGTAATTCTTCATCCTTGAAAATGGCTGTTTCACCCACAATACCACTACCAAAATCATAGGAGTAGATTTTTTTATCTAATTCTTCCAAATCTCGAAATCCGTCAATACCAGCCCGATCGAACTCAATTCGCTCGTTGGTGAAAATGTAATCTTCTTTCCAGAACTTGGTTTCCTTGATTTCCGGTTTAACATTCAGATTTAATACCACCTGTTTCCCGGTTTCTTCTATAATTCCGCTTTTTACAAGTTCTGTCTTAAGACTTTTGATGTAATTGGAATTATTTACGCTGTGGTAATACAGCTCTTCCAGACATCTCATTTCATTTTCAATATCTTCGTCATATTTCCGTTTAAACCTTTCCTGATAATCGTCCAACTGAAATGGAAAATACCTTGCACCGCGACCAATTAACTGGGCTTCTTGAATGGTGGTGCCTGTTGATCCTATGGATTCATCAATACGGACAATATCAAATAGGTTCAGAACATCCCACCCTTCACAAAGCATTTTGACCGTAAAAATCAAACGGAGTTCATTATCGTAATCTTCAAGTGTATTCAGTTTAATTTGATCTTCATCGGTATAAGTGCTTTCAGAATTAACACCAATACATTTTTCCCTGCGAAAATCTTCTTTCAGTTCCCGAACAAGATTAGAATGGGTTATGTCATTATCTTTAAAATATTTGAAGGCTGTTTTTAGCAAAGTAGTGGTTGCGTTATTTTTGACTTCAGCAATATGAGATGCTTTTAAGTTCTCAAGAAGGTTATAAAAATCCTGTTCAATCTGTTCAGAATCTTTGATAAAACGGGATTTTACCAATATAACAGGTTTCAGGTGCATTTTATTATTGACAGCAACTTTCCTGCGGTATTGACTCAAGATTAAGGCGTGAAGAATTCGAGAAAGCGGTTCAACATCTGATTGAAGTACTTTTATTTCTTTGGAATAACGATCCAAACGGAATTCCTTCAACGAATATTGTACTAGAAGTTTATTATCATATTTGGCAAGGATTCGTTTATCACCCAGATTGATAGTAGCGGTGTACTCCAACAGAACATTTTCAGAGTTTGATTCAAAGACCCTTTGAACTGTTCTTTCCCAACTGCTTTCCAGTTCTGCTTCTGTAGTGCCGGGATTTGCCAGTGTCATCGTGTTGATGTGATGGGCTTCATCGGAAAGTAATACAAGTTTAGTATAGGCTAATTCTTCAAAAGTTATCGTGTTTTCGCTGGGTTTTCTTAAACGGGTGTGTAGACCTTGTATTGTTGTAAATAGTATATTGATGTCGTCGGGATTTGCACCTTCAAAATTATCTTCTTCAGCAACCTGAATTTCTTGATAATTAAACATTATTTTCTGATTGAACAGGTATTTAGATGAACCCTTGGCAAGAAAATTGGCTTTTGTCTTTTCTATAATATTGGTTGAGTTTACAAAAAAAATGAAATTTCGATAGCCTTGTTCATAAAGGTAAAGAATATTGGAAGCCATCAAAATTGTTTTACCACTTCCTGTTGCCATGTGGAATAAAAGATGAACAGGGTTTTTCTTCTGTGGAAAACCGTCAAAATAATATTCAAAGCGGGATACGGCTTTTTCCTGATACGGTCTTAATTCAATATGGGAATTCAAATTACCGGCAACGAAGTCCTTTTTCTCATAAGAAATAAGCCCATCTTCATCATAAATATTAAAACGATCTAAAAGGGAAGCCATTTTAAACCTGTTTTATACAAAAAACCCCGGGTCGTAACCCAGGGAGGTTCCGCGGATAAACCGACGGTGTTGAATACTCTTAAATTTACACAAATTTGATTATTTCTCTTATTCATCTTTATCCAACTTTGATACGTCTGTTAGTATCTTTTTTTCATCAGAAACCAACCGGCGACGTAACTTTTTGACATCTTCTTGCGGCGGTAATTCTTCTGGGACAATACCCCTTTCTTTCAACAGTTTACGAACACCTTTACTGTTTTTAATATGTTCTTCTGAAATGGCACGGACGGTTTCCAGCGTTTCCTTTTTCTTTACGTTGAATACAGTAATTTCATTGGCAAAATCTTTGGCTTTGATTGTGATGGTTGGGAGAAAATCAGAAAGCGGCCTGTTTTTTGGTACATTCAATTTTATCTTCATTTCCTGTGTTGAAAAACCGCCAAACAATGCTGTGTCGCCTTTACTGCGGATAATAGCAAACCCTATATCGTCAATTCCCCGTTCATATATAACCGCTGAAAGTTCTTTTTCGGAAAGGGTCAGTTTTTCTCGTGCTTTCAGTCTTTCCCAATCATTAATCCGTTGCTCTATAATTTCAAATTTTCGTGTTTGAACGGCAAAATAATTCTGGGCAAAAGCAATTGATTCTTTTTGAGGATCACCGTTCTGCGCAATGAGATAACAGGCAAAACGGGTAAGCATTATTTCCTTTATTTCCCGTTCCGTCTCCGAACCAATAGTAACCATTTTGTTGACATCAACAAAATGGTCTGTAATCCTGTGACCAGCAGTCTCACAGGCGGTCTTTGCTTTATTGATTACTTGTGTAAAATTCCGCCATTCCGAATAGCCTAATAAGTTCTGTAAATTTCGGGCAAACCAGAACTCAACACCCTGATCAGTAAAATTGACATAAGATTCAAATTCGTTTGTCAGTGACTTTATAATTTCTTTTTTCATCAATCCAACCCGTAAAACTTTTTATTCATGGCTTTTTCTTCGTCAGAAATTTTGTATGTAGTATCATCCATTTCTGAAAGATTCACATAAAGATGGTTTTTATCTAAACATTCAATCAATACTTCTTTCTGTTGGTCTAATTCCAGTTTTGACAAGTCATCTTCATCAAATTTGGATAAATCTACATCATAGCGGAAAAAGGCTTCATCTTTCATTTTTTCGTAAATGGTAAGCAATCTCTTTTTAGTCTTTGCTTCTTCAATTTCATCAATATAATTCTGATTCCATTTTTTCAGTTCAGCGTAGGTGTATGAACCTGTTACTTGTTTAATTGACCACTGGACACGTTTTATAGTGATGTTCTCAACATAGTCCATTTGTTCAACAAGAATGAATTTTCTTTTTCCACCATCTTCTTTGTTCAACTCTAATACAGCTTGACCAGTTGTTCCGCTCCCAGAAAAGAAGTCCAAAACTATATCATTATCAGCGGTGGTTTGCATAAGGATAGATTTTATTAGGGCGGTTGGTTTGGGATTTGCGAATACTTTATCACCAAATATTTTCTTTAATTCTAGCGTACCCGCTTCATTTGAAAATGCTTTATCCATCCAGATTGATTTTGGTGTTATTCTCTTAACTTTACCATCAATTTCGGCATAATCTATCTGAAATATATCCCATCGATTTTCTGCACCTACCTTTCTTGCTACTAATTCTACTAGACGGTTCTTTGCGGTTTCCATACCCCATCGCCACCTGCCGTCTGATCCATCCGATAGTTTTGGATACACTTCAATATTGAAGTCATTACTTCTTTCAACATCAACCTCGAAAGTGCTGTGTTTTACAAATATTGGATAGTACAAATTAGGTCTGTCTTCTCTTCGAGAACCAGATCCACGCTTTCTTAAACCCTGGACTCTATAATAGTTACCATTCTCATCTATCTCTGGGTAGTCATCATAGTATTCATCTGGCAATGGGACACCAAGAGAGACAAAGGATTTTTTCTTATATACTAACAAATAATTATGTGCCGTAGCAAAATACTTATCGTCACTTCTACCTTTCCAATTGCTTACTACGCAAACGCTACCAAGAAAATTATCTAAACCAAACATACTATCACACAAGACCTTTAAGTACGATTGCTCATTATCATCGCAACTAATATAAATTACTCCATCATCTCTCAATAATTCTCTTGACACTTCGAGTCTGTTCTTAATAAATGTCAACCAACTTGAGTGGTTAAATCTGTCATTGTACCTGAATTCATCGGTTCCAGTGTTGTACGGTGGATCGATATAAATCAGTTTCACTTTTCCCCGGTAGAGTTTTTTCAGTGAATGCAATGCTAAAAGATTATTGCCTTTAATAATGAGGTTATCATCTCTGCTTAAATCCTCTGGATTTTCGTGTTCACCGTTTTTGTCATACCGTTTAAAATTGGTGAGTACTTTTGGGTCAAAAAGGCGGTCAATTTCATCCGGAGCTAATACTTCGTTGTAAAAAATTTCATTCCGTTTCTGGTCTTCCCTATCTTGTCCACCTTCCAGCACACAATCCTTGTAGGGCCAGGCAAGGACAACATCCCTTTTTTCAGAAAAGTATTTTCCGTCTTCATCCAAGAGACCGATTTTATTTCTGAAACTGGTGTAAGAATCGGGAAGGAATTCCTTATCATTCACAAACTGAAGGAATTTGTCTTTATCAAAAACAAGTGTACCGTCCACATCAATAAAGAAATGCTTTTTTAAGTGGTCATTCGATAAAAGATATTTGAGAAGGAGAGGTTCTAATTTGAGAGCGTCCTCAGTGAGTTTATTTTTAAGGAGTTTTCCCTCACTTGTGTAATTGGTACCGTCCTTGAGTAATTCGATTAGAGTGTTTTGTAGGTTTTGCATCCTGTATTCTTGATAAATATTTGGATTAAACTTAAATTTATTTTATCATCATTCAATTTAAAAGAAAATAGGTTCATCATATTCACCATATACTTCCTTCATAACACCAATAATTTCACCCACCGAGGCATAGGCTTTAACAGCTTCCATAACGGCCGGCATCAGATTCACATTTTGCAAACAATTTTCTTTCAGCTTTTCCAGGCAGGTTTGGACTTTCTTTCCATATCGGGTTTCTTTTATTCGCTGAAGTTTTTCAATTTGATCGTTTGCCGCATCTTCATTGTATAGATGGAATTCTACAGGTTTAGGGTCTTCATCTTTCTGAAATATATTTACACCCACTTTGGGAATGGCTCCATTTTGTATACCTTTTTCCCGTTCATAAGCTTGCCGGGACACTTTTTCCTGAATCTTGCCGGAAGCCACAGCCACAACAATACCGCCCATTTCTTCTACCGACTTCATTTCTTTTTTAATCTCTTTTTCAAACCTGTCAGTCAACGATTCAACGTAGTAAGATCCTCCCAAAGGATCCACCGTATCACAAATTCCCATTTCATGAATTAATATTTGCATGGTTCGCAACGAAAGTTCTGCGGCTTTTTCTGTGGGGATTGTGTAGGCTTCGTCATACGAACAAAGCGCCATCGTCTGGGTTCCGGAAAGGGTGCTGATTAACGCGTAATATGCACTTCGAATAATATTGTTTTCCGGTTGTTGCTTCGTCAGGCCGCCACCGCCGCCGCCGGCAATCATGCGCATCCAGGATGATTTGTCATTTTTTGCGTGATATTCTTCTCGAATGATTTTTGCCCATAAACGGCGACCACCTCGAAACTTGGCAATTTGTTCGAAAAAATTTCCGTAAATATCAAAATTGAATGATAGTCGTGATGCAAATTCATCTATATCTACACCTCGTTTCAATGTATCGTCCGTGTAGGCTTTCGCGATACAAAATGCATAGGCCATTTCCTGGATGGGGTTTGCACCGGACTCCCGGATATGGTAACCACAAACACTCACCGGGCTGTATTTTGGTACATTTTGTGCACAGTATTCCACCGTATCCACCACCAGTTTGACTGATGCATCCACAGGAAAAATCCATGTACCACGGCCAATGAATTCCTTCAGGATATCATTTTGAGCCGTCCCTCTTAACGTATGGATGTCATAACCTCGTTTTTCCGCCAGAGCGAAATACATGGCCATGAGAACTATAGCAGATCCATTGATCGTGAGAGATACGGTAATCTTATCCAGATCGATCCCATGGAAGGCTATTTCAAAATCATCCAAAGTATCCACAGCCATTCCCACTCGGCCCACTTCTCCAAAGGATCTGGGGTGGTCAGAGTCCAAACCGCATTGGGTAGGAAGATCAAAGGCAACGTTTAACCCTGTTTGGCCATTTTCAATTAAAAATTTGAACCGTTTGTTTGTTTCCTCAGGCGAAGCAAAACCGGCATATTGACGAATGGTAAAGGGTCGTTTTCTATACATCTCCGGATGAATGCCCCTAGTAAAAGGATATTGCCCGGGCATGTTTTGACCTGCTTCAGAATCTTTGATATCTTCCTGTGTGTATAGGGGCTTTACTTCGATTCCAGATTCCAGGAAAACTTTCTTCTCATTCATATAATTATTCTCATTATGAGTTTTTCTTCTCTAATTCTTTCAGGTAATTAATTACTTCCTCAACAGTTGTACCTGTTGGAAAAGCTGAAGCAGCCCCAATATCTAATAATGCATCAACATCACCATGGGGAATATTTCCACCCACAAGCCAAGGGATAGTTAACCCGTGGCTATCCATTACTTCTCTCATTTCCCCACAAAGAATCAAGTGAGTTCCCGATAGTATAGATAAACCGATTACATCTGCTTCAATATCCATGGCTTTTTGCACAATTTCCTCGATCGATTTTCTCAAACCGGAATAGGCCACTTCAAATCCGGCATCTATCATTGCATAGGCTAATACTTTTACGCCAACATCATGACCGTCCAACCCGGGTTTTGATAATAATACTTTCATTATGATTTACTTATAGCCACGAAGAACGCAAAGGATCACAAAGGTATATCTTTGTTTCATTTTCAATGATTTTATTACTATTCATTTTTTTGATCAAAAGTTTATCAGTTTCCTTTTTTTTTCACTGCCACTGCTCCTGCCGCTTTTTTCCTTTGTTCTGTCCATATTTTTTAATTTTTCCATCATTCCAAAACTCCATTAGTCCAGTTGTTATGAATCCACCTTGATTACAATCGCGGCTGCCGTATCCCCGGCTGCGCATCCGGTGAAAAGTCCATAGCCGCCGCCCCGCAGGACCAATTCCTCGATTAATTCTATTATCAGGCGCATTCCGGTGGGTCCTTGAGGATGGCCCCAAATCAGTGAGGAGCCATAGTTGTTCATCGTTTCTTGTTTTATGCCCATCTCCTTGGCAAAATAGATATCGTTCACAGCAAAGGGGTTGTGTGTTTTGATTGCTCTTACATCTGCAATGCCAATACCGGCTATTGCTAAGGCACGTTGGGAAGCGGGCACATTTGCTGCCGGCATAAAGCCTTTCTTTGCCCGTCCTTGAGCGAAACTAATCAACTGTACCTTAATGTCAGAATTTGAACTGATATCTGCTGCTTGAGATGAGGTGGTAACAATCATGCCCGCATTGCCATCAGCGGGAAAAGTCTGCCCACCGAACGTAACCGTGCCATCCGGCATCATGGGTTTCAGTTTTTTCAGCCCCTCGGCTGTGGTGGAGAAAACACCCTCATCAGATTTCACCGTCCCAATAACCTTGCGACCTGTTGGATTAATTTCTACCGGTGAAACCATATACCGCCGATGGAAAGCCGCGTCATCGGCTAGTGCATCCTGATACTGCTGAAAGCGCAGCAGCGCC
Organism: Fidelibacterota bacterium; assembly: GCA_022561485.1. Classification (GTDB taxonomy): domain Bacteria; phylum Fidelibacterota; class Marinisomatia; order Marinisomatales; family TCS55; genus JADFRD01. The sequence continues at coordinate 27,497 of JADFRD010000009.1, read as the reverse complement.
ACATCGTGTTGCTCTTCGGTGCTGATACCATCCTCATTCGCTACATTTTCGGCGGTTTGCAGCATGGTGTTGCGTGCAAATGGGTCGTGACTAAAATTATCCCAGACCCAGTCTTCGGCAATACCCTTACCGCCCGGGCCCATTGGGTTCGGATAAAAAATATGCGGACCGTTTGATGTGCGGTCTGCTGTGATACATAAAATAGCCGGTGCGTTGCCATTGCCGGATTTCAACTCTGAGGCAGCGCCGGCGATCACTCTAGCTGAAGTGGCGCAAGCTTGATTGATGGTGGGGCCGGTGATGCCTTCCGCGCCAATCATGGCTGCGACCCATGGTGCTCCATAGAAACAGGATTTTGACGGTACCGTATTTCCCAGGTGCAGCGCGTTAAATTCATTCACATCAATCCGGCGCTTTTTCAGTGCATCCCGCGCTATTTCCGCAGCAAACTTCAATGGATGCAGATTTGCAAAACTACCTTGCCATTTACAAAACGGCGTACTCCAGTAACAGCCATAGGGGATATATGCGTTATTGAATTGCATCATTTTCTCCGGTTAAAACCATTCGCCACAAAGACACAAAGAAATAATAAGGATAAATGGAATAGTGGATTAATGGATGAATGGAGTAATGGGAAAATGCCCGCCTGCCGGAAGAACAGGGATTAATGAATAACTTCATCATTCCATCATCCCATAGTTCCATTATTCCATTATTCCAGTTTTTCACAATCCCAATTCCCGACCAATGTTAATACCCAGTATCTCTGATGTGCCGCCGCCGATGAGTGTAAATCGTGCATCCCTTAGATAGCGCTGTATGGGATATTCCATGGCGTAACCGTAGGATGCGAAAATTCGAGAAGCAATGTCACAAATAGAATTGGCACATTCGGATGCATAGAGTTTTGCAATCATGGATTCCTTTTGTCTCGGTAAATCCTTATCGCTTAATGATGCAGCGTAGAATACATAGTGACGAGCTGTTTCCAGTTGAACTGCCATGTCAGCGACTTTCAACCTTACCGCTTGAAATTTTCCGATGGGACGACCAAACTGCACCCGGGTTTTGGCATATTCTACCGCCTCCTCAAATGCCGCTGTTGCCACACCTATTGCCAAAGCAGCAGTCATAATTCGTATTTCAGCTAAAATTTCCCTGAGGCTGTCAGTTCCTCCACCAATTTTTCCCAATAAATAATTTTTCGGTAGTTTTACTTCATCAAAAGCTACTTCGCTGGTCACGGATCCGCGAACACCCAATTTTTCAATTGCCTTCCCGATTTGCACACCTTCCAAATGCGTGGGCACAAAAAAGATGGACAGTTTTTCATGATTATCGGTTTTAGCAAAAACAGTAAAAAAATCAGCAACCGGTGCGGATGTTACCCACGTTTTTTGCCCGCTTAACAGGAAATGATCTTCAAACACTTTTGCTTTTGTCCGGATGCTGTTCAGGTCACTTCCGGCATTCGGTTCTGTCATGCAGATACCGCCGATTTTTTCACCTTTCAAAGCTTGGTTGAAAAACACCCTTACCTCTTCATCACCGTATTTATAGAGAAAAAATGTGGCCATAAGCGACTGCATCGTACACACCACTGCCAGGGAGAGTGACCCTTTTGCCAATTCAATGACCGCCAGGCAATAAGATAAAATATCAAATTCAGTTCCCCCGGCTGATTTTGGATACCGCATACCAAAGAATCCGAGGTCACCCACTTTTTTGAAAAGTTTCATGGGAAATTCTTTGTTCTCATCAATGGCTTGAGCTTGCGGTTTTACTTCCTTTTCCACAAAATCCCGGAATGTTTTCCGGACCAATTCCTGTACGTCATTCAATTCAAAATCCATCATTATTTCTCCGAAAAAATCCGTGTACAGTTATCGTCCCCATTGGGAAGAGAACTGATGGTTTCCACTTGAATATGGGTACCGAGTTCCTGATTGACATCTTCCACAATCGTTTGAAACCAGCAATCGCATCCAGGTTGGTCTTCATTAAGAGCATCATATTTTTTATGCCAATCGTACCAGGGACAGTCCGAGTGAACCAATCGGACATTGCCGTTACTTTCTACATTCATGGTTGCGGTTTCTCCCATAGCCAATGAACTATTTACAATCATTTCCGCAATTTGGGGAATAACCGGTTTATTTCTATCCACATTTTTAAGGTAGGCTTTTGCCGTATCATGGCCAACAATTTCCCAATATTTCAAAACGGCTTCCTTTGGATCCATGTTCGGGAACATTTTTATAAACGCTTCCCTCCATTCAAAATGGGATGCACGTGTGATTTGGCAAAGGGCATTAAATTTTTGTTCTATTGTGAAACTCATTTTAATCCTTTATTTGAACACCATAAACTTCTTCAGCCTGACTTTTGGAAACTACTTCATTTTGAACATCATTTCTCACCATTCCTTCATCTCGGTCTTTGGGGTTTCCATACCCACCGCCGCCACCAGCAACCTGGTAGTAGAGAGTTCCGCTAGGGATTCCTTCTATCATATCTTTGCTCATGGGGACCATTTTTTCCCCATCGGGATAAGTGAGAGAAATTTTATTTAATACACTCGTTTTCCCTCCAAATAAACCGTAGGGAGGTTTTACATCTCCATCTCCAAATACAACCATTGTTGTATCATCACCCCCCAGTTTGATTTTTGTCACAACACCCAAACCGCCGCGCCATTGCCCCGGGCCGCCGGAATCCTGTAAATATTCATGATGTAAAAGCGTATGGGGTGTTTGTTGTTCAAACATTTCATAATCCTGATCTAATATACCCCCGGATGCATCAATCATTCCAATATGGTCATAGCCGTCAGAACCATTCAAAGCACCGGAACCGCCCTTTAACCCAAGAAAACAGATATCCACGTATTTTTCCTGGGTTCGCGGGTGATTTCCTGTAAAGAGAGAGCATAATAAATGATTCCATCCAGCTGTAATTTTATCCGGTATCGCTGTGCTTAATGCTTTTGCTATCGAATCCGCTACCTGGGGACAAAGATGATTCCCAAAGGTTGTAGCAGCCGGGTAGGATGCATTTAAAATAATTCCTTCTGGTACAATGTAGGTTAAGGGTTTTATCATGCCCTCATTATGGGGAATATTTGGATTTACCATTTGCAGAAAAGATAAGGTAATCGCAGAGCATGTGGATGTGTATGTCCCGTTGACAAATCCTTTAGTTTGGGGAGATGAATCAGAAAAGTCAAAGATGATTGAATCATCATCTACTGTCACTTTTGCACGAATCGTAAATTCTGTTCCTTTATGTTTTCCGTCATAATACACCATACTGTCGCCATAATAAACACCATTAGGAATAGCAGCAATTTCGGCGCGCATCATTGTTTCTGTGGAATTGAACAATTCCTTTTTATGGGCTTTGTAAGAATCGATTCCATATTTATTAACTAATGCCTGAAGTCGTCTTTCACCTAAAGTGCAGGCGCCAATTTGGGCTTTGATATCTTCCTGAACCATGGTCAAACGAATGTTAGCGAATATGAGATTCCACACATCTTTCCGCAATTCGCCTTTTTCGTACAGCTTAACTGCCGGAATTCGAATTGCTTCCTGCCAGACCTCCGTTGCTTTTGGATTGTAGCCGCCCTGCACTGCGCCGCCGATATCTGCCTGATGTCCTTTTGCTGCCGCCCACCCAATGAGAGTTTCATCTTGGAAAATGGGTTTAAAAATAGCCACATCATTATTCTGATTCCCCATGGTAAACACATCATTATGGATAATCACATCACCGGGATAAATATTGTTTCCGTATTGATCAATAATAACCCGGCATACAGGCCCAAGCGAAAATGATAGAATGGGCAAATTTTCCGTCTGTTCAAGCATTTGGCCTGTAGAATCGTACAATCCGGTGACAAAATCTTTGGCTTCGCATAAAATTGGTGATCGTGTTGTTTTGGTCAGTGAAATGCTCATTTCATCTGTGATGGATTTAAAAGAACGCTGGAAAATCGAAAGAAGAATTTTGTCTATTTTAACCATTTATATTCAATCAATTATTCTTTGTAATGTCAAACCCATCCGGGTATTTATTTTTGTTGTATACAATGAACGATCCACCGATACCCGTGTCACAGTCATACGTTTCTCCCAAAAAGATAGTAGTATTAATCTGTTCGATTATAGCGGGTCCTTCAATGGTATATTTACCTGTCAGTTTATCGCCATCAAATACAGGAATTTCTTTGAAGTCGTTTAGTTCCGGAATATAGACATTCCGTTGACACTTAAATGCAAAATCAGGATTTTTCAATGGATCAGACTCATCCATTTTTGCAAATGAATTGGGCTTATCTGTCACACCAATCGCCCGTAAACGGACATTAATGATTTCTAATTCTGTACCTTCCTCTTCGAGGGAATAGCCGAACTGACGGTTGTGTTCTCTATGAAATTCTTTTTTAATCTTATCCAGATTGAATGAAAAAATATCATCCATCCCAACCTGAAGGGGAACTTCATGATATTGCCCCACATAACGTAAATCCAGGGTGGGAATGAATTCGGTCTGATTATTGCTAATTCCTTCCCGGGAAAGCGTATCAAAACTTTCCTGTTTCATTTCATCGTAAAGATTAAGGAAAAACGTCTTATCAATATCAGAAAATCGCGTGATATAGGACCGGACATAATCGTGTTTCAAGTCTCCCAAAAGCATACCTGTTGCGCAGAAAATGGGCGCCACATTGGGCACAACAAACATGGGGATTTCCAATTCTCGGCAGATTTCCCCGGCGTGTATAGGTCCCGCACCACCAGCCACAATCATTAAAAATTCTCTCGGATCATAACCCCGTTCAACCGATACCTGACGAACACCCTGTGCCATATTCATATTGATTACACGGTACATCCCGGCGGCTGTTTCCATTATCGAAAGACCCAGTGGAACCGCTAACTTTTTCTCCAATTCTTTCGTTGCTTTATCTTTATTGAGTTTATACTTCCCTCCGGCAAAGAAATTTGGATCAAGATAACCCAAAATCAAATCTGCATCTGTGCAAGCCGGCTCTTCTCCGTTTCTATCATAGCAAACAGGTCCCGGCAAGGCCCCGGCGCTTTGAGGTCCCATCTGGAGCAAGCCGCCGCTGTCCACCCAGCCTATGCTTCCACCGCCGGCGCCAATGGTAATAATATCCAAAGAAGGAAGAGCAATTCTATAGCGGTTTATATCACCCTCCGTGCTGGTAACGCATTGCCCGTCCACCACCATACTGGCATCAAAACTGGTGCCGCCCATGTCCATCGTAATACAGTTGTCAAACCCAAGCATTTCCGCATAAAAGGCTCCGGCGATGGGCGCGGCTGCCGGACCGGATAAAACGGTCACTGCTGGAATTTTCCGAACAATATCAGGAGAAACAACACCGCCATTGGACTGCATAATTGAAAAACCACCTTTAAAGTTGAGTGCATCTAATTTGCTTAACAGTGAAGCAATATACTTGTCCACGACCACGCCGATATAAGCATTTACCACCGTTGTGCTTACCCGCTCATAAAATCGAATTGAAGGTAACACTTCGTAAGATGCAGTTATGTAAACATCTTTTAATTTATTCCGTAAATATTCCGTGACTTGTTTTTCATGGGTTACGTTAAGATAGGAATTCATAAAGCAAACAGCGACAGATTCAACACTTTCAGATTTTAACTTCTCAACGATGCCTTCCAATTCTGATTCAATCACCGGCGTTACGATGTTTCCATCGGCATCAATTCGTTCATTCACAGTTAATCGTAAATAGCGAGGGACCAACGGAGTCACATTTTGGTAATGGTTATTATATTGTTCTTCCCGAATTCCACGGCGCATTTCAAGTGCATCACGCAATCCTTTTGTGGTAATTAATGCCGTTTTTGCTCCTTGCAGCGTTAGCAATGTATTGGTGGCGATGGTGGTTCCGTGCACTATTGCTTCAATGCTTTGGATAAATTCGTTTTCATCAATAGAGAGCTTTTCAGCTAATTCTTTCATCCCCGTGATGAAACCGATGGACGAATCTTCCGGAGTGGACAGTGTTTTATGCATAACAGTATCACCTGCATCGGACACCAGGAAAAAATCCGTGAATGTTCCGCCTATATCTACACCAAGTTTGTATTTCATTTACTACTTTAATGATGGTTGATTAGTTGAATGGATGATTGGATGATTGTTCATTCGTTTTCTTCCATTCATCCAACAATCCAAAATTCCATATCCTTTTTCCTTGTCCATTTTATTTATGAACAAATTCTGCCTTCATTTTCGGTCCGTTTTCCACAAAATTTTTCAAGCCGATTTTCATATCCTCTGTTTTCATACATTCTCCAAACTGCCTTGCTTCAAATTCCAAGCCATCTTCCAGGGTCATTTCAGCGCCTTCATAAATAGTCTTGGTCAGAATTGAATCAATGGCTTTGCTCAAGTGCCCCAGTTCCACATCCGTGATTTTCTCTCCATTTCTTATGGGCGTTTCCACCATAGGCAAAACCGCTAAAGAGCCATCAGCAATTTGTTTCACAAGAGAAATGCCTTCTTCTATAAGATCACCTTCAACTTCCTTGTCAATCAAGCCAATTTCCATTGCTTCCGAGGAAGACACAGGTCGGCCGGTGCGTAATATTTCGGCAGCAGTGTTAATACCTACTAATCTCGGCAGGAGTTGCGTGCCGCCGGCACCGGGAATGAAACCAAGCTTCACTTCCGGCTGGCAAGCCAATACGGGCAACCCTTTTTTGCAGATTCTCATGGTACAGGACATGGCAAGTTCGTTCCCGCCTCCAAAAGCGAATCCGTTCATGGCACAGATTACCGGTTTTTTCAGTTTTTGAATTTTGCTGAAAACCACTTGAAAACTCCGGGCATTTTCATAACCTTCTTCCGGCGTTTTCAGTGAGGACAGCATATGAATGTCTGCACCGGAAACAAAGGCCTTTACACCAAAACCGGTGATGACCGATCCGAAAATGGAATTATCCGTTTCTGCATCTACCAAGGCTGTTTCCAAATCGGCGATGACTTCAAGATTCAATGCATTCAATACTTTGGGTCGGCGTATTGTAATGACAGCCACTTGATCTTGCACTGTTTTAACTATATGGGAGATTTCCCATTTCCCAGCCGCCTTCGCTTTTTTAAGGGATTCCGGAATGGGAAATTCTGTGTGTTCAATACAAAAATCTTCTACAATTTGGTAAGCATTTTCGAGACCAATCTTGTTCATCAACGTGAAAGGTGCTTGCATAACCAGTGCAATCTCGCAGGCCATATTCAAATCGTGGATACTGCAAATTCCAATATCCAGAATATAGGAGGACAAGGCAAAGTAAGCCCCCAGGAATTGCTTTTCTAAAATACCCTCTTTTTCCGGTGAAATCTCCACTTTTTCACCCCGTTTTGCTATATCCCAAGGGGTGTTATTTTCGACAGAATCTTGCAAAGCTTTGGGGGACTTAAACCAGGGCATAAGTTCATGGTTCATTTCATCCAAACCATGATTCGTAATGGAATTTCCGCCGGTCAATGTAAGCGCTGTAAATGGGCCAATACCTAACCCGAGTGATTTCTGGGCGATAGCGTCAATTTCTTTGACGGTACCGTACCCTTTTTCAAGGCATAAAATGGCTGTTTGGCATAGACCTTCGAATATGGGATCCACCGCATAACCATAAGAACTTTTCACTTTTATAGGAACCTTCCCTATGGCTTCATAGAATCCCATGAGTGTATCAGTGATGCTCTCGCTGGTCTTTTCTCCGGGAATAATTTCTACTATAGGGTTACGTTCTGCCGGGAAAAAATAATGGGTAACCAGGCAGCGTTTTTTATTCTCAATATTTTGGAAAATGACTTCTGGTCGCATATGAGATGAATTCGAAAGGAAAAAGCAGTTGTCATCACAGATCTTTTCTACTTGGTTAAAAATAATATTTTTTATTTTCTCATCTTCCGTGGCAGCTTCCACCACTATTTCCGATCCGGCTATATTTTGGTAGTCTGAGGTATATGTAATACTGCTTCTCATGGATTCGGCCATTTCAGGCTTAAACGCACCTGTTTCAACACCTTTCTGTATTTTCTTTTCTATTCTGGCTTTTGCATTGGCAAGTGCATCTTCAGAAATATCCACCAGAACCAATTCAACAGGATATTTTGAGAATACTTTAGAAAAATGCAGACAAATGTCCGGACCAATTTGCCCGGCACCGATGATGGATAGTCGATTAATAGACAAACTTTTAAAATAATAGCTCATAAGGATATCTAACTATTGTTGGTATTTTTCATTTTTTTTGGTGAATTTTCGTTTTTCATATCAAAATACCTTTCATTATTTTCAATTATCAATGAATGGATAAATGAGCCATCCTAGTGAATATAGAAAATAAGATAAAAGGGACTGGATATTTAAATTATATATTGTTATGATATAAATGCAATACAATAATTCACATGGAAACTATTTACAAGTAAACAATATGAAATTCCTTCGTTATTTAAATCAAAGAAATAGATTATCATTTTCCCTGAATAAGTCTCCAGAGATTTCATAATAATCCGGGTGGTTCTACCGATGAGAATTCCGAAACTATTTTCAATAGAAAACATTTTTCTATGATTATAAACACAGTATTATTATCTGCTTATATAATCTTTATAGGCGAACTAGTTCAATATAAAAAACACTAAAATTCTTAAAGATTGTATTATAATTTATAGTCTATTTTGTTTAATTTGACCACCCGGTCAAATTACGTTTTATTGATTAATTAACAACATGAAACCTTTTGAAAAATTACCCATAGAGAAACAGGCACGTATTGTCAATGCGTCCATTTCCGAATTTGCTGAACGGGATTATGAAACCGCATCCATGAATAAAGTGGTGGAACGGGCTGGAATTGCCAAGGGATCTTTGTTCAATTATTTCAAGACCAAGAGTAGTCTGTATTTCCATATTTATCATTTAGCGCTAGGTGAAGTAAAGGCGTATCTGCGGAAAGTCAGGGATGAGACGGCTGATTTGCCCTTTGATGTCCGATTGGCGAAGATTGTAGATTCCGGTGTTCAGTTTATCACAGAGCATCCCAGATTGGCCCGGATCTATTTCAGGCTGATTTATTCCGATGATTCTCCCAATCGGAAAAAAATCGTGGATGAATTACAATCCATGTCCGATGAATATCTTGGCGGCATTATACAAGATGCCATGGATCGGAATGAATTGGATGCTCAATTGGATAAGTCTCAATCTGTTTTCTTCTTGGATGCAGTGTTGACCCGATTTCTAAAAGATTATCATGAAGCTTTGGAATTGGGAGATCAAGATCGATTTGATCGTGAGCAATGGGTGATTGGTATCACTAAATTATTTTCCAAAGGATTGTCTTAAGTGCAAAAGTGTTTAAGTGCTCATGTTTTTACGGTCTTGAAAACTTTAACACATAAAAATAATGAGTGAAATACAACAAAAAGAATACCCATCCGTTCAGGAAATGACAGACGATCAGAGAATCAAAATCGTCAAAGATATTTTTGCATCGGTTACGGACAAATATGATTTTTTGAACCGGTTCCTTTCGGGTCGACGGGATATCGCTTGGCGAAAAAGAACAATTATGGAAATGGAATTTTTAAACACACATCGTTTTCTGGATATAGCTACAGGAACAGGAGACCTGGCGTTGGATTGCGCTAAAACTTATCCGGAAGTAAAAGTGACAGGTGTGGATTTCGTCCAGGGAATGGTGGATAAGGGTATGGAAAAAGTATCTGATCAAAATTTGTTAGACAAAGTAAAACTTAAATGGGGCGATGCCACAAATCTTGAGTTTGAAGATAATTCCTTTGATGTGACTGCCATTGCGTTTGGTATCCGAAATATTCCGGATAAGGAAAAAGCGCTATCAGAAATGAAACGGATTATTGTCCCAAATGGACAAGTCATGGTTCTTGAACTCACCACACCGGAACCGGGGTTGTGGCGGACCTTCTACAGTTTTTATCTCAATGGAATGCTGCCGAAATTAGCCAAGTTGTTTACGAAGAATCCTGCAGCGTATGAATATTTAGCTGATTCCATTATAAATTTTCCAACTCGAAAGGAATTTCTAAAGCTTATGGAATCCATTGGATTGAAAAACTGTCGTGCCATTCCATTAACATTTGGTGTGTGTACCCTTTATATAGGGAAAAAATAGTCATTGCTAAAAAAAGCCCACGAAAACCGTCGGGATGTCACACATACAAAAACACAAAATAATAAATTGAAAATGACTATGAAAAATCACAGAAAGATTGAAAAAATGAATACAATGGAGAAAAGAATGACCGAAAATGAATTAATACAATTTATCCAAAAACTTGAGAAAAATACTCTAGCTGAAAATATTGGCATTGTTATAACAAAAGCATCAAAAGAGAAAATTGAGGGAAAAATGCCGGTGGACGGTCGAACAAAACAACCCTTGGGAACACTTCATGGCGGTGCTTCTGTCGCTTTTGCTGAAACATTGGGCAGTATAGCAGGCACCATTAACGTGAACTACCCGGAAGAATTCGTCGTCGGCGTAGAAATTAACGCAAATCATATTAAAAGTGCGAAATCCGGTTGGGTTTATGGAGTCGCAGAGCCTAGCCATATCGGTAAACGAACTCATGTCTGGGATATTCGCATTACCAATGATCAGGATCAATTGGTCTGTGTTTCTCGGATGACATTGGCTGTGATGAAATCATCTTGAATCAGGTATTAAATAAAGTAGGCACGGTTTCAGTTTTGTCATCACACAAGAAACAACTACGCCATATTTGGAAAGCGGCAATAATGGCAAAGGCGTCTGCAGTCGTCTGGCGTTGTCCACGGGAAAAACAAATCCATTTTCTGGCTGATTTGTCTCTAAATCCAACGAAAGGAAGAATAGATCTGCAAAAATGTGAAATGGGGTTTGCTATAAGTCCTTTCATGAATCCTGAAGGAAATGAGACTCTCTTTTTAAAGGCAGATGTGCACATGGTAATGATGGAAGATGGAACATGGAATATGGAAAATGGAAGATGGAAGATGGAAGATGAGAGTGGAATGGAAAAATTATGGGCGGAAGTTGGGAACCATTCCAAATCCAATGATAAAATGCCCTATCATTTAAATCTTCGCCCCGATACGGAAATTTCAGGAGAAAAATCTCATTTTATTCGAATGGTGGAAAATGGTATTAATGCCATCGAAGAAGGAGAGTTTAATAAAGTGGTTTCTGCACGAACATTGGATAAACCTTTGTCCGAAGATTTTGATGTGATTGATCAATTTCAGCGAATGGAACAAGCCTATCCGGATGCATTCGTGAATTTGGTTTCCATTCCAGGCAGGGGTACATGGATGGGCGCCACACCGGAACTTTTAATTGATTCAACTGCTGATCAATTCCGAACAGTATCCCTTGCGGGAACACAACCCTTTCCAGAAGATGCAGATTTATCAGAAGCGGTTTGGAACCAAAAAGAGATCGAAGAACAAGCCATGGTAAGTCGCTACATCATTGAGCAATTCAAAACAATTCGCCTTCGGGAATTTGAAGAAACAGGACCGCGATCCGTTCGAGCGGGAAATATGATTCACTTAAAAACGGAATACACAGTGGATTTGAATAAAGTTCACTTTCCTGAATTGGGTTCGGTGATGCTCCATTTGCTCCATCCCACTTCTGCGGTGTGCGGGATGCCCAAATTTTCTGCCCTACGGTTTATTGCGGCAAACGAACATTTGAAGCGAGAGTTCTATAGCGGTTTTTTGGGGCCAGTCAACTTGGAAGGAGCCACACGACTTTATGTGAATCTCCGCTGTATGCAGATCCTGCGGACTCGTGCCGTGCTGTACGCCGGAGCCGGAATCACCCATGATTCGATTCCCGAAAAAGAATGGGAAGAAACCGCCCTGAAATGCCAGACTTTATTGGATGTGATGAATGGTGGAATTAGCCGCAGAGACGCCCGCCTGCAACATTTAAAAAAGTCAAAAGGGACAGGCAGGTAAAGAGCACAGAGAAAAAAATCTAAATTTAAAAAATTATGAAATCTGTGGCCTTACAAAACACCCGGCATATTTATGAGCTGATAGATCTTTGCGCTCAATTTGGTGTACGAAAAGCGGTCGTTTGTCCCGGCTCCAGGTGCGCGCCGTTATTGATCGGTTTTGGAAAACATCCCGGCATTGAAACCTTTTCTATCACCGATGAACGCTCTGCCGGATTTGTGTGTTTGGGATTGGCGCAGCAATCCGGTGAACCGGTGGTTCTAGTCTGTACATCCGGAACGGCAGCGCAGAATTTTGCTCCGGCAGTTACAGAAGCATTTTATCAGATGGTGCCCTTACTTATCTTGACGGCCGACCGTCCACCGGAATGGATTGATCAGTGGGATGGACAAACGATTCACCAGAAAAATGTGTATATAGATCACGTTAAAGGCAGTTTTGTATTCGATGAAGAAAATCTTGAAGTGGCTGAAGAAGCTTTGGACTTGGCGATGACAGAAGCCCGTGGGCCAGTCCATTTGAATATTCCCATTCGGGAGCCGTTTTACCCCGATAGTATAGATGATGTATTATTTGCCACAGAGACGCGAAGCTCGCGAAGATATGACATTATAAAAGAAGAAATATTGAACGACGATTTTTGGCAGGAGTTACAGACGGAATTAAATAGTGTTAAAAAGATCATGATTTTAGGGGGGCAGTCTGAACCAAATCCTGAATTGGTTGGATTGTTAAATCAAATTGATGTCCCTATTGTAGCGGATGTGATCAGTAATCTTCATGAGGTAAAAAATGTCATTAAGTCCGCTGATCTTGTTTTTAAGACTAATGATGAAAATTTATTAACAGCAAAAGGCACAGAAGACACAAAAATAAATACAATAATTGCTGAAAATCTAAAACCAGATTTGCTCATAACATTCGGTCGTTCAGTGATTTCCACAAACCTGAAACTTTATTTAAGAAAACATAAACCAAAAGCCCATTGGCATATTGGTCTGGGAATGGTGGGTGATCCGTTTCAGAGTCTGACGAAAACGGTTCAAGTGAGTCCTGCATATTTTTTTTCTGAATGGTTAAAACGTAAGATTGCAGTCCCTTACCAAAATCAATATCAATCTGTTCTGGCTGAAGCACAAATCAAAGTTGATGCAGAATCGAAATCGATACTGGATGTTTCTGTTTTCAATTATTTCAGCGCTGTTGCGAAAGTGATTAATGTAATGCCTGAAAATAGTGTTTTGCATTTAGGGAACAGCATGCCGGTGCGGATTGCCAATTTTATTGGATTAGATAAACCAAATGTAGATGTGTATTCCAATCGTGGTACATCGGGGATTGACGGTACGGTGAGTACTGCGGTGGGCCATGCCTTGGCAGATCCAAGTCGGACGCATACTATAATTGTAGGTGATTTGGCGTTTTTCTACGATAGAAACGGGCTATGGTTGAATCATAAATTCCCACAAAACTTACGAATTGTGATTCTGAATGACGGCGGCGGCGGGATTTTCAATATAATTTCCGGTCCATCGAATCAGGGGGAATTGACAGAACTATTTACCACACCCCACAAGCGTACGGCGGAACTCACGGCGAAAGAATTTGAATTGGAGTATTGGGGCGTTAAAACAATGGAAGAATTGGAAAAAATGTTGGAAGGATTTGAAAGTGGCATCCTGGAAATATTCACTGATATGAAAATAAATAAAAATGTATTTAATAAATTAACCACGGAGACACAGAGTCACAAGAATTGATTATTTTTCTGTGTCGCAGTGTCTCTGTGGTGAAAAAGGAGTTTATTATGGAATGGAAAAATGATTGGAAAACAATCAGGGAATATGACGAGATCAAGTTTGATCTCTTTGAAGGTATAGCCAAGATCAGCATAAACCGTCCGGAAAAACATAACGCCTTTACCCCGCGAACGGTGAAGGAAATGATTGATGCCATGAACATTTGCCGTGATGATGAAACTATTCAAGTCATCGTTTTTTCTGGAGAAGGCGGCAAGGCGTTCTGCAGCGGTGGAGATCAGAGTGTCCGTGGGCACGGAGGTTATGTGGGGAAAGATGAAGTGCCTCGACTCAATGTACTCGATTTACAAAAACAGATTCGCTCTATACCGAAAGTGGTCATTGCTGCAGTAGCCGGGTGGGCCATTGGCGGCGGACATGTACTCCATGTGGTTTGTGATCTCACCATAGCAGCAGAAAACGCACGTTTTGGGCAAACAGGACCCAAAGTGGGTTCATTTGATGGAGGATTCGGTGCATCTTATTTGGCACGTATAGTTGGACAGAAAAAAGCCCGGGAGATTTGGTATTTATGTGATCAATACGATGCGCAACAAGCCTTGGATATGGGACTAGTGAACACGGTTGTACCATTGGATAAACTGGAAGATACCTTTGTGGAATGGTCACGGAAAATTATGGAAAAATCACCGTTGGCTATCCGAATGCTAAAATCATCATTCAATGCGGAATTGGACGGACAAGCCGGAATCCAGGAACTGGCCGGGAATGCAACATTGCTCTATTATTTATCCGACGAAGCAAAGGAAGGGCGGGATGCCTTCGTGGAAAAACGGAAGCCGGATTTTTCGAAATACCCAAAATTTCCTTAATAGCCGCGGAGCCGCAGAGGACACAGAGAAAATTATAGAAATAAATCTTTACGGTCTCTGTGTCTCTGTGGCATAAAAATTATGAATAAATGGATTAAAGCATTTCGGTTAAGGACACTTCCCTTGGCCTTTTCCTGCATCATTATGGGGAGCGGGTTAGCTATGGCTGATGGACATTTTAACGGATTGGTATTTGGATTGGCATTGATTACCACCTTGTTTCTGCAGATTCTTTCGAATCTGGCAAACGATTTCGGCGATTTTGTAAAAGGGACTGATAATAAGAACCGCGTGGGTCCGGATCGAACTCTGCAGGCCGGGCTTGTCACTAAAGAACAGATGGTTAAAGCCATGTGGGCGATTTCTTTGCTATGTTCAATTTTTGGCGTTTGGTTGATTTATGAAGGGACACTTGGATTAGATTTAATAAAAGCAGGTTTGTTTGCCGTTTTGGGAATCGCAGCCTTAGGTGCAGCAGTGAAATATACCATTGGGAAAAATCCTTATGGTTATGCCGGATTGGGTGATTTATTTGTTTTTCTTTTCTTCGGTTTGCTTGGTGTGCTGGGTTCATACTTTTTACATACACACACATTTCATTGGAAATTACTTCTGCCTGCTTCTGCCATTGGATTATTTACCACAGCCGTTTTGAATATCAACAACATGCGGGATCATGTAGAAGATGAAAAATCGGGGAAGAATACGATAGTTGTAAAAATGGGGATTGAAAGAGCGAAACGATATCACTTATTGTTGAACTCTCTTGGGATTGTACTTATGCTTCTTTATGTGTTTCCAAACAATAAGTTGGCGGATTACCTATTTCTTTTCGCTATTCCGCTGATGATGATTCCCACGCATCAACTATTTAAAAATGATGATTATGAATCCTTCGATTCTTACTTAAAGAAGCAGGCTGTCGGGACATTTATTTTTTCAATTCTGTTTGTTTTTGGGATAAACCTATGAATCTGCCACGGAGTCACAGAGCACACAGAGATATATTATTTTTTCTTTGCGGTCTCTATGCCTCTGTGGCTTAAAAAAAATGAAAGCATCCTGGTCAAAACGTACCCTGAATTTTAAACGCCCCGCCGGTACATCCCGCGGTGTGATGAAAATCAGAGATATATGGTATATTTTTCTTTCTGAAGATGGAAAGACTGGCGTTGGCGAATGTGCGCCCCTGACCGGATTAAGTCTTGATGATTTTATTCAGATTGAATCCAAGTTGGGTGAAGTCTGTGTACATCCAAAATCCTTCATCAAAGATTTATCCCAATTAACGGATTTTCCATCTATTCGTTTTGGACTGGAAATGGCTTGTATGGATTTGATGAACGGCGGTGGACAATCCTATTACCGAGCACGATTTACCAGGAACAATTTACCAATAAATATCAATGGATTGATTTGGATGGGTGACCAGGAATTTATGATTCAGCAGGTTGAACAAAAACTGGAAGAAGGATGGCGATGCATAAAGATGAAAATCGGAGCCTTGGATTTTGATACAGAAATAAATATCCTGAAATCCATCCGTTCCCGTTTTAGCCGTGACGAGATTGAACTGCGCGTGGATGCTAATGGCGCCTTTACTGAATCGACGGTAAAAGAAAAACTGAATCGGTTGATGGAATTTGATCTCCATTCAATTGAGCAGCCCATCAAAGCGGGGCAGTGGGAATTGCTTTCCGAATTATGCAAAGTTTCACCGGTTCCCATTGCATTGGATGAAGACTTAATTCCGTTGGTGAATAAAACAGATCGAATTCGAATGCTGGACAAAGTGAAGCCGCAGTTTTTGGTTTTAAAGCCGAGTCTTTTGGGTGGATTTTTAGAATCTGAAAAGTGGATTAAATTGGCGGAAGAAAGAAATATTGGCTGGTGGATCACATCGGCCTTGGAATCTAATATCGGGTTAAATGCCATTGCTCAATGGACAGCAAAAATAAAACCGAAGGGCTTTCAGGGTTTGGGAACGGGACAGCTTTTTACCAATAATATTCCTTCACCACTCAACGTGGAAAGTGGAAAATTGTGGCTGGATGATGCACCCATCTGGACAGATATTAATCAATTTATTTCAGAATGGTTGAATCCGGGCGAAACAATGGAATTGCAGACTTCAGGCTCAACCGGAGAACCTAAAATAATTACCGTTCAAAAAGAATGGATGCGCAATTCTGCGAAACTCACTGGGAAAACATTTGGACTAAAAGAAGGCAATACAGCCTTGCTTTGCATGCCCATGAAATATATAGCAGGGAAAATGATGGTGGTTCGTTCTATTGAATTGGATCTTGTTTTAAAAGTATTAGAGCCATCATCCTATCCGTTGAAAGAAATTGAGAGTACAATTGATTTTGCCGCCATGGTGCCGCTTCAACTGGAAAAAAGCATAGATCAATTAGACAAAGTAAAAACGCTCATTATTGGTGGTGGACCAGTGAATCAGAATTTGATTAATAGACTTCAATCCGTTCCTACAAAGGTTTTTGAAACGTATGGGATGACAGAAACACTCACTCATGTTGCTATTAAACCATTAAATGGTCCTGATCAATCCGAAGTGCTTAAAGCCATTGCCGGAATCCGATTCGAAACAGATGAAAGAGATTGCCTGGTGATTCATGCGCCCATGGTGAATCCTGATCCGGTGGTGACCAATGATATTGTTGATTTGATTAATGAAACATCTTTTCATTGGCTGGGACGATTTGACAATGTGATCAATTCCGGCGGCGTGAAAATTATTCCTGAAGTGGTGGAAAAAAAACTGGCATCGGTGATTCCAAACAGACGATTTTTTGTTACTGGATTGTCCGATGAATCTCTGGGGGAGAAAGTAGTGTTAGTGATGGAAGGGGAAGAAATTGGAATATCATTTGAACCATTGGAAAAAAATGAAAAGCCAAGAGAAATAATATATTGTGAAAAATTCGAAGTAACCAAATCGGGGAAAATTCATCGAATAAATACCATCAAGATGATAAAAGGCTAATTTAGAATTAACTATTTTCCTTTATCATTCAAAACTTTTTCAAGTGCATTAATATAATTCATCATGACTTCCCACATCCACGGGGATAATCAGATCATTTTTGATTACAAAATGAAGCAAAATCCGGTACTGACGGTTGATCGATACCAAATGAAGATTATCTAACTTACCACTTAATCGATGTAATCGTAGAGAAGGGTGAGAGGGGTTTACCTCTAATATTTGGAGTGTTTTTTCGTATTGCTTTACCATTTCCGGGTGGCGCCGCCTGTATCGTTTAGCCCGTTTTCGAAACGGGCTTGTATAGTGGATCCTATAAGTCTTCATCCAACCGTTTTATATGATCCGCTACACTTTCTTCAATATAATCTCCTTTTGCATGAGCTTCCATGGTTTCTTTATACGCCGATTCCAATTCGCAGACACGAAGATAATTATAACGCTCCATATCCATAACAACATACTTATTATTCCCACGGACAGTAATGGTCGCTTCGTGTTCGTCTTTCAGAATTTCATCAAAGACAGAAACACCTTTTGTTTTTAAATCATTGGCTGTTAGTTTGCTCATAGAATACCCATATAAGTTTATTAATAGTACTATAAATCATACTGTATATCATATTTATAAGTCAATAAATATTTTAGTAATTATGTATTTTTCGGACTAAACACTTCATGCACCATTTTTAAATCTGAAACCTCCGAAATTTCCACTATAATAATATAATCAATTCCGGCAGCGTGAAAATCATCCCTGAAGTGGTAAAAGCACAATTGGTATCGGTGATTTCTGACAGGCGATTTTTTATCACAGGACTACCAGATGAGTCGTTAGGAGAAAAAATTGTTTTATTGGTTGAAGGAAATGAGACAAAAATATCGTTTGATCAGTTGGGAAAATATGAAAAACCAAAGGAAATTAATTTTATTCATAAATTTGTTGAGACGGAGTCTGGAAAAGTCTGTCGGCAAGAAACAATTAATTTGGTTTTTTATTAATATTTGAACCCAAGATACGTTTCTTAAACAAATAATAGGGCAAGTCCCCATAGCAACAATTTTAATTTCGTAGTTATAAACTGGGGCCTTGAAATCGTATACTTAGTCATTTATACTTCTTAACTAATAACTAATACAAATAAAACAGAAAAACCGAACCCAGCACCCTTATTAAACTTCCTTTTTCTGGTATTTTTCACATAGTTTTTGTAACCTTCCTCGAATTGATTTCTTTGAGTTGTATCGAAATTGGATGTGTAATGATGAGGAACATCAGCTCCTAGATTTGCAACTACAAGATATCCAAGACCCCAACCAATTAAACCAATGACTCCACAGGCTATACCACCAACCATCGCACCGTCACCATTATAATCTCGCCCGGCTGCGACTTGACCTTCGTAGTAGTAGTTTTTTTGAACTGTTTGACCGAATGCAACAGTTGAAGGAAGTATCATGGAATAAATCATAAATACAGCAATTATTTTCGTTACTCGACTTTTTTGTTTATACACCATAGTGTCTCCTTTTTGTTTGACTTAACAAAAGTTGAGACTGGATAGGGGAAATCGTTTTATGAAAATCCCTTGAAATGCCTCAAATGGTAATTGCGAAACAACTGCTATGATTTAATTCCTAATGGAAAGCGTTATCAAGGGGCATATTTGCCCACTCGATAATCCGTTAGGAAATCGCGGTTTTTAGTCCGTAATAATAATCAATTCGAAGAGCGGTTGTTACGCACGAGTATTTTACAAAGCACTTGATATGTTTACAAATTGAATTATTTAACTATTTTTTTGGAGATAGATATATTGTTAGAATATTTATACCCAATTTTGTTGAGACGGACTCGAGAAAAATCCATCGAAAGGAAACAATTAAAGCGTTGCAATCAGGGTATCCCTGATTATTTCAATATCCACAATTTCTGAAATATTCTCACCAAACCAGATATCCGCCGATGCCAACCCTTGGGCAATGAACATATCGAGTCCGTCCACAATTTTTGCTCCTTGTTCTTTGCCCTGCTTGAGCCATTTTGTTTCCAATGGATTGTAAATCGTATCTACCAGAATCTGGGTTTCGTTAATTTTTTTCAAATCCAAGGGAACAGATTCAGTGTCAGGCCACATACCAACCGGTGTGCAGTTGATAATAACGTGTTCACGTGCTGACGTGTTGACGTGTTCAAGTGATGAAGAATCAACCCGGATGTCCGAGCGGGATTTTATCCATTGGATCAGGGATACTGCTTTTTCTTCAGTCCGATTTACGATGGTGATGGATTTTACTTTTGTCTTGATTAGAGCATATGCCACAGCCCTTGCTGCACCACCGGCACCCAGTATCACACAATTCTCTTCTGTCAATTCTACATCATTAAATTCCATCGCTTTTAAAAATCCGCCCCAATCGGTATTATATCCTTTTCCTCTAGATATACAATTCACTGCTCCGATGATTTCTGCGGATTCATCCAACTTATTTAAAAAAGGAATCACTGTTGTCTTGTGGGGAATGGTTACGTTGAATCCATCCAATTCATTCTGGTTCATGAAATCGGATAATTTATCTGGTGAAACATGCACTTTTTCATACACCGCTTCCACGCCAATCTGGCGGTATATTTCCTGATGAAGCACCGGGCTCAAACTGTGAGCAATGGGATCGCCAATAACAGCAAATCGTTTCATTGGATTAATCCTTCCAAGACAGAATAGAATTCAGGATATGAAATGCAAGCGCAGTCAGGATTATCCAGAATAATTTCTCCGTCTGTAATAAGCCCTGCGATGGTAAAAGCCATGGCAATCCGATGATCGTTGAATGTTTCAATCTTCGCCCCGGTGAGTGGTGTGGGACCGTTGATAATAAATCCGTCATCCAGTTCTTCGATATCAGCGCCCATTCGTTTCAGGTTTGAACAGATGGCATAAATGCGATCACATTCCTTGACCCGCAGTTCTTTTGCACCACAAACTTCTGTCCTGCCTTTTGCTTGTGTAGCTAAAATCGCAAGGATAGGAATTTCATCAATGAGCCCCGGAACATCATTATTAGAAATTGATATTGATTTAAGTGGGCGATGAAATATTTTCATATTTCCGATTCTTTCACCAGATTCATCCCACTGTTTTAAACATTCCATTTTGGAGCCCATGTTTTCAAGTGCCTCAAAAAATCCGGTTCGGTTCGGATTTGCCAATATGCGGTTCAATATAATTTCAGAATTTGGAACCAAAGCTGCCGCTGCGGCAAAAAATGCAGCAGTGGATGGGTCGCCCGGAATGGTTATTTCAATGCAGGGCAAGGGAGAAGATAATTTGGAAACGGTGGTTGTCAGTCCTTTCACCGAAATATTTACACCCAGTCCTTGAAGCATGCGTTCCGTATGGTCCCGGGTCAGAACATTTTCCGATACGGATGTTTTTCCAGATGCTCCGAGTCCGGCAAACAATACTGCAGATTTCACTTGGGCGCTGGCTACCGGTGACTCATAATGAATCCCGGTCAATTCGCTTTTATGAATTGTAATCGGTAAAGATCCATTGTTGCTTTCTGCTTTCAGCCCCATTTGAAATAGGGGGTCTAAAATACGATTCATGGGACGGGCAGAAAGGGATTCATCCCCTACAAATGTTGCCGTAATTCCCCGGCCGGCCAGCAATCCCAACAGCAACCTTGTAGTGGTTCCGGAATTGCCACAGTCCAAGGGTTCTCTCGGATCAGAGAATCGCCCGCCTTTTACAATCACCTCTTCGCCATCATTCCGAATTTCAATTCCACAGGCTTCCAGACATTCTCGGGTGGACTTGACATCGGCGCCGTTAGAAAGATTGGATATTCTCGACTCTCCATCACATAAAGCCGCCAACATGAGCGCACGATGGGAGATGGATTTATCTCCCGGGAAAGATAATTCGCCTTTAATAATATTTTTTATCATTTCACCTATTATACGCGGATTGGAATGATAAGCAATGCAAACTGTATTCCATCATAAAGTCCATGGGAAAATTATTATTAACCTTGCACATTATTTTGATCTCATCTTAAACGTGGGCAAAAAATAAAGAAAAACGCCCTTGTTCAACATTCAAGGGCAAATGTTGCCCTCGTTTAATAAATATCCTAAACCATTTAAAACTTCTGTATTTATTTTTCATAATTAAATAGCTGAAAACAGTTTTATAAACCCCATTGTGTTTCCCCTATTACAGGGGAAAGAAATCGGATTTTTAACCAATTCCAATTTATAGAAATTTTTTTAATCCCATTCTGACAAGGTAAAAATGTTTGGACTTTTCCAAACTTATTCAATAAGGATTCTCCAATCGCCGAAAACCTTTTATTCCCCCTGTAATAGGGGGACAATAGGGGTTTAAATATTGATGATTCATCTTCGATTTAGACCGTCTGTTATGTAGAACCGATTCAATAGCATGATCAAATATTTGCATTACGTAGACACGTTAATAAACCGGCTAAGCGACGTATTGAGCTTGCCGTAATAGTGAATTGTAAGATACAAGTCATAATTATTACTGGACTGGAGTTAAGAATCCAACGAAGTAGGAGACTTGATTTCCCGCCTGCCACATATATTAATAAAAGAACGGGGCGCCCGCCTTCCCCGATTTAAAATCGGGATCAATTCCGATTTATACGGCAATTTGATTTCCATTCCGTTTCAATTCATCTGCGATCAAAAAGGCCAGTTCAATAGCCTGGTTGGCATTAAGCCTCGGATCACAATGGGTACGATACCGATCGGATAAATCAGATTCTGAAATCTTATCCAGTCCGCCGGTACATTCGGTCACATTCTGCCCTGTCATTTCCAAATGGATGCCGCCGGTCCGGGAGCCTTCTGCTCGATGGATTTTAATATTTTGTTTCACTTCTTCCAGTATTTGGTCAAAAGGACGCGTCTTGATGCCTTCACTGCTTTTGATTGTATTTCCATGCATGGGATCACATGACCAGCCCACTGTTCGGCCTTCCTGCTGAATCTTGCGAATCAGTTTGGGCAAATAGGTCTCCACCTTGTCATGGCCAAACCGGGTAATGAGTGTGATCCGCCCGGCCTCATCATTGGGATTTAAAATATCCAAAAGTTGAATGAGTTCATCGGGCTCCATAGTTGGACTGCATTTGACACCGATGGGGTTTTTAATTCCACGGCAGAATTCCACATGAGCGCTATCCAAAAATCGTGTGCGGTCACCGATCCATAAAAAGTGAGCCGATGTATTGTACATATCTCCCGATGTAGAATCAACTCGCGTCATTGCTTCTTCATATTGCAAAAGCAAGGCTTCATGGCAGGTAAAAAATTGAACCTGACGAAGCTGGGGTGTATTTAAAGACGTGACTCCCAAGGCCTCCATGAAATTTAGACTTTCCTGGATTTGGTCAGCCAGGTGACGATACCGTTCCCCTTGGGGACTGCTTCGGACGAAGCCCATATTCCAGGATTGCACATGGCGGAGATCTGCATAACCGCCGTCAGCGAAAGCGCGCAAAAGATTCAGAGTAGATGCTGCTTGAGAATACGCTTTGAGCATCCGGTCAGGATTTGGTTGTCGCCTGACCGCATCAAAACGAATATCATTAATAATATCACCGGTATAACTTGGGAGTTCTACGCCATCAATTGTTTCCGTGGGGCTCGAGCGCGGTTTGGCAAACTGACCAGCCATACGACCCACTTTGACCACGGGCAATTTGGTACCGGATGTCAACACCACCGCCATTTGCAAAATGACACGAAATGTATCCCGGATATTATCGGCATGAAATTCAGAAAAGCTTTCGGCACAATCACCGCCCTGAAGCAGGAATCCGTTTCCTTCGCTTACATCGGCTAACAATTTTTTTAGCGAACGCACCTCACCTGCAAAAACCAGGGGTGGAAATCCATGGAGCGTTTTTTCCACTTCCGCTAAATGGTTCACATCAGGATAATCAGGAAGGTGTTTAGCGGTGGACTTTCTCCAAGTGTCAGGTTGCCATTGTATCATGCTGCAATTCCTTTAATTGGTTACCCAATGTTTCTGTTGCCTGTTTCAAATTCTCGATCATGGCTTTGGTATATGGATTGTAATATTGTAAATCAGTATATAATTCCCATGTATCATTACAGGTCTGATCTACCAGATCCAAAAGGTCACGAAATCCCTGGGTATCAATGGATGTTTTTCGAATTCCATATTCTTTCAGCATCCGTCCAAGGAAGTGGGTCACTCCCTGTGTCTGGGCCGCAAGACGATCATGGTCATCAGCAGACATCTCCATAATCTGTATGTTCTGATCCGTGAAAAAACCTTTCCAAAAATTAAATTGATTATGGGAATCTCTCACATTATTCATCATCATTTTCAAGCGGTTATTTGAGATGATTGAATCAGGGCCAAACATGGGATGAGTTGCAATGATACCGACTGAATCAGGAAGATGTTTTTCCATGATATCCACAGGATAAATCTTTACAGAGCAGACATCAATGAGAGTGGTTCCATGGTGAATTTTCGGTGCAATATTTTTTATCACTGCTTCGAAATGGCGAATCGGAACAGCGATGAAAATCGTTTTTTCTTTTAATAAAATGTCTAGATCTACAAACTCAACTCCGGAAAAAGGAGCCTGAGTCGTTGGATCGTATGCTTTTATTGAAAACCCTTTTTGCAGGATATTAGCCAGGACTTTTCCAAAGCGGCCGAATCCGATGATACCGATACTGTTCATGAGTCCCCCAGTTTTTTAATCCCAAGGAACAGGGTAAGATTATGTTTTAAGTCGTGGATACTTTCCTGGAGAATTTCCAGACCATATAAATCGGCGCAGGCTTTGTTGGCAATCACGGCGGCTGTGGCTGGGAGTTTTCCCTCTGCCAATCGCCGAGCTGCTTCGGCGGTATCATCTTCTTCAACCAACGGACGGGTCCAGAAATGTTCACTCAAGTAATCTTTGCATTGGCGCAGGGCCTGCTGGTGGGAATGAATTTCAGTCAAATCTCCTGCATGGGTTCCAACGAGCCCCAGAAGATTTTGATCCACAGGGATATGGAACATTTCCACGATGTCACAGCGATGTGTCGCCAATGCCTCAATGCTTTCAATGACCACGCCGCCTTGGGCGTTTTCCATGGCAAAAATACCATAGTCCACCGATTCATTTTCTACCGCCGCTAATACGGCTTCTGATGAAATGAGGTATTCAATGGATGCACCGTCAATTCCATGATTGTGGGCAAACTCATGGGCAGCTTCTTCCGAAAAACTACCCTTTCCGCCCTGAATTCCGATTGTAATTTTATTTGTCAATAAAAAACCCCGATTGATTAACCGGGGTTGAGGTCAGTAAAAGACAAAAAGTCTTCAGGGTCTGATCCTCAACCCGTTGTTCATAAAAAATTTATAGTAATAATTCGTTGCCATTTTTGCTTTCCTTTGAGTGTATTTTAAGTTTAAATAATGACTTACACCAACCGATTTTTATTTTAAATCGTATATTTTTTACTAGTCGATTATGAATCATTATATCATGGTGTTTATCATTATGTACATATTTTGATTCCATTTTATAGAAAATTCTGTTTCATAGGTGCAAATTTTCTATATCTTCCTTAATCCATCTGGTATAATCATTTAATAATTTTCTTGTTATTTTTCCCACACTGCCATTTCCGATTCTGGAACCGTTAACGTGTGAAACGGGCACGACGCCAGACCCACTATTCGTAATAAATAATTCATCAATTTTCTTAAAATCAGTCACATTCAATTTTCCGAATTCAACAGGATACGAGAATTTTGAGATAATCATTTGACGAGTGATCCCAGGGAGAATTTTACCCTGACGTGTAAGCAATTTTTCATTCTTTATCCAAAATATGTTACTCCTGCTTCCTTCGAAAACATCTCCATTATTATCTGTTAAGATCGCCTCGAAACAATGGAGTTTCTGTGCTTTTTCCCAAGCGGAAAGGCAGACCTGATAATTGGTTGTTTTTATGTCCGGAGTGTTTCTGCTGGCATAAACGGTTATGACCTTTACTCCATCATAAATAGAAGAATCGATGTTCAGTGAAGATGTATACAAAATGAGATGATCCGGAACGGCAAGAATACGAACACGCTGGTCTGGCTCAGAAAATTCTGCTATAACAGTGTTAACCATATCAAGTAGTTCAGATCTTGAAAATTGAATTTTCAGACCGGTTTTCTGTGCAGTTTGATAAAGTCTATCCATGTGCGGATTGAGAAATACAGGTTTATAATTCAACGTTCTGAATGTCTCGTATAGTCCTGATTTATAGGCAAATGAAACTCCGCCAATTTGTAAATGTTTATCAGGAACTAATTCCCATTTTCCATTGATAAGTGCTTTGATCACGGTTGAAAGGAAGCTGCCTTGGTTAATGATTCGTTGAATTCATCATCCATTTTTGAACCGATGGTGATTCCCCCACCCACACCTAATATTAATTCTTTTCCCTGTTGAAGAACCGTCCTGATTGCAATGTTGAATTGCAAGGTGCCATCCGGTAGGATATAACCAATCGTTCCCGTGTAGATGCCGCGTGAATGGCTTTCAAGTTCGTAAATGGCTTCACAAACACGTTTTTTCGGACAGCCGGAAATGGATCCGCCGGGAAGCATGGAAATAAGGGCTTCAATGGGATGAATATTTTTTTTGAGTTTCCCCTTAATCAACCCATAGGTATGAAAAACTTTTTCCAGTTTTTGAACTGATTTTGATTCCATAACTTGCACGGATCCAAATTCACAGACTTTCCCCAAATCATTTCGCAATAAATCAATGATCATGTACAGTTCTGCCTGGTCTTTTTGGCTTCCGAGTAAACGATCAAGAAGTACTTGATCTAATTCCGGATCATGACTTCGGGCGATAGTCCCTTTGATCGGTTTAGTTGAAATTATTCGATCCTGAATGATAATGAATTGTTCAGGAGAAAGACTGTGGATAGCCCACGAATCGTCTTCCATATATGCAGAATATTCCACTTGATTTTTTGCTCGATATGACTGAAAAAGTGATCTGGGAGATAGTTCAGTTGAAGAAACCATGGGGTAAGTGTAATTCATTTGATAGAATTCACCACATTTGATATAATCTATGATTCGATCAAAATCCAAGCTGTACTTTTCTTTGGTAATGGTTGGAGTAAAAGGGAGCCACTCAGTGAAATCCAGCAAATCAAATTGATCAATCATCTGATAAGACTCGTAAGCTCGAAAATGAACTGCAGGCAGGTGACCGTTCAGAGGGTGAATGGGGACATCAAGTCCTTTTGCACCATATTCATACGTAATGAAACCAGCAACGAATTTCCCGGAATATTTTTTGACAAATTGAACTAGTTCTTCAGGCGGATCATCCAAAGAGAGTGAAATTGAATCAATTGGATTCCATGCGGCCAAATTTTCCCAACCCGAGGCTGAATTGCCAATGAACACCACCGGTTTACTATTTTCAGGTATCTGGCTAAACATTGAGAAAATTCTCGAGAATTTTTGATCCCAAAGGTGTTAAAAATGACTCGGGATGAAACTGAACTCCGAAAACTCTTTTTTCTTTGTGGGTAATGGCCATGATTTCACCATCGTTTGTCCAAGCAGATTTATCGAATGAATCAGGTACAGTATTTATTGACAATGAATGATACCGTGCTCCTTGGAAAGGAGAAGGAATATTTTGGAATAGATGTGTTCGAGAATGATGGATCAGCGATGTTTTGCCGTGAAGAATTCGTTTAGCTTGTT
>JADFRD010000061.1 GCA_022561485.1 Fidelibacterota bacterium | reverse complement strand
ATAGATTTGAAGAAGATGTGTATAAATACATCACGGGAATTATCCAAAATAAAGGGCATAAAATTATTGCAATTAACGGAATGCCTGATCATATCCATATTTTTATTGGAATGAAACCAAAAGAAGCCATTTCAGATTTAGTTCGAGATGTGAAAAAGGATTCATCGAAATTAATTAATACTAAAAATTGGATTCGTGGCAAATTTAACTGGCAAGAAGGATTCGGCGGATTTTCCTATGGACATTCACAAATTTCGGATGTTGCGACTTATATTGAAAACCAAAAGAAACGTCACAAAAAAAGAACTTTCAAACCTGATTAATTCATCAGCTTTCAAAAAGGGTTGATTTGTGCATTTTATTGTCATTTTGTCAGTGGGTTAGCCTTGTTATCGGTTTACGGTATGGCTGTTACGGATATGATCAGAGAAACTGACATTGGCAAAGGCAAAAATAGTGATTATATTTGAAAAATTCACACAACAAGACACACGCATCCACTGACGATAACCGTCGCTTACTATTTTTTGGTTTTCGGAGTAAGGATTAGTGCTTAACATAAGCGGATTGTGTCCGTTCGGCGTAAATGGTCAAAAATATCAAAGCACTTTTTGAGGATGAACTTATAAGGATATGCATTGGGTAAGTGTATCTTGATTTTCGTTTTTAATTCTACCACCCGACCGCCAATCTTTAATAATCTCAATCGCAAGGTTTCAAAAGTGGCTTTTGAAAGTTCTGTCCCTTTTAATACCTGTGTTCTCAAATGATGAAGCAGAACATAGGCTGCGGAATGAAGGAATAATCGAAATTGATTCGCATGAAAGCTGTGACATGAAGTACGGTCGCTTTTGGTGTAGGTCTTATGATCTTTTATCATCAGTTCCATGTTGCCGCGTGCACAGTAGATATCTTCATATAAGCTTCTGGTTTTCGCCTGATACATATCGGTGCTTATATAGCGTACATTCAATCCTCGTTCACTCATCTCTACTTTCACCACAACCCTTCTTTTGCAATCCCAACTGCCGGCTTGATAGAAAAACGAATGATAGAGTTTTATTTTCCTTTGAGTATCTTTATACAATCTCTTTGCACTGTCTATGGTAGTCTGTGCTTGTTTTTGCAGAACATTGTTACCGGTTAATCCCGTTATAGAATACATGTTTTCTTGTGACTCAATATAATCAAACACCTCCGGTGATGAAAAATGACCATCGCCGCGAAAAACAATAATCGTGTTTGGCCAGTGTGCACGGATTTGTTTAACAATAGATTTGAGATGACCCTCTGTTTCTTTGCCGGCGGAACGTTTTCCCGGTCTTAATATGGCTGTAATAAATTTACCGCTGATTCCCTCATAAACATGCAAAGGCATAAAACAGTATTCTCCATAATAACCATTGAATAAAGACTCTTGTTGTTGCCCATGTACCGTATGGTTCGTATCATCAAATTCAAGAACAATCAATTCAGGTTCTTTATCATAAGAAGAAATAAATTGATTGATAAACACATCCTTCATCTTTGCCAACTCTTTTTCCGTTACCTGATTCTCTAAACGACTAATGGTTGGTTGTGATGCTAAATCATCTTCTTGAACAGGTAAACGATCCAAAGCCATTTTTAACGCTGGGTCTTTTCGTAAACTGTTACTATCATTCGCATCTTCATATCCACAGCTTATCTGATAAATCCGTTGAGCAAAAAGGTCATTTATGGAATGATCCACTGAATAGGAACGACGTGAATCTTGAATACAAGCTGACAGGGAGTCAATTAACCCGATTTGATTTTCAATTTCACTTAATAAAAGCACACCGGCATCACTGGTTACATTGCCGCCATTAAAGTCTATGGCTACATTCTTACCACACACCGGTCTGCCTGTGAGTTGGATTGGCAATGATATTTGGGATAAAATGCTTTGGTTTGTGTCATTTTGGCGGTGTAAGTTTTTTTCAATTGTTTGCATGGGTTCTCCTTGTTTCTTATTGGCTGTAACTACCCGAATTTAAGAACTTTACGGGGAACCCGTGTGAACAATGTCAGCATCCTAATGAATAATCCAGGTTAAATGGTTAATATTGGCGACTGGCATAATTGCTTATTCGGTAATCAGTTTCCGGTTATCATACTTTATTTAACATACACCAGGCGGTGGGATTCATTTGCAATAATGTGGATTGTATCCTTTTAGTATCTGTTGAGAATGAAATGTAAGCTTCAGCGATTATATCCCGAATTCGTAATGATTCCCTCAATAAATGGCCCTTTTTATCTGACATAAAATAGTCCAATAATTCTAAAGATCGTTCGAGGCAACGATTGTATTCTTCCACGTCATTCTTAAGATTGGAAGCTCGATTTAGTTCATTGCAAACCATCAAAATTTGCTGATGAACCGGAAAAGAGGAAAACCGCTGTTTGAGGGATTTATGCCAGATTGTCATCGGGGCTCATTAATAAGGATTCAACTAATATGGTTACTTTTTCCCGAATATTATCATCTTCAATTTCCATGCTAACATTATTGTGTCGCGGGCGAATGTTGATTAATGATGTAAATTCAATCCGCAGGTCGACGAGTTTATATGGGAAAAAATTTCCACCCCATAAATCTGATTGATCTGCTCCATTTTCCAAAAGTAAAAATTTAGCGTCTGAATGCAATTCACCACCGACGGCCATGTGACCGGTTTTAATGTCCACAACAAATTTTACAAAAGTTTTAAACCAGGCACTTGCCAGTTTCACTAAAACTTTCTGATCAATTTTTTCTGTGATAATCTGAATTTTCATAATATATGTGTTGAAATATTAAATTATGAATTATGGATTATTGATTTTGGATTTTTTTCTGTGTCGTCTTGATGATTTTAGTAAACATGATTATCATAGATTAGATAAAATAATTTTTTCCCTTTTAGATATTTAACCGGTTTGATTATATCTATTGCAAAGTCGAAATATAAATCAGGTACTGCATTTTTCTTTTCATTCATAATTTAGAATTAACTGTTCATAATCAGGTTCAGGCATGGCTCCGCCCTTTCAGTCCCATTTTGCAGAACCGATTGGGCATTTTAAAAAAATATAATCCCAGTTTCTTAAGCCGGGGATGTTGTGCTATCTACTGGCTGCCAGTGTCCAGGGACGAGTAGCTAGTGGCATGCCGCCAAAAGCTATATTAGTCTTTCCGGCTTCTTTTAGACAAACAGGATCTATTTCTACAGAAACGCCCTGCATGATTGCGTCAAACCAGACCACAAGCCTCGTTTTGGAATTCTTTCGTTTTACTCTGCCCCGGAGGCCTTTTAAAGGACCAAATATTACATCCACTTCGACGCCTACCGGAAAATCATGTTCTTGAGTTAACAATAATTCAGAATCCATCATTCGCTGCAGCCAGAACATCTGCTCTTCCGGGATGGATACAGTCTTATTGCAGAAGGTAATGAATTTTACCACACCGGTGGTTGTTAAAACGGAGAACTTTCCGTCTATTATATCTATCTTTACAAATACATATCCTCTGAATAACGGGACTTCCACTTTCTTTTTCCGGTCGCTCCATTGTCGGGTGACTGTCATAAGCGGAAGTGATGTTTCGATATTTTTTTGCTGAAGTTCATCATAAACACATTTTTCATGGCGGGAACGAACGTAAATGGCGTACCAGGATTTACTGATTTCTGATTCTTGATTCTTAATTTTTAATTTTTCTAAATCATTCATAATAGAC
Source organism: Fidelibacterota bacterium (assembly GCA_022561485.1). Taxonomy (GTDB): domain Bacteria; phylum Fidelibacterota; class Marinisomatia; order Marinisomatales; family TCS55; genus JADFRD01. Next base: position 11,100 of record JADFRD010000061.1, on the reverse strand, counting down.
CACGCGTTATGTATCACTTTTACTTGTTCCCCAAATAAATAAAGAGTGTTTTATATTCAATCTGTCTTTCAATTTTAAGAATTCATTCTTATTCAAAACAAGTGTTCTTATTTTTCTTTCAATCAATTTTTCCGTTTTTTCCGTCATTTCCTTCAATTTTTTCTCATCTACTTTTCCGATCAAGACTAAATCGATTAAGCCGGAATCATTTCCCCGGGCATAATCGCCGATGACATACGCAGCGTGGATATTTCCCAATTTTGACGCCAGTTCTTCCGCCAGTTTATCTATTCCAACGTATTTTTTAACTACGCTCTGGAGGTCCTTGAACAGTGAATGATCTTTGTTGGCCATATACTGAACCGTTCGACCTTCGTTGGATGATTTCAGCAGTTTGGCTTTCGTCAGGCGGTTCAGCTCTACGCGGATGGCATTGGTGGATTCGCCGAATTCATTGGCCAATCCCCGGAGGTAAGACTTTGTTCCGGGGTTCATAAAAAACTTCAAGAGGAGTTTTATGCGCGTTTTTGATGTTATGAGTGAATCCAGCAAAAGATTGTTTAATCTATTATGAGTAAAATTCTTACTCAATAATGATAAAAGCAAGTGTTTTTATGAAAAATGGAATATGGCCTATCTGCGCTTCGTCTTCGGTAGGTTGGGAACAAGTGAGTGGTGGGGTATCTATAATCAATCCTGTTAACATCGTTTGAAAGCGCGGGTTGCAAACAATTGTTTATTATTTAATCCTCAATTGTGATTGAAGGTTGTTTTGTATAGTTCACATTCATCTTGATTGTTTTCTCTCTTTGATCTATCTGTCAATGAATAATTCATAGAGAGCTTTGCAAAACCTGATGCGTGAAGAAAAAAAATGTGAAATTTGTGTGGTTCCTGCCCGCCCCCATTTATTTAATCCAATTGTGGCAGGCGGGAAGGCGGGAAACGTAGTCAATAGCGGGGATATGGATAAGTTTTCTCCTGCCCCGTATGGAGGAACGACTGTATCGGGGAACGAAAAGCAGGCGAATTTTAGACTTTTTAATTTGTGCAATAGGTTTTGCAAAGCCCTCTCATAAGTATTTAGACCACTTTACTAAAACTCAAACCAATAAGATCTGTTTTGCCATAAAAGATATTTACGAAAGGCTATATTCTAAAGATGAACTGAATCGCTTGCACTTTTTAACAATCTGTTTAACGGAGTTTATATTTTCTATTTTCAATGTTTCTATTAACATACAATCTCCAGACATAAAGCACGGGACTGTAAGCCTAGAGGATTTCCATTCGTGTTTGAATACTCCGGATCCGAATGTCTATAGAAAAAACAACCACAATCACGCCCAACTCCGTTAGGAGTCAAATATCTATAGAACGAATATTGCCCCAGTATCACCAACGCCGTAAGGTGTTGTACGGATTTCGTGCCTATTGATTTTTCCGTTTTATAGACATTAAATCCTTGCGGGATTTCCCTTGATATTTTGATAGTTCGCTTGTTGACTCCGTGGTAGAATATTTATAGAAACCAACGAATCAATGACCAACTCTGTGTTGAATATTTTTGAAGAATTTTATTGCGTTTATTTCAGTATGTTTGTAGAACATAGCCTTACGAAATAAAAGAAGAAAAATGAATTTATCTATCTTTCCTTCCTTCTATTAAACCAATTCCAAACGTAAGAGTAATGGACACAATTAATGCCGGAATAATCTCATAAATGATGGAAGAACCGTATCCCATTTCTTTCCAGAAAATGGTCATGGCGAACCCAGCTAACATTCCCGATGAAATACCTATTCTTGTCACTTTTTTCCAAAATAATAATGCAATCATAGGCGGCCCGAAGGCAGCTCCAAGACCGGCCCATGCATAGAGGACAAAGTGGAAAATCACGCGATTTTCTGACAATGCAAATAAAGTAGCCGCTATGCCTATGGCTAAAAGGATATATTTATTTAATTTATTAATCTTTTCTTCAACCTCCTCGTTATTGGCAGTATTTTTATATACCCATTTGATTATAGCACGAATCGGCGCAAAAGTTAAATAGACCGGCCTGGACGTGGAGTTTGTCTCCTTCCAGGGCTCAACAAGTAATTTTTTAAATATATCATGTGATAATGCAGATGTTGCTACCACCAACTGCGAATCCGCTGTAGATGCTATTGCAGAAACAATTGCTGCCAAAACAAACCCGGAAAGTATCGGTGTTAAATTGGTTGAGGTAAATAATGGAAGAATTTGTTCTGTATCTGCAACTTCCGAGATAAGCAATCGTGCACATAGTCCAAATACGATTGAACCGGTAAATACAATAGTGGCCCACGTGGATCCGATAATTCCTGCTCTTTTTAGTTCTTTAGGATCTTTGATTGCCATGAAACGCGTTAGTTGATGGACGAGACCCGGATAGGCCAGAGAAATTGATAACCATCCTATGACTATGAGAAAGGCATTGAACCCGATTTCGTTGGAATAAAATGATGTTAGTTTCGAATCCAGTGCACTTAGGGATATGTGCAGTTCTCTAACCCCTCCTATTTTTATTAAAGCATAGATGGGGATTCCAATCATACTTATCGCCATAAAAGATGCCTGGATGGAATCTGTAATCGAAGAAGCTTTAAAACCTCCGGTATACGTGTAAAGTAAAATAATTGATATGCCGATTATTACACCCTGCCAGTATTCTAAATTGAAAATTGCGTTGAAGGCTTTACCGGAAGCTGTTAATTGAGCAACAACATAAGTCGTCATGGTCAAGAAAATTATTACTGAGGCAATTGTGCGGATCATCTTTGAGTTTTGAAATGAAATAGAAAGAACATCCGGCACTGTTACGGCATTGTGTTGTTCAGAGAAATGCCTTAAACGCGGGGCGAGAATGAAAAAATTGAACACGTATGCCAGAAGACAACCGGGTACAAGCCAAAAGGCTTGATAGCCAAGCAAATAAGCGCTGCCGGAAAGTCCCATTAATACCCAAGCCGATTCTGAACTAGCTCCGGCAGAAAGCGCTGTTACCCAAGGCCCCATTTTTCTGCCGCCCAAAAAATAGGAGAGGGAATCTGTTTTTTTTACTCTACCAAAGAAGTATCCTATTGCAACAATCGAAACAGTATAGATTATAAAACTATAAACCATTATGAATCACTATGACATCATCTATGTGGGGTTATTTAACCACTTCTTGATTATTGGGCGCAATCAACTTCTTATTAATTTTTTCCAAGCTATAGCCTCTTTTTTCCAGTAGTTTTTTTACTCTGGGGTTATTCAACATCATTAAGAAATGTGAATCCTTCAACCGTCTGGATAATCTGGGATGTTTCCAGCCTAACTTTTTTTGGGCTTTAGAAACAATCCAGTTATGATCAATCATGGCAATGATACACATAACAAATTCTAGTTCCGGCATTGTCAGATCCTTATAAGGATCATATTCAACATATTGAACCACTGTTCTTTGGGGTATTTCACCCTGTTTATTGATATTTTCCATAACGGGTGCTTCGGCATAGATTTCCGATTCGTAGACTTCCCGAACCTTGGTAGGTAATACTTCAAATGTTAAAACGAAAGGCTCTCCAAGATTCCAGTACCACTGAATACATTCGTTTAATATGTTTACCAATTCCCTGCCATTTCCGGGTAATGAATACATTTGCAGCGCTTGAATAAATTTCGCCTCAATTTTAATATTTGCACCCTGTTTCGTATTAAATTTATCTACATATTTATTAATAATTATTTCAATATCGGATTTTCTTTCGCGCAATGGCGGGATATAAATCACATGAGGGAATCTCCATTTCAAATCGCTGCGAAATATTTCTTCATCGTCAATATCTTTGTTTGTGGCTGCGATTAATCTTGTGCAAGAAATATCAACATCGTTATTCTGCCCAACCGGCCTCACCTTTTTTTGATCGATAGCATTGAGCAGTTTAGCCTGGACGGACTTTTGAATCTCTCCGATTTCATCGAGTAGAATTGATTTAGTCCAATATATATTTTCTGATCCTTGCTGATTGATTGTTTTCCTGATCTTGTTCTTTTTAGTAAGCTCTTTTCTATCGATCAGTAAATAGCCAAACTTGCCGCTCACATCCGTAGCCGATTTACTGGCTATCCCAAATATCTCCGATTCAAACAGAGTGGGTGTAATGGAGGCCGTATTCACGATATCAAGATCGTTATCGTATTCGCTGTTGCTCCCAACATCAGGACATTTATCATCTTGAATTATTTGTCGACCGGCATTGTCTTTTCTCCATACATGGTTTGATAATTGGGAAAAGCGTGTCTCTTTATGCCACATCGAATGTTTACTTATAAGTTTAGCCAAGGTTGTTTTCCCGGTTCCGCTCTCACCCAGGATCAATAAAGGCTTATTAGAATGACATGCCTTAGCCGCCTGCATACACACTGTTTTACTTATATTTGACCCACCCCACCAATCTCCGAACATATTATTATACGTTGTACTTTCATTTCTGGAAAGACCGATTTGACGAACTTTTATTTTGAATATTGCGTCGTCATTATAGGTTAAATCTCTGGACAGTTGAGCAGCGATATCACGAATCTTGTCTAAATCATACCCGGGCGTTTCTTTTAAAAATTCCGTAATAAATTTATAAGGGATGTTTCTCCAGTCAATTTTATTCATTACCCGTAGAATTCCTCTAATCCCACGAACAAATATTGGTATTGCAATGAGGCTTTTTAACTGGCCATATAAGAGAAACTTCTGGTATTGTAATTCATAAGCAGAACGATGTGAGAAGCTGTACTCTATTGGAGAAACCCGATCAAAGTCCTCCACCATTGTCAGTTCAATGTGATTAGCTGATGAACCGGAGAGACTTTTGATATCCGATGGATATGTGTTAATTATTCTATTTTTTGTGTAAACAAAAGGCCTGAATCTCCAGACATTATTTATAACATTGTCATAGTTCTTATCCAAATCTTCCAAGTCTTTTTCTACCCGTTTCTCCACGGTTAAAATGTCATTATGATTTTGGTAATATAACCTTAGTATTTCAGAATCAATTCGAAACAAGACAGCTTGTCGAACGATTCCCTGTCCTTCTTGATCAAGAAACACCTCTGCTGTCTGATAGCCATAATCATTGTTGACTAACTCAACTAAGTAACTATCAAAGAATTTTTCGTCAAACATTTTACACGACTAGTAGTTTTTTATTGAATCATATAATATGATAAGAATGTTTTTATTGTTGACGGTTTCCGCTATCTTCAAGGCCACTGCCAATGAGGCGGCGGATGTATGTCCAACATATAAGCTTTCTTTTTCAATCAAGAGTCGGAGAGCATGCTCCCATTCGCCCGGAGTGACCGTGTATATATCATCAATGTAATCTGTATTGATAAAAGGAAACTGAATTCCCCAGGCTCCAATACCGTATAATTCATGTTCTTCATATTCTTTAAACTGATTCACACCTTCCTTCAAATTATGAACCACCGGCGCTTCAACAGGGTCTAAGGCTATTATTTTTGTTTGCCATTTTTTTCTTAATACATTACCAACGCCTAACATCGAAGTGCCATTGCCAACTGCCGACACAAAAATATTAATTCCTCTATCTGTTTTAGAAAGATCGGTAACAATTTCCTGGCCGCACTCCTCCATCGCAAATACGCTTTCAACTATCTGAGAATGGTTTAAACAAAATAATCGTTCAGGATCATTCTTATCTTTATTTTTATGATCGTCAATTAATAATTCTTTTAATAATTTTTGGGTTCCCAGCACATATTCAGCATCATGAGTACAATACAGGTTTTGCGTATAGTTTAGAATATTTGTAAATCTATTTTTTGGAAGATTCCCCGGGGCGACAATATGTGTTTCATAGCCAAGCTCTTTACCAATATAGGCACAGGCGGCACCGGCACACCCGGAGGTATTCTCAATGATAGGTGTAATCCCCGGTTGTATTCTCTGTTTTTCTATTTCATAATAGCGATAGAGCCGATAATAGACTCTATCATAATGAGATCCGGAAGGATTTTCAAATTCATACTTACAGTATATTGTGTTATTATTTAAGATTGGAATATTACGAAGCGGCAAAAGTTTCGTGTTGCCGATTCTTTGGCGTAGTTCATTATATATTTGTTTTCTATTCATGTTGCGATAAATAAACTATAATAATGATAGAAATTAATCAAGATATTATTGTACAAAAAGAAATCTTATTCAATTTGTCAATCAGCAAACTCATTTATGGATAAATATGTTCATAATGAATATTCTATAAGCACAATATGATATTGGTATAGTTTTTGCTCTTACATTTATGAAACACATGAATGATGAGGAATAAACAAAAGAAAGAAATCTAAAATGAGTAGTCTAATAAAACCAATAATTTTTATTTTTCTCCTTATAATTCACAGAATCTACATATGTAATGAACTAGGACCGTGTACATCAACCAGGGGTAATTATGAAGAAATTTGAAAATCTAACCGTTACAGGAATTCTGTCGTTAACTTTTCTTGTTCTTCAGGGTTGTTATACTCAGCTTGCTATTAATAAACATTTTGTTGTGACAGAACAATTCGTTTATCAATCCCAGGATAACAACTTTTCCCAATCCGAATCGTTTCCGGATATCCTCCAAGATGGTGAAATTTCACCGGATACAATTATTGAAAAACACTACTGGCTGGTTGATCCATACAGTCCGCAGTTTGGTTATAACCCGTTATTTGACGATATAAGCTTTTATCACAGTTTTCATTTAACGTATTATGATTCTTACTGGTATCCATGGCATTATTCACGATATCGACCTTATTGGGCAGGATATTACTACACAGGATGGTATTACTATGATCCCTTCTGGTATGATCCCTTCTGGTATAATCCTTTCGGGAGTTTTGCTTACTATCCTGGATATTATTCCGGATATGGGTATCCGTACTGGGGTGGGTACCAACCTTCCTATATAGTAGATCCGATCCCTGATAAAAAACGGGATTGGGACCGCCGGGGCGCTGATTTGACCCACAACACAATTGTACGTCCATCCAATTCATCTGCAGGGCAAGGTTACCTAGCGAGTGTAGTAGATCGTACAGAAACAGGCACAAGTACAATTAAACGTAATGAGAATGGCATCACAAAGCCAATTCAACGGACGGAAAATGATTCGGAGATAAAGAAACCCAGAATTCATAAACGTGATGATAATAATGGGAATAAATCTCAGACTATCAAACGGATATATCACGTTGTTTCCTATTCCAATCGAAGTGGAAATAATGACAATAAGAAGTCCAAAAATTCAAAAAACACCACTATAAAAAGAAATACCGGTTCACATTCAAATCATTCAGCAACCAAGCCGGTTCATCGCAGTATTTCTAGATCAAATGTCCGGAGTCACAGCAAATCCTATAGCGCCGGCACTAGTCATCCCGGAAAAACTCGTGGAGGGTCCTCAAAGAGTCGAACCAGGAAATAATCTCAACACATTTAAGCTATATAGGAATAATGAATAAACAATTTCTGAGAATAATAAAACAAACGAGCATTATAGGCATTTTGTCTATTATGGTTTGTTCCATTCAAGCCCAAAGCGCCTACGATGCCATTCATATTATGGATCGAGAAATAGGGTTAGGCACTCGCGCGTTGGCCATGGGAGGTGCCTATGCCGGATTAGCCGATGACTATACAGCCATTTACTGGAATCCTGCCGGACTCGGCACAATTCAGAAGTATGAATTATTTACTGAGATCTCCAATTTGAATTTTGCCAATGATGCACTTTTTGCAAATAAATGGACTTCTTATAACCAAACATATACTCGTTTTCGGTCTATAGGATTAGCAGTTCCTATTCCAACAAAGCGGGGAAGTTTTGTTTTGGCTTTTGGTTATAACCGGATCCTGGATTTTGATGAGAATTTGCTATTCTCTGGATTTAGCAATCAACCCAATGGGCTCGGTTTTACGATTGCAGATGATAACGAGGCAACGGATTATTATCCTTTTGAAAAAGATGTGCAGCGTTCTGTACAGGTCAGTAATGAGGGAGGATTACATCAATGGAGTTTAGGTGGTGCAATCGCCTTATCTCCTAATTTCCTATTAGGAATTACAGCTGCTTATACGAGTGGAAATGAACAGTATAGATACACTTTTATTCAGACTGATTCAGACAATATCTATCAACAATACCCGGGTGATTTTAATCAATATAAGATCAATCAATTCCTCCAGTCTGATTACAGCGCCTTAAGTTTGAAGATCGGCGGGTTGATCCGGTTGAGTCATGGGCTAAAGATTGGCGGCGCGATAACCATTCCGTCAGGTTTTGTCATTAAAGAAGTTCATTCCAGTAATGATGAACTAACCTTTGATGATGGATTTATAGATGCAACCGATGAAACCGGGCAATGGGAATATGAAGTTACCAAGCCATTTTATTTCGATGGCGGATTGTCATATAACAGTCGATTCATTACCTTGGCAGCTTCGGCTCGTTATCGAGACTGGTCTCAAACCCGGTTCGATGTCCATAGCCGTAATTTGAAGGACACGGAGTATCAGGAATTCTTAGAAGAAAATAATCAAATCCGACTCAATTACAAATCAACGATAGAATACCATCTGGGCAGCGAGATCAACTTAGAAAAGATTAGAACAAAAATTCGCGGAGGATATGCTTTATATCCCTCCCCACTTAGAAATGTTAGTCGTAACCGGGATCGTCAATACCTCACAGGAGGAATCAGTTTCACCATAGATAAATATGTTAGTTTAGATATAACTTATCTGTATGGTACCTGGGAGCGTGAAACACGGGATTCTTATACACCAAGCGGAACCATTGAAGATATTACTGTGAAAACAACACTAGTTAGTATTTCGTATAAGTTTTAGACCCTATCCCTTCCAAAAACATTATATAGTTAATAGAGGGCTTTGCAACATGCTTCTGTCCGTCGTCAAACCCTTTTGGACAATTTTGCGTTTGAGTTAAGAGAGTATTTTGATGTGTTATTTTGTTATTCATTTCACGTAAATCAAGCTGTACGGAAAGCTAAATTATAACGTTTTCTTTCTGGTAATGTCCGGCGTTCTATCTTACAGTATTTATCTTTGTTTCCTATGATTAAACGTTTTTTATTTTCTTCCAGGTTAACTCGGTAAGAAAAAAGTAAATAAACATATAATTTTCATCTTTTTCATATAATAAATTCCCGTGCTGTTTTAGGGCCCTTAGCTCAGTGGTTAGAGCAGCGGACTCATAATCCGTTGGTCCGGGGTTCAAATCCCTGAGGGCCCACTTTTTGTATATTTCATAGTTTACCGACGAGAAAGCCCCACTTACCTTGTGTAAACGGGGCTTTTCAGTTCAAAAATAGAAGTGTTGTATAGTGTTGTTTAGTGCTGTTTAGTGTTGTTTAGTGCGCTTTAGGTGGTCACACTATGGTCACATTGTTATACATTTCGTTTTTAGTGATTATTAACTAATATCTTCTACATTATAGCGGGTAATACATATATAATTTCAAATAACAATGTATCTAATTTGAGAATTTGATAATGTGCCACTTCGCTTAATCTGATTGAGCTAGAAATAGGTTGGTTAAAAATCTATGGTAAAAATTAGTCCATTAAAAATTGAGTATTTTAGAATGAGTATCTTTCTGACGTTTTTATCTATTACGAATTTTTCATGCGTTGAAAATAATATTTTTAATCCAGAAAAAAATAATAGTACAATTTTTAAAGATATTCCTAACCTGCGAATTTTAAATATCCCGACATATGATGGTTCGAATCAAGCCGTTCATCCCGATATTCTTTTTTTTGAAGATGGTTTAAATGGTCATTATTTTTATCTTACAATGACCCCATATCCGAATTCAAATGATAAATTCGAGAATCCAAGTATTCTTGTAAGTGAGAATGGTTTTGATTTTTATGAAGAAATAATTGGCTTAAATCCGCTAGTGGACTACCCAAAGGATGGCCACAATGATGATCCTGATATAATATATATAGATGAATTAGAAACATTTCTCATTTACTATTTAGAAACAATAAAACCAGATTCCCAAAATGTAATGATGCTTAAAAGCCAAAATGGTATAAACTGGGATAAAGAACGTCTAATACATTATGATTTACATAATGGCGATCATTTTATTGTGTCTCCTGCTGTACTTCAGACGAATGATAAATTTTATATGTTTTACGTCAATATAAGTCTACCAGGTCATCCGATCCAGTTTTTAACAAGTGTGAATGGGACTTTTTGGGATAAAGATTCGTTACAGAATATCAATACTAAACTTCCTGGGGAACTAATACCTTGGCATATCGACGTGTTTACTGGACCAGATAAATATTACATGCTTTGTTCTGGACCCTATAATGATTCAAATTTATATTTAGCAACAAGTACAGATTTAATTGAGTGGTCCTTTATCAAAAAACCTATATTAAAAAACTCAAATAGTTATTTTCTCAGTAAAAAGATTTACAGAAGCAGTGGATTAATTAATAATCAAACATTAATAATATGGTTTTCATTTTCTAATTATGCTGGAGAATGGCATATAGGTGTAAAAAAATATTCTCTAATAGATATTTTTAATTAAGAATTGAGAAATAATTTTTCACACATGAAAAGTCCAACTTTAAAATCAGGGATTATTATTATGCCTCAAATACTAAAAACAGCAATATTAATATTTATTATTATTAATGTCACGTATGGTCAATTTGATACTAAAACGTTAAGTGTTTCAGGAAGTATGAGCTGGCAAAGAAATTATATTGAAGGAGAAGAAACTATATCAATCTTATCGTTTGTACCGACATTGGGATACTTTTTTAAAGAAAATTTGTCAATCAATGCCATATTTGATACATACCTATATACATATCCTAAAAAATGGGGTGGTGATCCTGACCTAGAAATTGGTATAGGTGTGGGATTAAAGTATTTTTACCATTATTTTTATGGTGGCAGTTCATTTTTATTCCATAAATGGAATAATCTTGAAGCAAGACATAACCTTCTATTCGAAGCAGG
>JADFRD010000134.1 GCA_022561485.1 Fidelibacterota bacterium | reverse complement strand
AATGGCGTAGCACACCGCTGGGGCGTTTCCGGACCTGAAGTCATAAATATGGTCACTTTTCCTTCGTCAGACATCGAATTCCCTTAATTATTCCAATATTCCATTATTCCATCAATCCAGTTTTTTAGATAAACAGTTGAATATCTGCTTCGACGGCAAATTCCAGGAATGTGGCAGCACCGCCTACAACAACACCATCGATAAATTCGTCTTTATCAAAACCAAAAACATCCATTGTCATTGTGCAGCCAATGAATTTAACCCCGGCTTCCAAACAAATATCTCTCAGTTCTTCAATGGTTGCTACCCCCTTGTTTTTGAAGGTTTTTTTCATGAGCGATGTAGCCATCGTTTCAAAACCCGGAACATTCCCCATAAGGATATTAGGCATAGGCCAATTGATATTCTGGAAACCCTTTGGTCCAAATGGCATTTTCATGGGCATGGATGGATTTGCCTGGGGAGCTACTTTTGCTTTGATTTCCTTTTTCAGCAATGTTAAGCCATAGAATGTGAAAAAGATTTGTACTTCCATGTCCATGGCGGCGGCAGTAGATGCCAAAATAAAAGGTGGATAAGCCCAATCCAGGGTACCTTGGGATGCAATGAGGGCCATTTTTTTAGTTTCACTCATAGTATACTCCTAAGTTGTGTGTTTGAAATTAAGTGTTGATAATAAAAAACCCGATCAGGTTTTTTTGACATAAAAAGTGTAAATACCACCATCTTCTATATGGGATATTAGTTCATGCCCTGTTCGCTTAGTCCATGCATTCATATCACTAATAGATCCGGGATCTGTTGATTCCATTTTCAGGACTTGTCCAATTTCCATGGCATCTACTTGTTTTTTTGTTTTTAGAATTGGCAGTGGGCAATTTAGCCCTTTGCAATCCAATTCCTGATCATATGCAATATTGTTCATACGGCTTCCTTTTGGTTACTTGATGTATTAAAATTAAAAATTCCATTCGCCTGAATTCAGTTTCTCCTGGAATTCGCTTAGACAATTTAAAATATTCACGATGAGTTCATTGGCCAATGAATAAAAATAGCGCGTGCCTTCCTGCCGATGCGTGACGATTCCCCGGTCATTCATCACTTTCAGGTGCTGGCTAACGATAGGTTGCTGCATATCCAGTTCCCGGTGGATCTGCCCCACAGTCTTTTCGCCATCTTCCAGAAATTCAACTATTTTGATACGGTCCGGATGGCCGAGCGTTTTTAAAATTCGCGCAGCTTTCTGAATAAACTCCGGTGAAATATTTGTCTGGTTGCCAACCATATGGCGATGAATATAGTGATTTTACTATATAAAACAAACACTATGTTAAAACACCTATTTTAACGGAAATTCTGCTATGATTCAAGCATCTGCATTTATACTAATTGGAGGGAAAAGTGAACGATTTGGTTCACCCAAATGGCAGGCTGTTATTGAAGGAAAATCTATCTTGGATCGCACGTGGGATGCGTGCATCGATTTTGAACATCGGTTCGTTATTGGAAAGAAGAAACCGGAAGATCTCAAAATACCATTCATTCAAGACGAGTTGGAAATCCAAGCTCCCATTAACGGATTATATACAGCGCTGAAGTATACGACAACAGATTGGAACCTGCTTCTCTCTTGTGATTTGCCATTAATTAGCAATAATATTTTACAAAAATTGTGGATAGCCAGAAGTCATGATACTGACGCAATTGTTCCTCTTGCGAATGACAAGGCACAAGGGACCTGCGCGTTTTATCATAAGAAAATTTTTCCTTTCGTTGAATCAGCGATTCACAATGCAAATTACAGTTTATATTCTTTGATAGATAAGCTTGATTCAATCAATATAAAATTTGGGAATGATAAACGATTTTGGAACATGAATACAAAAAAGGATTATGAAGAAATTTCAAGATATGTTTCGATCAAAAGGAATCGTTGATATATTAAGAAGCGGACCCCATAGCTTGCCTACCCCAACAGACGGGAACGCTTTATTTTACTTTTAGAGTGTAAACCTTTTTAATATAAATTTAGGGCCTTATAATTTTAAAGAAATAGAGGATTAATTATGGCAAAAAAGAAAGATATCAACAGAATGAGTGTGGAAAAGGAGTTTGCAAATATCTTTAATGAAATTGGAAAACAAGATTTTAAATCCCAAGCTGAATTGGAAAATTATCTTAATAATTTAATGGGTAAAAAATTAGAGAGCACTCCCATGGGTGAAAGCAAAAAGGAACAAGCACAAGATTTAATTTATCAAGCATATGATTTACCTATTTCAGAAGGGAAAAAACTCATAGCTAAAGCAATGAAGCTTGATCCCGATAATGCCGATTCATATATTTATTTTGCTGAAATAGAACCGGATATTAATAAATCAATTGACTTTTACGAAATAGCTGTTGAAACAGGTAAAAAATCACTCGGGAAGAAAATGTTTATAGATAATAAAGGACATTTTTGGGGGATATTTGAAACAAGACCCTATATGAGAGCAAGAGCCGGCCTTGCAGATTGTTTACAAGCTCTTGGAGAAAATGATAAAGCCATTCATGAGTATCAGGAAATGTTAGAACTTAATCCAAATGATAATCAAGGTGTCAGGTACTTGCTCGCAACCTTATTACTCAAACAGAATAATAATAAAGATTATGAAAACCTACTGAAAGAATTTGAAGATGATGCAAGCGCTGTTTGGATTTATAATCTGGCACTTTATTCATTTAAAAAAGAAGGGGTATCCAAAAATTCCGAGAATACCCTTTTAGAAGCATTCAGATGTAACCAACATGTAGTGGACTATATGCTTGGAAATAAAAAAATGCCTGAAGAATTACCCGAATATATTGGAAGGGGAGATGAGAATGAAGCAATTGCCTGCGTGAAGGACACTTGGAGTTTGTGGGATAAAACAAAAGGTGCTTTCGATTGGCTTTATGATTTCAAGCAGAAAAGACAATTGATGAATTAATGATTTTTTTTCCTCACAAAAGCTCATCATTGCACCCATGACAACCAAAGGGACTCATTATCCTACCCGATTCTCACTCACATTCCAAAGAAAAAAACGCATTCGTTGGACTTAACCTGCAATATACCGGATAAAACACAATGGAGATTAAACCCGCTAAACGTAATATTGGGTATAGCAAGAAGTTATGCCCTATTGTAAAGAAAGAAATTAGTAAATTAGTATTGTCAAATTAAAAATTGAAAAAATGAAAAATCAAAAAAAGTCTAAAAAAACCGAGAACAAAGAGAAAAAAGAAGTATTCAATCCACAATTTACAGTAGAAAAAAAGGATTTAAGAATATCGATTCTAGTTTTGAGCTTGATAGCATAAGATACGTGCTTTCCCAAGTTCGCGAGGCTAGGCTAAGAGGAAATCTTGCCGTTGGATTAAGTTTGCTCCCAACTCAAATTCAAAAACTAAAACTGCAGCGCCAGAAATATACCAGTTCAACGGACACAGAGCAAATTGACAACCTCCTAGCGAAATGTGCCATTGAACTGATCATTGCCATAACCAGGACAATTCCCACAGGTATGGTTGATAGTGCATGCGAACACTATATAGAATTGCTTGATATATCAATGTATGCTTTGCCCACAACAGATGAAGACGAGGAATACCACGATATTGCACTAGCGCTTCCAATTGTGATCGACTATGTTGCAAAAAGGATGATGCTAGTTCCTTCCCGGTTAGATAGTCTCAGAGATAAAGTAACCTCCCCTGCTGCAAAGCTTTACTGCACTAGATTACCTCTGATAGCCGTAGGGGTATTGGCTCTTGAAGAAAGGATTGACTCAAAAAAAGCAAGTCAGCT
>JADFRD010000133.1 GCA_022561485.1 Fidelibacterota bacterium | reverse complement strand
GTGTACGAGAATGGCCACCGGAAGGGTAATTTTGGTAGTTATAGTGTGGGAGACATATTGCGTGTGGAGCGGCAGGGCAGCGCGATTTTGTACAAGCGTAATGGCGTGATGATATACACCAGTGGTACCTCATCCAGCGGTAATTTGATAGCGGATGTTTCGATATACACGATGAATGGTACAATCACGAATGGGAAGATTTATGGAGTATTAGATATACCAACTATCGTTACGTTAGAGTATCCTGATTTCCCAAGAAAAAAGTGGATGATGTGGGGAGTACCGGTTGTTCCCGAAGATCCCGATCCGTTTGCCGTAGTAGGGGATGATTTTGGCGGACAAATGCCTGATGGTTTTAACTGGCGTTTAAGCCGTTGGAATACTGCTCAAGAAGGCTATGCTTATTACGGAGAGGACGGTCCCGATGGGATCATCGGTCTCGATCCCCCTGACTTTGCCCCTGGCTTTGGGTTTTGGCTTATCCAAGATGTAAATGAAAGTCCAACCATTGATGTAACAGGAGCCCTGAACCTTAATTATCCTGATACAGTTGGTGTGGAACCACCTCCATCTGCAGGTGTAAACGGTCTTAATTTAATGGCCAATCCTGCTAATCGCACCATAGACTGGTCCAATACTTTGGTTACCGATGGCGCCCAGACCTTGTCTATTCTGGATGCCGCTGTTGCCGGTTGGGTAAGCGCTTATGCCTATATATGGGATTTTGAGAATGAAGAGTATGATGTTATCACACCGGATGCATCCTCACTATCCGATACAATTAGTACATGGGGAGGTTTCTGGTTCAATCAAATCGAATTTGGGAAAGATTTGGAGCTGATCTTTCCTAAAATAATACTGCCAAAATTAATTGCTCCAAGCCGACCTTTTGTTAATCTGGACGGGATTGAAATTCAAAACGATAGATCAGCCGGAATAATTCCTGATATGGATTGGCTGCTTGATTTTAAATTGGCTGCTGTCGGTGGAAAATTCACCGATATTGGAAATAGGATAGGGGTGTCCAAACTATCCTCCAACCAACTCGACGGACTTGATGCTCATTATTTTACACCGATGATTCCACGGTTTGGCGCTCTCTTCTTTCCCCATGATGATCCTTTGGATTCAGAAGTATACTGGTCTGAAAATCCGGTAAAGTTGGATTATGACTTTCGCAGCAACACATGGGATGAACAAATCTGGAAGATGAGAGTGCAGGATGTTGGTGTTTCAGGTGACTGGACACTCGAATGGCCGAATATCAATAATGTCCCCGGTGGAGTAAAATTATCCCTCTTTTCCGAGGATACATTGATATATGAAAATATTGTCAAATATGGTTCCCATTCATTTTCATTATCTCGCGGGGATCACCGTGATTTTATAATTAAAGCCGTTAGAATTAACGACCAATTGCCGCCTTTTGTAAATGCACGGTTAGTAGTCAATCCATTAGCAAATAATGATTTGGATCTTTATATCTTCCCGAATGAACCAGTTAATAATATGACTGTTAGCGTGGATGATAGCGTTCGGGAAACTGAATTTTGTAATATTAACAACAATATCTACCGATCCAATATAAGAATTGATAGGGATGGGATTCACAGAATTACCTTTGGAATGACCGATATTGCCGGAAACAGTACGACCGATACATTACTTTTAAATATTCAGGGTACACAGACCGACAGCAGTATATTTTCTCCGGATAGATATGTTAGACTGGTTCATTTCTCCGATACAACCAATAGCCTACAATTCATTAGTATCGGTACAGGACTGAATGAATCAAGGTTTGTTTTACCAGCTGAAATGATCGGTGAAATTTATTCTGTTTTTCTTCCCGGTCATGATTCGGAGAATTTGGTAAAAATTATCTTCAATTTGTTGGATTTTGGACTAAAACCATCCCAAGGTGCTGAGGTTTCGTTGTACCAGGAAACTCTTGACGGATGGCAGCCTATAGAGACTTTCTATAATATTAAAACCACAACGCTTGAAGGAACTATCCATACAAGCGGGCGATTCGCTTTATTAAAAATTGGAGGACATTCCCAACCGGTTTACCTTTTACCCGAACAAACAGCTCTATTACAAAACTATCCCAATCCGTTTAATTCAACTACGTTGATTCCGTTTACATTGGCTAAGGAAAGCCGTATAAAAATAACCATTTATAATCTGTTGGGACGTGAAGTCATTGTTCTTAAAGATGAGTTTATCATGCCGGGTTTTCATAAAGTCATTTGGAGGGGCAGGGATAAGTTTGGAGTACCTGCGGCCAGCGGTGTATATTTTATTCAGTTCGAGGCAGCAAATGTAAGGCACGTTCGAAAATTATCAATGATAAAGTGAGAATGATAATAATAATCAATAAACATTTGGTAACGGTCGCTAAAATATTAAGGAACACCATATTAATGATCAATCACCGGTTTATTCACTGGTACAAGATAGATAGGCGTAAGATTAGTGTGAGATTTTTTAAAGGTTTTTTTATTTTTGCCACTCAATTAATACTTTTCTTGAGTTGTGTTAAAGATGAAAAACTAAGTGCTGCAATAGTTGCCGGTCCGTCAGTAAACTTATTAACATCGAATAAAGTCCTAATCATCTGGGAAACGGATGTACCGGGAAACAGCATTGTAGAGTATGGGCTTGACGTCACTTTGGATTCAACCCATATTGAAAATGAGGAACGGCAGTCCCATGCTGTTATTCTCTCGGATTTAGATTTCAATGAAACTTACTACTATCGTATTAGTTCAATATCATCGTCTTTCGACACGGAAGTCTCCAGTGAGATTGATAGTTTTAGAACCAGTGAAAACGTAATAAATATAGTTACCGGTCCAATAGTTGAGCTTATTGCGCCGACTGAGGTTGTTATTAGTTGGGATACGGATATACTGGGTAATAGCATGGTAGAGTATGGTACTAATAATAACCTCGATTCTTCCTATATTGATAATGAAGAAGGGAAATTCCATAGAGTCACTCTCACCGACCTTATTCCTGATACAATATATTATTACCGGGTAGCTTCGGCATCAATGTCTTTAAATGTCCAGACAGCGAGTGTGATTGATACTTTCACAACCATAGAAGGTATTATCAGCATTATTTCCCAACCGGTGGTTGAATTAATTTCACCGGTAGAGGTACAGATCACTTGGGATACGGATATTGCTGGGAACAGCATTGTAGACTATGGAATAACTTCTGATTTGGGTTCTCAGGTTATGGATGCGCAGGAGCAAATATCACACAGTATTGTTCTTACTGACCTGACTCCCGATACGCCGTATTACTACCGGGTAACTTCCATTTCGTCGGCATTAAATGCACAGGCATCGAGTGTGATTGACAGCTTTATCACTAGCTCCGGGGAAATTAATATAGTAATGGGACCAATGGTTGAGCTTATTTCATCGACGGAGGTTCTCATTACCTGGGATACGAACATAATTGGAAACAGTATTATGGATTACGGTACTACCACTAATTTGGATTCACAAGTTGTAGATTTAGACGAGCAATTATCTCACAGTATAATGCTCATTGACTTGGCTACCGGTTCCACATATTATTATCAAGTAACTTCCATATCATCGGCATTAAATGTCCAGGTCTCCAGCGCGATTGATACTTTTGCCATATCCGGTCTAAGGGGAAGATAATTACTCCATTTTGTTCTACTCGGAGAGCACTAATTTTAAAATGCGAATGGAAATGGTAATAAAATTCACACGAATCAACATTTTTTTAGCAGTCACACTTTTTTCGCAGGTTACCGGGCAAACAGTTGCAATTCAAACACCATCAATCAATGGTTCTATTGTTGAATTTCGGAGTTCCAAAAAATA
>JADFRD010000060.1 GCA_022561485.1 Fidelibacterota bacterium | reverse complement strand
CTAAAAATTACACTTCATGTAATAAATTGACCTGATGTTAAACCAAGCAATTCTACGATCTCCCGGCAAAAGTATAATCCATGGGCTAACTACTGCAGAATTGGGTACACCAAATTATGAAAAAGCCATAATTCAACATGCTGAATATGCTCGTGCTCTCAAAGAATGTGGATTAGAAGTTCTAGTCCTAGAAGCGGATGAGCACTATCCTGATTCAACCTTTATCGAGGATGTGGCCCTACTTACCAAGAATTGTGCCATCATCACCAATCCCGGTGCTCCATCACGGAGAGGTGAAACGATCGCAATTAAAAAAATTATTTCGGATTTTTATTCCAATGTTGAAATGGTGCAATTGCCCGGAACGGTGGAGGCCGGGGATATTATGATGGTGGGTTCACATTTCTACATTGGGTTGTCACAGCGTACGAATACTGCCGGGGCACAGCAAATCATTACTATTCTGGAAAATATGGATTTACCGGGTCCATGATACGACTGAAGCAAGTGCTTCACCTAGAAACCGGTCTGGCCTATTTGGAACATAATAATTTGGTCACCTTCGTCGAAATTCTGTCATCAGAACTTTCGCAATGACTATTAATCATCATTAATCTCAAAACTCCCGAAATCACGCTGTACGTTTTCGGCGTCTAGTGGACTGCGGGTTAGGCGTAGTGTCCTACCACATATATGCTAAACCTATACCAATACTCCAAGTCAATCCGCTACTACCAAAATCTGCTTCAGAGCCATCGCTTGCTTCGATTTTACCAATAGTGAATCCTGCACCGAGAGTTGGAGCCAATGTAAAACTATTATCCCAAGACCAGCGGTATCCTGCTTCACCACCCGGTGTAAACGTAACACCGGTTATGGTTTCTGTTGTTGTCACAAGATTGAAGTTTTCGTCGAAGTCAAACGTTTCATAATCCCAACTGATGGACATCACGCTAACTGTTCCGCCGTAGAATAATCCGTTCCCATTTCCATTTTTGTAAATGCGGTACTTCGCACCACCACCTATAATAGTTAGTTCATCAAGCGGTTGCCAATAGAAAAATGGAAAGTTTAGTTCATTGGCACCGTTGTTTATAATCATTCCGTAATGACCTGAATATATGTTTAATAGCAAGCCAAACGGATTGATCCCAAACAATTTGGTTTTTGCCGGTGATTCTTGCGCAAATATGAAACTAAATGAAACCAGTAGTATTAATAATAGTTTTATGATCTTCATTTAACTTATCTCCTTGGTTTATTATAGATTATCGAGGAGTAGGTACTATAAATCATCTGAATATTGCATTAAATTCCACCAAGCCATATATATAGTACTGCATCCAGTGATTGAAATATAAGATTAAATGGCTAAAATAAAAATACAAAAGGGAATCTGCTGTTGTTACCCACACAACACCAAAGTACAATATCACTTGGAAGAATTTCAAACTCAAAGTAACGAAATTTGGACCGGTTTAATAATTACACGACGTTGATGGATCAAATCAACGGAACTAATAGTGAATTGTCCAGGCATTTGGGAATGTTTAAAGTCGACCCGTTTAACGAATCCGAGGAAATAATCGTATTTTGGTTTAACATTCCGGCAACGAATATCGATGAAAACTATTAAATTGCAGAGGCAATCACAGTGCTTGAGGTTGCAGAAGCCACATTGGAGAGACGTCCGACAAAGGCAAAAGACGGAATAACTTAATTAACGATTGGAATCAAAACAATGAGTAACGATAATACGAATATACATCTTGAATATGACGGACATTGTGCATTTGCTGTTAGCACAGGAAAAACAGATGTCATGGGTGGGAATCACCAAATAACGATTGGAGATAAAACGTATGTTTTTTCAAATGCCGTAGCAAAATTATTATTCAAACTTCTTCCAAAAAGAGTCGAAAAAGCGAATGAAATTTGGAACAATAAATAATAAAATGATGGAGACTCAATAGATGAGGTGGATAAACCACCCCGCTTTCCATGTATATCAGTAGAGAGTTATTTTAGTAATATCATCTTCTTGGTCTGTAAAAACTCACCGGCACGCATTTGGTAGAAATACATTCCACTTGAGACATTGGATACATTCCAAATAACTGATTTATACCCGGTATCCTGTATTTCTGATAGCAGAGTAGTCACTTTCTTTTCAAGTAAGTCGTATATGGTTATCAGCGCGTCTGATCGTTTCGGTAATTCATAGTGAATCGTTGTGACCGGGTTGAAGGGGTTTGGATAGTTTTGGTGGAGCGCATACTTCTTGGGAAGGGTACTTTCATGTTGAATACCTAAACCAGCACGCGACAGCCTTGGAAAAAGCTCCGGAGGAGGCCCTCCTACACTTCGTTTCGGCGGGCAGGGACTCCGTATTTACCCAGATAGTAAAAAAGCCTCCCCGCCAGAAGGCGGAAAGGCTTTTTTGCTCCGGAGGAGGGACTCGAACCCCCGACCTGGTGGTTACAGTTTACCCTAATATTTCTAATAGGACTGGACTATCTCATCACCCTTCTCAAAATATCGAGAATAGGGTGTCGGGCGCTAATGGGATTTATTGGTTAGGTTTCCTCATCCACTAGTCTCTGCACCTTCCGACCTACATTCATAACCTATTCGGTCGACTTGGCTCAGGATTGCCTTATCCGCTATTAAGCGTATTTAGGTTTCCCTGAATTCACCCAATTTTTCAATCCCGATTACTCGGGAAAGCTGCTATTTTAACAGCCACTCGCTCTACCAACTGAGCTACTCCGGATCGTATGTTCTTCCGGACTCAAACCTCCATCCTGCTCTTGCGGGATAACAGCCACTCGTCCCGATACAAATCGGGACTACTCCGGAATATTAATTTTTGGATTAAAAAAAGCTGGCAAATTTATTGTACTTTAATTACCCCTCAAAGCTACATTTCCTTTTCTGCCGTTAATATGCGCCCAGCCATAAACATGCCACTTTTTTGTTGTTCATCAGTGATATAAATTGTGCCATCATTTGCATGAGGTTCGCCAAATACAGCATGGATGGACTTCAGACCGCCCAGCCATTTACGCTTGTCGCAAAGATAGAGCAAATCACCGGGATTAGCCTTCATTCTCTGCATGTCATTCTCAGACAAACGAACGATATCACCTTCACCATCGGCTATTCTCCAATGCAACTCAACTATATCACCTTCGCGATCATTTACCTTGCTGCCTTTAAATCGCTCGCGGGCAGTTTCCATCGTCCAGGATGTTAAACCAACGGTATGATAAACCTCATCATAATGACCAAAATAAGTAACAACCACCGGTACTGTCAGTACAATAAATATAGCCGCACTCATTAAGAAGGAGAACGAACCGGTATTCAAGGCAACCATCACAAACAGTATGACATTCAGGCCAACGATTCCGTAACCTATCTGTTTATGGTTACGGACTCTCTTAAGGCCGGCGACAACATTCTTCTGAATTTGCGTTGTAAATGTTATCAGGACGCCGACACCGAAACACATCAGCATATTATACAAAGCGCGGATATACGAATAGGGATGATCCGGGTTCATTACGATTCCGTGATCAAAAGGTGCGATTAAAATTCCGGGATATCTGGCTCCCATCATCATTAAAGCTACTCCCCCTATAAAGGTTGCCATCACCGCAGCCGGAGTGAATTTCTTCCAGAATACTCCCAGAAAAATTGCCACAACCAGCGGTGGCGTTAATGTAGAGTGAAAAAAGCCGTGGGCTTCATAAACTGTTGGGAAATTTTTAAAAGCCAGCACTGCCAGAACACCAGTTGCAGTAATCACAATGGAGGCGATTCGCGCAGCAAACAATTCTTTTTTATCGTCGACCGGTTTTTCTTTTTGTTTTCTTTGCAGAAATTTCTTAGTAGGCCGATAAACATCATTGATAAAAATAGCTGCCGTAGCATTAATCAAAGTATCAACGGTAGACATCAATGCCGCAGTCAATGCAGCCATTATAAACCCGAAAACACCCGGCATAGCCACGATGCTGGCAACAACCACAAATATCTGATCCGGGGAAGTATTGGGTGACACAACACTAGGATCAGCAACAGCAATTGCTTTTCCGATCCAACCAGCGTTACCGACTACAATCGCCGATATAGGCAGCATAAACAAAATGTTAACAGCCGCCGCTTTTCGTCCTTCATTTACGCTGCGGGTGGCCATGAACCGCATGATCAAACCCTGATTCATGAACAGGAACCCGATTGATCCGGCTACGCCATCCTGCCAGAAGATGCCCACAAAATTAAAGCTGGACGGTTGGTTATAATGAGCCAGGGGCAATTTCCATTCTACCGGTAATAGCTTCCAAAATATGCCAAAGTCACCAATATAATCAATACCGAGGACAAACAGTAACAGTCCCGCGAATAACAGGATAAATCCCTGCAGTAAATCGGTGAAAATAACTGCTGTCTGCCCGCCAAAAGTGATATAAATCCCGGTAATAATAGCGATCACAATTATCGCCCGCATAAGGGTAATATCAACGCTGGTACCCAGCACGGTTAACGCTTCCGGCATCATGGGTAAAATAGCTTTACCAAGCGTCAAAAAGCCAATTCCGATATAGCCGATCATGTACAACATCAGTAGAATTGTTGCCAGAAATCGCGCGGAAGGACTGAATCGTTTTTCAAAATACTCCGGAATGGAGCGCACTTTGGTATAAACAATGATTGGCAACCAACCAAACAGGAAGAATGGTACGAAAAACCAGTCATTCATATAGGTCATGGATGATGAGAATCCATGCTCGAAACCCTTGGCGGAATATTTTACAAAACTATGGCTGCCAACGCCGGTAGCCACAATTGACATGGCAATCAGCCACCAGGCGAATCGTCTGCCTCCAAAAAAGAAATCTGCGGTATTGCGAGTGTAACGGCCAAAATAACTGCCGAATAACATGATCACCATAAAATATATTACCATGACGATCCAGTCGGTGGATGTTCCGATATTATGAAATGTATCCATCGCTTACCAATTCAATGCTGCATAGATTAAAATCGCGTGAATGACCATAAACCAGAAAAACCCAAAAATCAGTACCCGGTTCCACATACGATGTGATTTTCGCCTAAGATCAATAGATCCGCTTTTGCGAATTATGATCATGCCCAATAAAAAGAACAAACCACCCACGCCATACAAATACAAATATGGTATCCAGGTATGTTGTGATGTCAGCATAATTTTGTCACCTTTTTTTACTCAATTGGAGCTTACGAAACTCCGAATCAATCTATAACAGCAAACCAAATAATATTATCCCAGTTGGTCAAATTCAGGTTTCAGTAAGTCAAAAGTCTCCAGTAAACCCTGGACCATCACTTTTGTATGCCCTACTACCGGCATAAAATTTGTGTCACCTTTCCAACGTGGAACAACATGAAAATGAATATGCTCTTCAATCCCCGCGCCGCCGACGCTGCCGATATTCGCTCCAAAATTAAATCCTTCCGCCTTCATCACTTTTTTAATAATCTTCATAGTGGCATCCGCCAGTTCCATAATTTCACATCGTTCCTCCGGAGATAGATTATTCGAATGATCTGTATGGGTGTACGGAGCAATCAATATATGGCCATTATTATATGGAAATAAATTCATCATGACAAATGCAAGTTTACCACGATGAAGAATAAGCATTTTCCTGTTATTACCCTTTTTCGGTTTATCACAAAAAATACACCCTTTTTCTTTTTCAGATCGAATGTATTCGATCCGCCATGGAGCCCAAAGCTTTTTCATGGAAGATGGGACATGGTTGATGGAATATGGTTGATGGAATATGGTTGATTGTTGAAAATCGCTAAAATCATTTTTGCGAATTTATTTTAATGGTGGTGAATATTTTTTTGAGTTCAATGGATTCTGTAATCAATTTCTACAAAGTAATTGAATCAACATTTTTGTCATTTTTGGATACAGCCTTAATTATTCTTAACCAATAATTACTTTCTCTAGTTTCTTTTAGAACAATTCCAATTTTATGTGTGAAATCCTTTTTTGATTCGCCGGCTTGAGCTTCTTCATAATTCGCCCCAATCGATGTAGATGATTTTGCCAATTGATATTTTGAGACTCTATATTTTTCCTTTTTTGGCAGGTTATCCAAAAACAATAAGTAATTAACACCAAAGTTAAATGTTCTTTCAAGTAGCCTTTTAGTTTCATCCTTCACAGTTTACAACTTCCGTTAACATCTTCCATTTTCCAAGATACCGTTCCACCAGCTACCGTTCCACCAGTTACCACTCCACAAGCTACCATCATTCCTCATCTTTTTTCGACTTAGCCACTACTTTATTTTCCATATCTTTTGTCATTTGTTCATAATGACTGAATTCTTCGGAATGCCATGCTCTTCCACCGGTTAATGATCGTAATGTTGTAGAATAGTTATAAAGGTTTCCCTGTGGAACTTGAGCTTTGATAATCTGCATGGCGCCATCAGAATCCATACCCATAATTTTTCCTCTACGTCCGGAAATGTCTCCCATAACATCACCCATATGATCTTCAGGCACTTTCACTTCAATATTCATAATTGGCTCCAGTATACCCGGCTGGGCCTGCATAAAGGCTTCCCGAAATGCATGCTTACCAGCGATTTGGAATGCAATATCTTTAGAATCTACCGGGTGTTGTTTTCCATCATAAAATTCCACTTTCAGATCAACGATGCGATACCCGGCTAACACGCCTTCTTCGCATGCAGCGTTTACACCTTTTTCAACGGATACTACAAAAACGCGGTCTACATTTTGCCCCACGAGTGAATTAGCGAACTCCACACCTTCGCCCTGCTGTTTCGGTTCAACGCGCATCCAAACTTCAGCAAACTGTCCGGCGCCGCCGCTTTGTTTTTTATGACGGTATTTTGATTCACCCTTTCCGAAGATTGTTTCACGATACGGAATCTTGGGTTCTTTTAATGTTATATCAACCCCAAAACGCCTTTTCAATCGATCATGAAGCACTTGCAAATGCAATTCCCCCTGACCTGAAATGATTGTTTGCTTTAATTCTGAATCAACTCTATAAATAAATGTTGGGTCTTCTTCGTGGAGCGTAGAAAGGCCAACGGCTACCTTTTCCTCATCTCCCTTGGCATGGATTTCAATTGCAGCATGAATATTAGGATTCGGATAAGTAACGGTCTTTAATTTTACACGAGATCTTGATCCACAAAGGGTATTGCCGGTATGAGTATCTTTTAGTTTTACAACTGCACCTAAATCGCCTGCAGCCAATTCACTTATATTGGAGCGTTCCTTCCCATTCATTATGAATAACTGACCAAAACGTTCATTCTGGTCACGGTCAGTATTGTAAAGGTCATCTCCTGTGCTTACGCGACCGGAGTACACTCTAAAAAATGACAGTTCGCCGACGTGGCCTTCCGCAATTGTTTTGTATACAAAAAGAACCGGATCCTTTCCGGAAAGGTCAACAGTCGTTTCTTCGCCGGTATTGGCATCAAGAGCTGAAATTTGGGCTCTATCCACAGGAGAAGAACCATATTTGGAAATAAAGTCCATCAGTCTGGAAACTCCAATATTCGATGTTGCTACTGTACAAAATAATGGTATAAACGTTTGGTTTTGAACAGCGGCGTGAATACCATCGCGCATTTCTTCTTCAGACAGGTTACCTTGTTCAAAAAACTTTTCAAGAAGTGAATCATCTGATTCAGCAACATATTCAATTAAGCTCTGATGTAACTCATTGACCTGAGATTGCAAATCTTCCGGTAATTCTGATTCAGTATACTTTCCGGAATCATCCGTATTGTACTCGATGAGTTTACTACGTAACACATCAATAATTTTATTCATCCCGGGACCTGTGGTCACCGGCATCTGCATGGGAAAAACATTATGACCAAACCGTTCTTTACATTGATTCAGGATATTATTAAAATTGACATGTTCCCGATCCAATCCGTTAACAACGATTATTTTGGGGATATCATTATGAGATGCGTGTTCCCACACTTGTTCAGTACCCACTTCAACGCCATTGACAGCACTGATAACAACAACCGCCATATCCACCACAGCCAAAGAGCTTAACGCTTCACCAATAAAGTCAGCGTAGCCGGGAGTATCTATGAAATTAAATTTTTTATCGTCCCATTCAGTGACCATCGGAGTGGCGTGAATGGAAATTTGCCTGCTTTGTTCACCCGGATGATAATCGGATATGGTGTTTCCGCCTTCAATTGTGCCCATGCGATTGATCTGTTTACTGTTATAAAGCATTGCTTCGCTTAAACAGGTTTTACCGCTGCCGCCATGGCCAACCAATGCAAAATTTCGTATATCAGCAGTTGCATATTGTTTCATGATCTTACCTCAACTAATTATGTGATTATTAACATTTTATATTGTATGCAC
This sequence comes from Fidelibacterota bacterium, assembly GCA_022561485.1. Classification (GTDB taxonomy): domain Bacteria; phylum Fidelibacterota; class Marinisomatia; order Marinisomatales; family TCS55; genus JADFRD01. Next base: position 6,754 of record JADFRD010000060.1, on the reverse strand, counting down.
CAAAAGGGTTCATGTGTACTGATCTGATTTCAGCAAATCAAGCTGTTCTAACCATTTATAGTCAGACAGTCACCTCTTCAATATAATACCGCAAAACAGGAACAAGATATTTATCAGATAAATCTCTATAATGAAATGAAGTCGCCAGCACCTTTAACCGTTGTTCAATAGGTTTTGATTTATTAATAACAATATATTCCTGATTATTATATACACATGAGCCGCCTTCAAAACTCCCTTTTGCATGCACCAATTTTATATTCAGTTTAACCGACAGCTCTTCGAACAGGGTTAACAATTTTTCAGGCTTAACGCTCACAACAAATTTTTACGGTCTTTTTCTTGCAAATAATTTACAACTTTGCGGACATCTTCTACATTGTCTTTATTCACTACAAGCGTTGCATCAGGTGTATTGATAACCACAATATTCTCAAGGCCAACGATAGCCGTAAAATGATTGTCGTTTTGAATAAAATTATTTTTTCCGTCGATGACCACACCGTCTCCTTTAATAAGATTGCCATTTTTTCCCTTTGGCATTTCATCATAAACCGCATTCCAGGAACCAAGGTCATTCCACTTAAATTCTGCTTTGACAACAAAAATATTGTCAGCCTTTTCCATGAGGCCGTAATCAATGGATTCAGGTTTCAGGTCAGACCAAATATCTTTAAATGATTTTCCGGCTTTAATTCGTTTTTCGATTTTGATCAATTGGCTGCACAATTCCGGCATGTGTTTCCCCAATTGATCCATAAATACATCCACTTTCCAAATAAACATGCCGGCATTCCATAAAAAATCACCACTATCGATGAATCTCTTTGCCACATTCAAATGAGGTTTTTCGGCAAAAGTACGAACGGGGAATACATCCATTTTATCCACTTTTGATTCTGGATCGAATTGGATATAGCCATAGGCCGTTGATGGAAAACTTGGTTGAATACCAATGGTGACAAGACCTTCATCTTCAATAGCCACTCTCGCTGCCTGGTTCAATGCCTTTTCAAAGGCTCTATGGCCGACAACCAAATGATCTGAAGGGAAAATTCCCATGACCGCTTCACCATCCATATTGGCGATTTTCAACGCGGACAAACCGATACAGGGTGCTGTATTTTTTCCACTGGGCTCCGCAATCATATTCTCCGGAAGCACTCCAACGATATCTTTCTTGATTTCATCAACAAGATCCATCCGTGTTGAAATATAAACTGCTTCCGTTTTTTTGCATTTATTCAGCCGATCAATCGTCATCTGCAGCATGGTATTATTTCCAATTATTTTCAGTATTTGTTTTGGTTTACTCACTCTGCTGTAAGGCCAAAATCGTGTGCCGGTTCCACCGGCCATAACTATACAATGCATTATTTATCTCTCCAGGTAAATTGGGGATATCTCAATATCCCAGTTGGCACGGATTTCAATAGAATCGCTTGATTCATAAAACCATTCGCTTGGTTGAAATGGAAACGCTTTACCGAATGTATATGAAAAATTTTTGTCTTTATCTTCAAATAATGAGATGGTGTATTTTCCTTCAGGGACTTCAAAAAACTCAAAATGACCGGCGGAATTTACAACGCTCTTAAATTTCCATTGTGAATTTTCAACATGATTTATTTCTGCAACAAAATTCTCCGAAATACCCATTACAGATCCTAATAGGCCACCGTAGCCAAGTTCTCGATTCGTTGAAATTTTAATGGTGGTAACAGAATCCTTAAATGTATTTTTCACTTCACCACTATCCGATTTAAAAATTTTCAGTGTGTATGATGATTTTGCTTTCCAACCATCTTGCGGTACAACAGTCATACTCATCGGAGTTGTTATGTTTTTGTCGATTACAACATCAATTGAATCATTCAACAATAGACTCACAGCATGATTATTAATGATATCTTCCCCCACAGGTCTAGAAAATATAAACTCTACTTTAGGTCCGGTTTTATCCGGAGTAATTGAAATGTTAGACCCCGGCTTGGTAAATGTTAATGAATTTGTATCGCTGATTGACGGTATGGTTACGTTCACTTTTGATGAATCCAGTACCATCAAATCATTCAATTGAATTGATGAAAAAGATATAGATTCTTTGGCGCTGTTCAATGAATCTTTAATAATAACCACCACAGCCGATTGATTATCCGGGTGAATAAACCAATCCAAATTCTTTGATCCGATTTTTAAGTTTGAAAATGAAATCTTATGAGAAAGTTCATTGTTAAAATAAATCTGACCCCAATTCCAGTCCCTCCATTCTCCCCGCAGCAAACGCAAAGGTTTATCTTCCTGATGCAGCTTTAAATGAATACCGGTTTGCATGGAATCAAGAATGATATTTGAGAAAGATGAAACACCATAAGCCATTCGAAATGGATCCAATTTTGCTCCGGACACACCCCTGTCAATTGCCAGTATCTGGTACGATCCGGGAGCTAAATAATTAAATGCAAAAGAGCCATCATCTCCTGCTTCGGAAATATAGTTCGGTGATGACAACAGCAATGTATCACTACCATCATCATGGAATAAATAAAGGGCTGCCGGCTGATCTGCAACCACGTTTCCACTAATACTTCCTTTATCAATTTTGTCACCGAGACTATAAGCCAATTGGATGGAGTTGGATAGTTCCACACCGTGTTCATCCTTTATCTCTCTACTTAATGTTACCACGACTGTTATATCTTTTTTAATATCATCAGGAAGTATTATGACAATCTTTTCACCTTTAAACTTTATTTCAAGTTCGCCTGTTAAAACTGGTGCAACTCGAATTCCTTTTTCAACACTCTTCTCATCCATATACTCTGAAAATGAAAGTATAATTTCAGGTGACATTAGCCGAACGGTACCGCTGGGTGGATCAACAGATAGTAACTCTGGTGGAGTGATATCTTTCGCTCCGCCGCTGGGGGGGCCGATGGCTGCACATTGCCATGTAATTAAGGCAGGTAAACAATATAGCATTCGGAATAATTTAAGCTTCATTGGGCGAAGTTAAATTTACGGGAATTTCATTGGAATAGGTCATTTCCTTTAAAGAAATATTGGTTGTTATGCAATGGATCCTGACACCACCGTCATAGGCATTTTTCAACGCTTTTGCAAATTCAGGATCACGATTCCACATGGGTCGAAATTCATTTGCGTCCGGACGCTGGCAAACAAATAACACAAGAGAACGTTTTCCATCCTCCACCAATTTAGCCAATAAATTAACATGTTTTCTACCTCTGGCTGTCACTGCGTCTGGAAATTTTGCAATCTTGTTTTCAACAAATGTTACCGATTTGATTTCCGTATAAACTTCATTTCCAAAAGAATCATTTAATAGAAAATCAATTCGATGGTTCCCCACAGTGTATTCAGCTTTAATAATTGACCAATCAGCAAAAAGCGGTATTGTATTTAAATAATGTTTAATAAAACGGTTCGGCAATGTAGTATCCAATGAAATCAATACACCATTGTTTTCAACCATCACAGTAGAATATTTTGTTTTTCGCTCTGAATTTTCAGGAGCCGGAAGCGCATAAACAATTGCACCCGGAATGAGCAACTCCTGCAACCTTCCGGGATCGGGTAAATGGCTTTCTACAATTGTATCCCCCAAAGAAATGATGGTGATAAAACGATTGGGTCTTTCTAAAAATACCCCTTTTATCAGTGATTTGGCTATTTTCATAGCTCGGAGTTTAGAACCCATTGTTCGTAAATTCAAATCATGCCTCTCGTTCCATCTTATATAAAAAATCTTGCGAATTATGTTCCCGGGAAACCGATAGAAGAGATTCAGCGCGAATTGGGTCTTTCTAAAATTATTAAGTTGGCTTCGAATGAAAATTCACTAGGACCATCGCCGAGGGCTCTTGCTGCTATGAGACTAGCCATGGACAAGATTCACCGCTACCCGGATGCAAGCGGGTATATGTTAAGAAAAAAACTGGCGGATAAGTATAATTTAAAAATAGAAAATGTCGTTTTAGGAGCCGGATCAGAAGGGATCATGTCTTCGATTATGCGGACATTTTTATTGAGTGATGATGAAATTATTTCAGCAGAAAATTCGTTCATAGGTTTTCGGGTTCTTGCAAACGCTTCGGGGAAATACGTTCACTGGGTTCCCATGAAAAATTATCGATATGACCTAGAATCCATGGCCAAAAAAATAAACGACTATACAAAACTGATCTACATTGCCAATCCGGATAACCCCATGGGAACCTATATTAAACGAGATGAATTTGATGCATTTTATGCCCATGTTCCGGAACGGGTGCTCATTATTCTAGATGAAGCTTATTTCGAATACGCAAGATTCAATATAGATTACCCGGATTCCATGACCTATCGGTATGACAATGTGATTACGTTAAGAACATTTTCCAAGGCGTATGGTCTTGCGGGAGCTCGGATTGGTTACGGATTTGCCCATGATGAACTCATTTTTAACCTCATGAAAGTGAAGGTTACTTTCGAACCTTCCTTCCTTGGACAGGTTGCCGGTTTTGCAGCGCTGGATGATGCACCATTTTTAAACGAAACAATTGAACTAAATAAAATAGGTATGGAATATTTAACTTCGGAATTATCTAATCTGAATGTTCAATATGTAACATCCGTAGCAAATTTTATTACCACTGTATGGGATTCAAATGAACGGGCTGCAAAACTCACCCAGGATCTTTTAGAAAAAGGTATAATCGTTAGGCATCTCGCTGCTTTTGGTTGGCCTAACTGCATTAGGATCTCGGTGGGACTGATAGAAGAAAATGTAAAATATATTGAAAGTTTGAAGCAAGTTTTATAGGGAAAATAAAGATGTTTGATGCTCCACAAAATTAAAGTGATTTGGTAAAATTTGTGATCACCACACTTAATTCTAATGATTTCCTTTATTAAGTTGGTGACATTTATGAAGCATTGTCTCCCTAAAAAGAATTGGATGGGAATTTGTAAATTGAAATTAGCGATCTTATGAAATTCGTCACCTACATGCTGGATGAAGGAACACAATTTCGCTTCGGCTTTAAAAAAGATGAATATATTATTGATATCATTCGCTCGGCCATTTGGGCCCATGAAAATAACAGCGACTTAAATTTTCTTGAGATTCCTTCAACATTAAAACAAGCATTGCAAAATTGGAATACCAATTTCGCAAAATTGAAAGAGTTGGACGCGTCTTTACCTGCAATGAATATCCATTCCCACTCAAGTAGTGGAAAACCCATTGCCATTTTGGAAAAAGAAGTGCAATTGTTGCCGCCAATTCCTAATCCCAGCACGTTCCGTGATTTCTATGCTTTTGAACAACATGTCCGTGCTGCGCGTAAACTCCGGGGATTAGACATGCATCCTGATTGGTATCGATTACCCATTTTTTATTTTTCCAATCCAAACGCTCTTTACGGTCACGGATCGGAAATACCCTATCCCGACAATACGAAAGAACTGGATTTCGAACTTGAATTTGCTGTTATCATTTCCAATGGTGGTTCCAGCATTCAAAAAGGAGATGCGGATCATTATATCGCAGGATATACTATTTGCAATGATTGGTCTGCTCGTGATCTTCAGCGAGAGGAAATGGCGTTGAGTTTGGGGCCGGCAAAGGGCAAAGATTTTGCCACCAGTTTTGGTCCTTACATGGTGACGCCAGACGAACTTGCGGATGCATGGGATGAAAATGGAAAACTTCATCTGCGCATGACTTGCCATGTAAATGATCAATTAGTATCAGATGGAAATACGAATGATCTCTATCATTCTTTCCCGGCGATGATCGAGAGAGCAAGTATGAATACGAATCTAGTTCCCGGTGACTACCTTGGATCCGGAACAGTCGGCACCGGTTGTATCTTGGAACTTCGCCCGGAAAACACCGGAGGGTGGCTGAAAAAAGGAGATACCGTCAAACTTGAAATTGAAAAACTTGGAATATTAGAAAACAGGATAAAATAATATGCCTTTCTATCAAAAGCGTGGTATAGTTTCCGCACAACGGGTTATACAGACAAGAAAATGTGCTCTCGAACCAAATTTAAACCGATTAACGATTCCGAATATCCCTGGTCATGGCTGGAGAAAAAATGATCATTGATCCCACACAACAGTCCTTTAAGGACAATTACAAATTAATGATCGGGTCTATCGTGCCGCGCCCTATCGCATTTGTTTCTACAAAATCAAATGACGGGATTGACAACCTGGCACCGTTCTCATTCTTTAATGGAGTTTGTTCTAATCCGCCCACCATTGCATTTTCGCCTGCGCGCCGGGGGACGGACGGAGAAATCAAAGATACTCTAAAGAATATCCGAGACACGGGTGTATTTGCCATAAATATTGTGAGCGAATCTTTTGCTCCGGAGATGGTTTCCACCGCCACCGAATTCCCACCTGAAATCAGTGAATTTGATGAATCCGGCCTCACACCGATTCCATGCGAAAAAATAGATGTGATGCGGGTGAAGGAATCAAAGATCACTTTTGAGTGTGAATTAAACCAAATTATCGAAGTGGGCGATGGCAGCCCCGGAAGTGGATTTCTCGTCTTGGGTACTATTGTACTTTTTCATGTCGCTGATGAAATATATGACGGCGGTCGGATTGACTTATCCAAACTTCAGCCCATCGGACGACTCGCCGGTCCCAATGGATATTGTAGGATTACCGATCGCTTCGATATCGAACGCAAGATCAAGCCTGATAGGAAATAACCCATTGTATTCAACTA